>NZ_JBEZWX010000063.1:0-26656 GCF_040637635.1 Streptomyces sp. NPDC028635 | reverse complement strand
GGTGTCCGTCCTCGGTCCGGCCGGCCGTCGCTTGATACGGCGCCCACCGCCGGTGCCGGACGCTGCGGGCGGACACCCCCCACCCCGTCCCCTTCCCGCCGTACGCGACTGCCGGCCGGTCGGTCGAGGCCGACGGCGACTGCAACCCCCTAGGGGCGCGGGGAACTGCGCGACCAGCCACGACGTACCCGCACGGGGCCGCCGTCGCGGCTGGCCTGCGCCGGGGCGCGTAGCCCGTCGTCGGGTCAGGTCTCGGCGGTCGTCGCACGGCGGGGCAGCGCGGTCGTGAGGGCTGCGCAGGCGACGAATGTCGCCGTGACCCACGGCATCGCCGTCGTCAGGGCGTGGGTCAGGCCGTGGGCGGTGTGGCCGAAGAACACCGTGCCGATCGCCGCCGCCCCCAGCGCGCCCCCGAACTGCTGGGCCGTGGAGAAGATGCCGGACGCGCCGCCCGCGAGGTCGGCGGGTACGGCGGACAGGACCACGTTGACCAGGGGCACGACGAGGAAGCCGAGGCCGGCGCCGGCCACCAGCAGGCCCGGGGTCAGCGGCCACGCACCCGTGTGTGTGCCAGAGGCGTCCGTGACGGCTGCCCAGACCCAGCCGAAGCCGCCGGCCATCATCAGCGCGCCCGCGCCCAGCACCACCCGGCCGTAGGTGACGGCGAGGGAGTCCGCGACGGGCGCGGTCAGGAAGCCGCCGGCCGAGAAGGCCACCGTCACCAGCCCGGCCTGCATCGGGGTGTACCGCTCGCCCGCCTGCAGCCAGATCGCGAAGACCAGGAAGAAGCCCTGCATGCCGACGGCGAACAGGAGTTGGACGAGGACGCCGAAGGAGAACGCGGGGAGGCGGAAGGCGCGGGCCGGGAGGAGGGGGGTGGTGCGGGCCGTGCGGCGGCGCCCCTCGACGAGCGCCAGCGCCGCGACCGCGCACACCCCCGCGGCCAGGCACAGCCAGCCCCACAGGGGCCAGCCGTTCTCGCGGCCCTGGACCAGCGGCAGCACGATCGCCACCAGGCCGGCCGCGAGGAGCACGCTGCCGAAGACGTCGGGGCGTCCGGCCGAGCGCTCCTTCGTGGCCGGCACCAGCAGCAGACCGCCGATGAACGTCGTCACCGCGATCGGCACGTTGACGAGGAACACCGAGCGCCAGCCCCAGCCGAACAGGTCGGCGTCGGTGAGCAGTCCGCCCAGCAGCAGGCCCACCGCGGAGGCGAAGCCGGACACCGCGCCGTACATCCCGAAGGCGGCGCCGCGCTCCTTGCCGGTGAACAGGGTGCGGAACGAGCCGATCACCTGGGGTACGAGGACGGCCGCCATGACGCCCTGCACGGCGCGTGCGGCGATCAGCTGGCCCGGTGACTGGGCGATGCCGCAGGCCAGGCTCGCCAGGCCGAAGCCCGCGGTGCCGGTGAGGAAGAGGGCGCGGCGGCCGTAGCGGTCGCCGAGGTGGCCGGAGACGATCAGCGTGGCGCCGAAGCCCAGCAGGTAGGCCGAGACCAGCCACTGGAGATCGCCGGCCGACGCGTGCAGGTCGCGGGCGATGGACGGGACGGCGACGTTGACGATCGTGACGTCGAGGAGGTCCATCAGGGCGGCGGTCATCATCACGACGGCCGCCGCCCAGCGGCGGGGGTGCGGTGCGGAGGTGGCGGGGGGTGGAGGGGGTGTGGTGAGGGTCGCTTTCGGCGTGGACTCGGGCATGGCGGGGCTCCCTTTTTATTTCGTTCGGGCTAACGAAAGAGTTGCAGGGAGTGAAGGGTGATCGCAAGTCATTCGTTCGGGCGAACTAAATTTTTAGTAGGGTGGGAGCATGTCGGACGAGAAGCGCGCGGAGACCCTGGGACGGCTCATGGCCGTCGGCCGTGAGCACAGTGGCGTCACGGTGATGTTCCACTCGGCGATCGCCGCCAAGCAGGGGCTGAGCGCGACCGAGGAGAAGACCCTCGACCTGCTGGAGCGGCACGGCCCGCTCACCGCCAAGGACCTCGCCCGGCTGACCGGGCTGGCCCCCGCCTCCGTCACCGGACTGGTGGACCGCCTGGAGGCCAAGGGGTTCGCCCGGCGCGTCAAGCACCCCACGGACAAGCGCAGGGTGCTGGTGGAGCTGGACGCGGACCGGGTCGGTGAGCTGGCCGCGTTCTTCGAGGACTGGGCCCGGGACATCGTCGAGGCGTGCGAGGAGTTCAGCACCGAGGAGCTGGACACCGTCGTGCGGTTCCTGACGGTGATGGCGCGGCGGCAGCGCGCGGCGGCGGCCCGCCTCACCGGTTCCTGACCGCGTACGGCGATGCCCTCCAAGAGGGCGGGATCAGGCCGGGCGCACGATGCCCTGCGCGCGGGCGGCCGTGAGCCACTGCGGGAACTCCCCCACCAGCCGGTCGTACAGCTCGGCGTCGGACACCGTGCGCGGGTCGGTGCCGGCATGGAAGAAACCGGCGTTGTCGACCGTCCGCTTGTCCGGTACGGCGAGGTCGTCGAGCTTGCGCAGGAAGTCGAACTGCTTGCTGTGCGGGTCGCCGAAGCCGACGAACTGCCAGAACAGCGGCAGCCGCGCCGCCTTGCACAGATAGCGTTCGGCGGCGAGCTTGTTGATCGGGCCGCCGTCGGTCTGGAAGACGACCAGGGCGGGGTGGTTCGCGCCGCTGTCCAGGTAGTGGTCGATGACGGCGTCCATCGCCAGGTGGTAGCTCGTCCTGCCCATGTGGCCGAGCCCGGCCACGATCCGGTCGATGCGGCCCTGGTGGTCGGCGAGCGCGATGTCGGTGACGGCGTCGACGTCGGTGGAGAAGAAGACGACCGGGACGACGCCGTCGTCGTCGAGGTGCGCGGACAGGCCCAGCACCCGGTCGGCGAGCGCCTGCACACTGCCGTCCTGGTAATAGGGCTTCATCGAGCCCGAGTAGTCGACGACGAGGTACACGGCCGCCCTGAGGCCGTCCAGGCCGTGCTTGGTGAGCGACACCCCCGCGCTCTTGTAGAGATTGACGAGCGCCGGCGCGCTCTCCTGCACCTTGGTCAGACTGATCGCGGCCACGCGCTGCCCCCCTCGGAGTCGTGGTTCCGGCTGCCGAGGGTACGTCACACATGCCCCTGGCAACCCCTCACCCCCAGGCGTTCGCTATTTTGTTCGCCGCCGTCCCCACCGGCTCACCGTCCGTCCCATCTCTGTGAGGAGCCGGCGTGGAACCCGAGTCCGCCGTCACCACGTGCTACCGCCATCCCAAGGTGGAGTCCTACGTCCGCTGCACCCGCTGCGAGAGGTTCATCTGCCCGGACTGCATGCGCGAGGCGGCGGTCGGCCACCAGTGCGTGGAGTGCGTGAAGGAGGGCGCGCGCTCGGTGCGGCAGGCCCGCACCGTCGTGGGCGGACGGGTCCCGGCGACGCCGGTCCTCACCTGCGTGCTGATCGGCCTGAACGTGCTCGCCTATCTCGGCGAGCTGGTCCGGCCGGGGATCGTCGAGCGGTTCTCGATGCTCGGCGCCCGGCTGGTCGGCCCGGACGGCGGCTACTACGTCTACGACAGCGGCTTCCCGGCGGACTACCACGCCCAGGGTGTCGTGGCCGGCGAGTGGGAGCGACTGCTGACCGGCTCGTTCCTGCATCTGCCGCCGACCGAGGGCGCGTTCGGGATCGCGCACATCGTGATGAACATGCTCGCGCTGTGGCAGATCGGCCGCGTCGCGGAGGTCCTGCTCGGCCGGGTCCGCTACCTGGCGCTGTACCTGCTGTCCGCGCTCGGCGGTTCGGTGCTGGAACTGCTCATCGCCGACCCGGCGACCGAGTCGGTGGGCGCCTCGGGCGCGATCTTCGGGCTGGGCGCGGCGTACTACGTCCTCGCCCGGCGCATGGGCGGTGACCTCGGGCAGGTCAACCGGTTCATGGGCATGCTGCTGCTGTGGATGCTGATCTCCGCCGGTCTGACGTCCTGGCAGGGCCACCTCGGCGGTCTGCTCACCGGCGGCGCGGTGAGCCTGGCGTACGCCTACGCGCCCCTCAACCGCCACCGCACGCTGGTGCAGGCGGCCGCCTGTGTGGCGGTGCTGGCGCTGCTCGCGCTGTGCGCGTGGGGCAAGGTCGCCGAGCTGACCTCGGTCACGGCGTGAGGGCGGCGGGGACGACACCATGAAGCGCACCGGCTGTCTGCTGTTCACGGCCCTCCCCGTCGTCGCGGCGGCGGCGGTCTTCTTCCTCACCCCGGCGGACGACGGCGGGCCCGCCCCCGGCGCGTCCGCCACGCAGGAGTCCCGCAAGGACGCCAAGGTCCGGGCGGAGCAGGGCCCCGGGCAGCGGTCACCGGACGCGGAGGTGCTGGCCGACGCGCCGCCGGGGCTGGCCGCGCCCGCGAAGAAGGAACTCGCGCAGCAGATCGTGGCCAGCGCCGAGAACTCCACGCTCGACTGGCGGACCTCCTACGGCTCCATCGAGGACATCGGCGACGGCTGCGGCTACACGGCCGGTGTCATCGGTTTCTGCACCGGCACCCACGACCTGCTCGGCCTTGTGGAGCGCTACACGCGGGAGCACCCGGACAACGGTCTGGCCCGCTACCTCCCGGCGCTGCGGGCCGTGGACGGCACCGGCTCCCACGAGGGGCTCGACCCGGGTTTCCCGGCCGCGTGGAAGGCGGAGGCGAAGCTCCCGGCGTTCCGGCAGGCGCAGGAGCGCGAGCGCGACGAGGTCTACTTCGAGCCCGCCGTGCGTCTGGCCAAGCTGGACGGCCTGGGCACGCTGGGCCAGTTCGTCTACTACGACGCGATGGTCCTCCACGGTCCGGGCATCGACGCCGACGGCTTCTACGTGCTGCGTGAGCGCGCCATGCGGCAGGCGAAGACCCCGGCGCAGGGGGGCGAGGAGAAGACGTACCTCTCCGCCTTCCTGGACGTGCGCCGCGCGGCGATGAGACAGCGCCGGACCACCCAGGACACCTCCCGCGTCGACACGGCCCAGCGCCGCTGGCTGGACAGCGGCAACCTGACCCTGGACACGCCGCTGAGCTGGGAGATGTACGGGGAGTCGTACCGGGTGCCGTAGCGCCGCGCGGAGAAGGCGACGGCGCCTGCCCAGGGTCCGGTCGGGGACAGGGCAGGCGCCGTCTGTGTTCCGCACGCCGTTGTACGGGACGTCAGTGGGGGTGACCCCGCGGGGTCACCCGGGCCTTCAGACCGCCAGGGCGCGGTCCGTCGGGCGGATCGGGGCCGGCAGGTCGCTGGCTCCGGTCAGGAAGCGGTCGACGCCGCGGGCGGCCGAGCGGCCTTCCGCGATCGCCCACACGATCAGGGACTGGCCACGGCCGGCGTCACCGGCGACGAAGACACCGGGGACGTTCGTCTGGAAGTCGGCGTCGCGGGCGATGTTACCGCGTTCGTCGAGGTCCAGGCCGAACTGCTCCACCAGGCCGTTGTCCCGGTCGGTGCCGGTGAAGCCCATCGCGAGGGTGACCAGCTGGGCCGGGATCTTGCGCTCGGTGCCCGGCTTGGAGGTCAACTTGCCGTCGACGAACTCGACTTCGCTCAGGTGCAGCCACTGCACATTGCCGTCCTCGTCGCCCTCGAAGTGGGTGGTCGAGACGGAGTAGACCCGGTCGCCGCCCTCCTCGTGCGCGGAGGTGACCTTGTACAGCATGGGGAAGGTCGGCCACGGCTGGTTCGTCGGGTGCCGCTCCTCGCCCGGGCGGGGCATGATCTCCAGCTGCGTGACCGAGGCCGCGCCCTGGCGGTGGGCGGTGCCCACGCAGTCGGCGCCGGTGTCGCCGCCGCCGATGACGACGACGTGCTTGCCCTCGGCGGAGATCGGGGGCGCCACGAAGTCGCCCTCCTGCACCTTGTTCGCCAGGGGCAGGTACTCCATGGCCTGGTAGATGCCCTTGAGCTCGCGGCCCGGCACCGGCAGGTCGCGGGCGGTGGTGGCGCCCACGGCCAGCACGACCGCGTCGTACCGCTTCTTCAGGTCCGTGGCCTTCAGGTCGCGGCCGATCTCGATGCCGGTGCGGAAGCGGGTGCCCTCCGCGCGCATCTGCTCGATACGGCGGTTGATGTGCCGCTTCTCCATCTTGAACTCGGGGATGCCGTACCGCAGGAGGCCTCCGACGCGGTCCGCGCGCTCGTAGACGGCGACGGTGTGGCCGGCCCGGGTGAGCTGCTGGGCGGCGGCCAGGCCCGCGGGGCCCGAGCCGACGACGGCGACGGTCTTGCCGGACAGGCGCTCGGGGATCTGCGGGGCGACGTCCCCGGTCTCCCACGCCTTGTCGATGATCGAGACCTCGACGTTCTTGATGGTGACCGGCGGCTGGTTGATGCCGAGCACGCACGCCGACTCACAGGGCGCCGGGCACAGGCGACCGGTGAACTCCGGGAAGTTGTTGGTCGCGTGCAGGCGCTCGGAGGCGGCGCCCCAGTCCTCGCGGTAGGCGTAGTCGTTCCACTCGGGGATGAGGTTCCCGAGCGGACAGCCGTTGTGGCAGAACGGGATGCCGCAGTCCATGCAGCGGCTGGCCTGCTTGGAGATGATCGGCAGCAGGGAGCCGGGGACGTAGACCTCGTTCCAGTCCTTGACGCGCTCGGGCACCGGACGGGACTTGGCGACCTCGCGGCCGTGGTTCAGAAAGCCCTTCGGGTCAGCCATTGATCGCCGCCTCCATCATCTTCTCGGTGATCTCGGTCTCCGACAGACCGGCTCGCTCGGCGGCGTCCTTGGCGGCGAGCACTGCCTTGTACGTGCTGGGGATGATCTTGCTGAAGCGCTCGACGGCGGTGTCCCAGTCGGCCAGGAGCTTCGCGGCGACGGTGGAGCCGGTCTCCTCCTGGTGGCGGCGCACGACGTCGTGCAGCCACTGCTTGTCCGTCTCGTCCAGCGCCTCGACCGCGTCGGCGTTGCCGGCGTTGACGTTGTCGCGGTCCAGGTCGATGACGTAGGCGATACCGCCGGACATACCGGCCGCGAAGTTGCGGCCCGTCTCGCCGAGGACGACCGCGTGACCGCCGGTCATGTACTCGCAGCCGTGGTCGCCCACGCCCTCGGAGACGACCAGCGCGCCGGAGTTGCGCACGCAGAAGCGCTCGCCGGTCTTGCCGCGCAGGAACATCTCGCCGCCGGTCGCACCGTAGCCGATGGTGTTGCCGGCGATGACGCTGTACTCGGCGAGGTGGTCGGCGCCCCGGTCCGGGCGGACGACGATCCGGCCGCCGGACAGGCCCTTGCCGACGTAGTCGTTGGCGTCGCCCTCCAGGCGCAGCGTGACACCGCGCGGGACGAAGGCGCCGAAGGACTGCCCGGCGGAACCGGTGAAGGTGATGTCGATGGTGTCGTCGGGCAGGCCCGCACCGCCGAACTTCTTCGTCACCTCGTGGCCGAGCATGGTGCCGACCGTGCGGTTGATGTTGCGGATGGCGACCTGGGCGCGGACCGGCTGTGCGTCCGTCGCGTCCGAGGCGGCCAGCGCGTCCGCGGCCAGCTTGATCAGCTCGTTGTCGAGGGCCTTCTCCAGGCCGTGGTCCTGGGCGATCACCTGGTGGCGGACCGCGCCCTCGGGCAGCTCGGGCACGTGGAACAGCGGGTCGAGGTCCAGGCCCTGGGCCTTCCAGTGGTCCACCGCGCGCTCGACGTCCAGCACCTCGGCGTGGCCGACGGCCTCCTCGATGGAGCGGAAGCCCAGCTCGGCCAGCAGCTCGCGGACCTCCTGCGCGATGAACCGGAAGAAGTTCACCACGTGCTCGGCCTTGCCGGCGAAGCGGTCGCGCAGGGTGGGGTTCTGGGTGGCGATGCCGACCGGGCAGGTGTCCAGGTGGCACACGCGCATCATCACGCAGCCGGAGACGACGAGCGGAGCGGTCGCGAAACCGAACTCCTCGGCGCCCAGCAGCGCGGCGATGACCACGTCACGGCCGGTCTTGAGCTGGCCGTCGGTCTGCACGACGATGCGGTCGCGCAGGCCGTTGAGCAGCAGGGTCTGCTGGGTCTCGGCGAGGCCGAGCTCCCAGGGGCCACCGGCGTGCTTCAGCGAGGTCAGCGGCGACGCGCCCGTGCCGCCGTCGTGGCCGGAGATGAGCACGACGTCCGCGTGCGCCTTGGACACACCCGCCGCGACCGTGCCGACGCCGACCTCGGAGACCAGCTTGACGTGAATCCGCGCCTGCGGGTTCGCGTTCTTCAGGTCGTGGATCAGCTGGGCGAGGTCCTCGATGGAGTAGATGTCGTGGTGCGGCGGCGGGGAGATCAGGCCGACACCCGGCGTCGAGTGACGGGTCTTGGCGACCCACGGGTAGACCTTGTGGCCGGGCAGCTGGCCGCCCTCGCCGGGCTTGGCGCCCTGCGCCATCTTGATCTGGATGTCGTCCGCGTTGACCAGGTACTCGGAGGTCACGCCGAAGCGGCCGGAGGCGACCTGCTTGATCGCCGAGCGGCGCGCCGGGTCGTACAGGCGCTCCGGGTCCTCGCCGCCCTCACCGGTGTTGGACTTGCCGCCCAGCTGGTTCATGGCGATGGCGAGGGTCTCGTGCGCCTCCTGCGAGATGGAGCCGTACGACATGGCGCCCGTGGAGAAGCGCTTGACGATCTCCGAGACGGGCTCGACCTCGTCGACCGGGATGGGGCCGCGGCCGGACTTGAAGCCGAACAGGCCGCGCAGCGTCATCAGACGCTCGGACTGCTCGTTCACCCGGTCCGTGTACTTCTTGAAGATGTCGTAGCGGCCGGTGCGCGTGGAGTGCTGGAGGCGGAAGACCGTCTCCGGGTCGAACAGGTGCGGCTCGCCCTCGCGGCGCCACTGGTACTCGCCGCCGATCTCCAGCGCGCGGTGCGCCGGGGCGATGCCGGAGGCCGGGTAGGCCTTGGCGTGGCGGGCGGCGACCTCCTTGGCGATGACGTCGATGCCGACGCCGCCGATCTTGGTGGTGGTGCCGTTGAAGTACTTCTCGACGAAGGCCTCGTCCAGGCCGACGGCCTCGAAGACCTGGGCGCCGCGGTAGGAGGCGACGGTGGAGATGCCCATCTTGGACATGACCTTCAGCACGCCCTTGCCGAGGGCGTAGATCAGGTTCTTGATGGCCTTCTCGGGCTCCAGGCCGTTCAGGAAGGTGCCCGCGCGCAGCAGGTCCTCCACCGACTCCATCGCCAGGTAGGGGTTGACGGCTGCGGCGCCGTAGCCGATGAGCAGGGCGACGTGGTGGACCTCGCGGACGTCGCCGGCCTCGACCAGCAGGCCCACCTGGGTGCGCTGCTTGGTGCGGATGAGGTGGTGGTGGACGGCCGAGGTGAGCAGCAGCGACGGGATCGGCGCGTGCTCGGCGTCGGAGTGCCGGTCGGACAGGACGATCAGGCGGGCGCCGTTCTCTATGGCGGCGTCGGCCTCGGCGCAGATCTCCTCGATGCGGGCGGCCAGCGCCTCGCCGCCGCCGTGCACCCGGTACAGGCCGGAGAGGGTCGCGGCCTTGAAGCCGGGCATGTCGCCGTCGGCGTTGATGTGGATGAGCTTGGCCAGCTCGTCGTTGTCGATCACGGGGAAGGGCAGGGTGACCGAGCGGCAGGAGGCGGCCGTCGGCTCCAGCAGGTTGCCCTCGGGGCCCAGCGAGGAGCGCAGGGAGGTGACCAGTTCCTCGCGGATCGCGTCCAGCGGCGGGTTGGTGACCTGCGCGAAGAGCTGGGTGAAGTAGTCGAAGAGCAGGCGGGGGCGCTCGGACAGGGCCGCAATCGGGCTGTCGGTGCCCATGGAGCCGATCGGTTCGGCGCCGGCGCGGGCCATCGGGGCGAGGATGACGCGCAGCTCCTCCTCGGTGTAACCGAAGGTCTGCTGGCGGCGGGTGACCGAGGCGTGGGTGTGGACGATGTGCTCGCGCTCGGGCAGGTCGCCCAGCTCGATCTCGCCGGTCTCCAGCCACTCGGCGTACGGCTTCTCCGCGGCGAGCTGCGCCTTGATCTCGTCGTCCTCGACGATGCGGTGCTCGGCGGTGTCGACGAGGAACATGCGGCCGGGCTGGAGGCGGCCCTTGCGGACGACCTTGGCCGGGTCGATGTCAAGGACGCCTACCTCGGAGCCGAGGACGACGAGGCCGTCGTCGGTGACCCAGTAGCGGCCGGGGCGCAGGCCGTTGCGGTCGAGTACGGCGCCGACCTGGGTGCCGTCGGTGAAGGTGACGCAGGCGGGGCCGTCCCAGGGCTCCATCATCGTGGAGTGGAACTGGTAGAAGGCGCGCCGGGCCGGGTCCATGGAGTCGTGGTTCTCCCACGCCTCCGGGATCATCATCAGCACCGAGTGCGGCAGCGAACGGCCGCCGAGGTGCAGCAGCTCCAGCACCTCGTCGAAGGACGCGGAGTCAGAGGCATCGGGCGTACAGACCGGGAAGATCCGCTCGAGGGTCTTCCCGGACGAGCCGAACAGGTCCGAGACCAGCTGCGATTCGCGGGCGCGCATCCAGTTGCGGTTGCCCTTGACGGTGTTGATCTCACCGTTGTGGGCGACGAAGCGGTAGGGATGCGCGAGCGGCCACGACGGGAAGGTGTTCGTGGAGAAGCGGGAGTGGACGAGCGCGATCGCGGACGCGAAGCGGCGGTCGGACAGGTCCGGGAAGAACGGCTCGAGCTGGCCGGTGGTCAGCATGCCCTTGTAGACGATGGTCCGCGCGGACAGCGACGGGAAGTAGACGCCCGCCTCGCGCTCGGCGCGCTTGCGCAGCACGAACGCCTTGCGGTCCAGGGCGATGTCCTTCGAGGCCCCGTCGGTGACGAAGAGCTGGCGGAAGGCCGGCATGGTGGAGCGGGCGGTGGCGCCGAGCAGCTCCGGGGCGACCGGGACCTCGCGCCAGCCGAGGACGGTCAGGCCCTCGTCGGCGGCGATCGTCTCGATCTGCGAGACGGCACCGGCGGCGCCGTCCTCGGGGAGGAAGGCGATGCCGACGGCGTAGGCACCGGCCTCGGGCAGCTCGAATCCGGCCACCTCGCGGAAGAACGCGTCGGGAACCTGGGAGAGGATGCCCGCGCCGTCGCCCGAGTCGGGCTCGGAGCCGGTGGCACCGCGGTGCTCCAGGTTGCGCAGGACCGTCAGGGCCTGCTCGACCAGCGTGTGGGACGCCTCGCCGGTGAGGGTGGCGACGAAGCCGACGCCGCAGGCGTCGCGCTCGTTGCGGGGGTCGTACATACCCTGCGCAGCAGGGCGAGCATCCATGAACGACCAGTTCTGGCCGTTCGTGGAGTGCTGGGACGGCTGGCGCGGCGTACGCATCGGCTCTCCCGTCGTCGTCAAGTGGCATGTGGCAAGTGCCGAGGGACGACGTTGGCCCTCTGCGTGATCTCAAAATTTCGTGCAGGTTACATGATGGAGCGATTCTCGGGAACCGGATACTTCGTTCCAGCATGCGGACGCCGCGGGAGTGCGCGGGCGGGGGGTGGACGATCCCGCGGCGGAAAGTATGGGCGGGCCGACGCGGACAGATCGATGTCCGTCGGACCGGGGCGGGGCGGGCGTCGTCGCTCGCCCCGATGGGGTGCCGCGGGCCTCGTTGCCCGCAGCGCTTACGGCTCATGCCCCGCCGTCACAGAGCTGAAACCAGCGGGTAATGGAGAACTTATGCAGTCCCTTGCATAAGTACCAGCCGCGTCATCCTACGGCCGTTCCGAACAGGATGCCCAGGGCGTACGTCACACCGGCCGCGGCGCCACCCAGGACAAGCTGGCGCAAACCGCTGTACCACCAGCTGCGCGCGGTCACCTTGGCGACCACCGCGCCGCAGGCGAACAGCCCGAACAGCGCGAGCAGGACGGCCGGCCACAGCGCGGTGGCGCCGAGCAGATACGGCAGGACGGGCAGCAGGGCGCCCAGCGCGAAGGAGCCGAACGAGGACACGGCGGCGACCAGCGGCGAGGGCAGATCGCTCGGGTCGATGCCCAGCTCCTCGCGGGCGTGGATCTCCAGCGCCTGCTCCGGGTCCTTCGACAGCTGCCGGGCGACCTCGCGGGCCAGCTCCGGCTCCACGCCCCGCGCCGCGTACAGGGCGGCCAGCTCCGCCTCCTCGTCGGCGGGGTGCTTGCGCAGCTCGCGGCGCTCGATGTCCAGTTCGGCCTCGACCAGCTCGCGCTGGGAGGCGACCGAGGTGTACTCGCCGGCCGCCATCGAGAAGGCACCGGCGGCCAGGCCCGCGAGCCCGGTCAGCACGATCGTGTGCTGGCCGACGGATCCGCCCGCGACACCGGTCATCAGGGCCAGGTTCGAGACCAGTCCGTCCATGGCACCGAAGACGGCGGGCCGCAGCCACCCTCCGTTGACGTCACGGTGGGTGTGGTTGTCGCGGTGCGCCTCGTGCAGCGCCGCCCGGGTCTCGATGATGGCCATGAGGGTCCCCCAAGAAAGCTAAGGCAAAGCTAAGTCTGGACAGATTCCAATTTCCGACAACGCTGAATCTACGCCCAGGATTCCCGCGCCGCCAGCAAGGAAAGGCTGCACTAACCTGCACGTTTGCCCTCCGGGCGGGGGCGGGCCACGGGTCGGCGGGGGTGGCGGTTGCGGGGGCCGGGCCGCCGGTCGCGGGGGCCGGAGGCGGGCGCGCCGGTTCCGGCGGCCGGGGGGCGAGCGCCGGTCGCGGAGGCCGGGGGCGAGCGCCCGTCGGCGGGCGGCGGAGCCTGTGCCGGGCGGCCAGGGGCGCCGACTGAGCGGACGGCAGCCGGCCCGGGCCGCTGGTTACCAGCGGGGGCGTCCCGCGACGGGCCGGCCGGGGACGCCGGGAGCCGGTCCGGGTGGCTCGGGCGCCCGCGCCAACCGGTGACTGCCCGACCCGGAACGCCAACGGCCCCTAGACGGCCGGAGACGCCACCGACGGGACAGCGGCCGGTACCGGCGGCCGGGGACGCCCCCCGGCGGCTGCGACCAAGTGACCGCCAGTGACCGCCGGACAGGACTCCGGGAGCCGGTACCGACGGCGGAGGACGCCCGCCGCGGAGCGGTACCCGTGGCGGCGGGCCGGCGAGCCGGGAGCCGTGCCCGCGCCGCCGGCTGGACGGCAGCCGCCCCAGAGGTCGCAGCCGGTACGGCGGCCGGGGGCGCCCGGCGCGGCAACCTGACTGTCGGCCGGGACGCCACCCGTCGACCGCGGCGGCGGTCGAGCAGGGTGCCCGGCGACCGGTGCGGCCGGCCCCGAGGCCGGAAGCCGATACCGGCGGCCAAGGGGGCGCCCGCCTGGAATCGGCCGGCTCCCGACCCGGTACGCCGAGAGCCCGTGCGGGCGGCCGGGAACGCCGCCGACGGAACGGCAGCCGGCCCGGAGGCCGGAGGCGGGCGCCGGTCCCGGAGGTTCGGTGAGCGGGGTGACCGGCAGGCGAGGACAGCGGCGTGGGACGTCGGTGCGCGCCGACCGGGTGACAGCCGGTGCGGACGCGCGAGGCGGGACGGTCGCCGTGGCACATCTGGCGTCGAGGGCCGCCCGCCCTCGACGGGACTCCCCGGAGGTGACGCCACCATGGCCACGATCCGTGAGCGGGCCCGCGGCGCCCTGCTCGGCCTGGCCGTCGGGGACGCCCTCGGGGCGCCGGCGGAGAATCTCAAGCCCTCCGAGATCTGCGCCCGCTGGGGCCGTATCACCGGCTTCGTGGCCACCGAGCCGGCCGGCACCGACGACACCGAGTACACGATCTTCTCCGGGCTGCTGCTCGCCCGGCACGGCTCGGCGCTGACCCCGGCCGACGTCGAAGCGGCCTGGCACGAGTGGATCGCCGACCGCGCCGAGGGACCCTTCCGCGGCGCGGGGTTCAGCGAGCGCGGCACGCTGGAGAACCTGCGCCGGGGCCTCGCCGCGCCCATCTCCGCCCAGCACCGGCACGCCTGGAGCGACGGACTCGCCATGCGCGCGGCCGTCTCCGGGGTGCACGCCGCGGGCCGCCCGGCGGAAGCGGCACGGCTCGCCGCGATCGACGGCTCGGTCAGCCATGAGGGCGAGGGCATCTACGGCGGCCAGGCGGTCGCGGCCGGGGTGGCGGCGGCGATGGGCGGCGCCGCACCGGAGGCGGTGGTCGCGGCCGCGCTCACCGTCGTACCGGACGACTCCTGGACGGCACGCTCCCTGCGGCGCGCGGTCATCGCCGCCCACCGTGGCGAACGGGCCGTCCGCACGGCCGTCGTCATCGGCGGCTATCCGTGGACGGACCTGGCCCCGGAGGCGGTCGCCCTCGCCTTCGGCGCGTACGCGGCCGCCGACGGCGACTTCCGCGACGCGGTGCTCACGGCGGTGAACATGGGCCGTGACGCGGACACGACGGCCGCGGTGGCCGGCGCCCTGGCCGGTGCGACGCAGGGAGTGGCGGCGATCCCGGCCGACTGGGCGGCGGCCATCGGTCCGGCCCGCGGCAGCTGCCTGCCGGCGATGAAGGGGCGGCATGTGCTGGAGGTGGCGGATCTGCTGGTGGACTCCGCCGGGATGAGCGGGGACGAGGAGCAGCCCAGGCCGTGGCGGGCGGCAGAGGCTGAGAGGGCGGCAGAGGCCGATGGCGCTGCGGAGTCCGGGAGGGTCCCGGAGCCCGCAGCAGGGGGCGGTGCGTGGGCGGCGCGGGTCGTGGTGCCGGACTTCGTGCCGAACGCGGCGCCTGACGAAGAGTGGGACGAGGTACGTGACCAGGCACGCGCCGCCGTACGCGACGAGGGACGGGACGGAGTACGCGACGAGGGACGGGACGAGGCGCGCGCGTCCGCTCCTCCCCCGGCCGAGCCGGCCGCGCACGAGCCCGCGCCCGCTCCTCCCCCCGCCGAGCCAGCCGGCGGATGGGCTCCGCCCCGGGGATCCCGGGCGCCGAACCCCCTCGTGCCGGCGATGGATCCCGGGGAGCCGGACGACGAGGTGAAGCCGTGACCCGCCGTATCGAAGGGCTGCTCCTCGGGCTCGCCGCCGGTGACGCGGCCGGATGGCCCGCCGCGCGGCACCGCGCCGCCCGCATGCCGCAGTGGACCCGGCGGCTCACCCGCGAGCTGGACACCTTCGCCGAGGACAACGCCACCACCACCCTCCCCGTCCCGATCGCCCTCAACCAGCCCCCCGAGCCGCTGCGCCTCGGCCCCTCCGACGACGCCGAGTGGGCCGCGTTCGCCGCCGAGGCGGTGCTGCGGGCCGGTGACGACCACGCGCTCGGCGACCTCAGCCGGGAACGCCGGGTGCGCACCGCCATCGACCTCACCTGGACCGCCGTCGCCGCCGAGGTCGCCGTCGCGGCCGAGCGCGCCGCCGAGATCGAGTCCGCCGTCCTGCCCCTGCGCGCCCGCATCTCCGTGCGCGCCGGCCTCGGTAACCTCGCCGCCGGTCTGCGCCCGCCCGCGACCGGCCACGACAACCCGCACTACTTCGACGACGCCGCCTGCGTGCGCGCCTGCGTGCTGGCCGCCGCCCACGTCGGCGACCCCCGCGCCGCCGCCGGCCTCGCCGAGTTCGACGCCCGCTACACCCAGGACGGCGACGGCGTGCACGGCGCCCGGGCGATGGCCGCGGCCCTCGCGCTCGCCCTCGCCGGCGCCGACACCGGCACCTGTGTGACCGCCGCCCTCACCGAACTCCCCCCGGACACCGAGATCGGCCGCAACGCCCGGCACGCGCTCACCCTCGCCCGTGCCGCCGAGAGCGCCTTCGCCCTGGTCCCGCCGCTGGAGCACCAGATCGTCGACCACGTCTACAGCTACGGCATCGCCGCCGCCGAGACCGTGCCGGTCGCCCTCGCCCTGGCCACCGCGGCAGAGGGCCGGATCTCCGTCGCCGTGCCCGCCGCCGCCTGCCTGTCCCGGGTCGCCGACTCCGCCCCCGCCCTCACCGGCGCGCTCACCGGGGCGCTGGGCGGCGCCGAGGCGATCCCCGAGACCTGGCGCGCCGCCTGCCGCACCCTCACCGGCTGCGCCCTGCCCCGCCTGACCGGCACCGACCTCGTGGAACTCGCCGAGTCGCTGGAAGCCGCGCAACCGGCCCTGCCAGGAGGATGATTCGGCACATGACGCCCAAAGGAGAAGAAAGCCAGGGGGCGGTGACCCTGGGGGACCGGATCACCGGCGCCCTCGTCGGCGCGGCCGTCGGCGACGCCCTCGGCGGCCCGGTCGAGGGCTACTCCCCCGACCAGATCACCGAACGCCACGGCGGCCGTGTCCACGGCGTCGTCGGCCCCTGGCACGGCGACGCCTGGCGCACCGCCCGCCCCCTCGCGCCGTACCACAAGGGCGACGGGCACGTCACCGACGACACCTTGATGACCCATGCCCTCGTCCGGGTCTACGCCACCGTCCGCGACCACCTCGACGCGTACGCGGTCGCCGACCACCTGGTCCCCGACCTGATGACCACCCCGCGCTGGATCCCGGAGCTGGAGGCGGAGGCGCTGCCCCTGCAACGGATCTTCCTGGCGGAGAAATGGCTGGTCACCCGCCTGCACTACGGCCATGTCGACCCCCGCGAGGCCGGCGTCGGCAACGTCGTCAACTGCGGGGCCGCGATGTACATGGCCCCCGTCGGCCTGGTCAACGCGGCCCACCCTGCGGGCGCTTACGCCGAGGCGCTGGACGTCGCGGGCGCCCACCAGTCGTCGTACGGCCGGGAGGCGGCCGGTGTCTTCGCCGCGGCCGTGGCGGCGGCCTGCGCCCCGGGCGCCACACCGGAGTCGGTGGTCCGCGCGTGCCTGGAGCTGGCGAAGGACGGCACCCGGGCGGCCATCGAGGCGGTGTGCGACGTCGCCGCCCACTGCACCGACTTCGAGTCGGCGCTCGCCCCGCTGCGGGAGGCGGTCACCCCCTACGACACCGTGGGCCCCGACTACCGCTCGCCCTCCTTGGGCGCACGCCGCCCGTCCCGGTTGCACGCGATCGAGGAACTGCCCGTCGCCCTGGGCATGTTGGTCGTGGCGCGCGGCGACTACCGGCACGCCGTGCTCGGCGCGGTGAACTACGGCCGCGACTGCGACTCCATCGCGACGATGGCGGGAGCGCTGGCCGGCGCCCTCGGCTCGCCGGTCCCGGAGGACTGGGCGAAGACGGTCGCCGAGGCCAGCCGCCTCGATCTGTGGGAACCGGCCCGCGTCCTCACCGGCGTCGCCCGCGAGGTCTTCCGGCGGGACGTGGCGCGCCGGCGCGCCCACGAGGAGGCGTTCGCGCGGCTCGGAGGCGCCGGATGCGCCGAGTGACCTGGGTCCAGCCGGAGGACCTCATCGGGCACGAGCTGCGCCAGGCGGCCCTGGACGGCCGTGAGCCGAAGGTGATCGCGGCGCGCTGGCGGGCGGCCGGCGGTCCCGACGCCCCGGAGCGGGCCGGGGCGTCCCCGCGGTACGCCTCCCGCTATCTGCGCCGGCTCGCCGAGGACCTGCTGGACGAACTCGCCGATCTGCCCAGCCGGCTGGACGAGCCGACCGGCCTGGAGCGCATCAAGCGCCTGTGCCCCGACTGGCCCGCTCCCGCGCCGCGCACGCCCCTCTCCCCGGAACGGCTGGAGGCCGCCTGGCTCGGCCGGGCCGCCGGCTGCCTGCTCGGCAAGCCCGTCGAGAAGCTTCCGCTCGACGGCATCCGCGCGCTCGCCCAGGCGGTCGGCAACTGGCCGCTGAGCACCTGGTTCACCGCCCGCGGTGTCCCCGGCGAGCTGCTCGCGGCACATCCGTGGAACCGCCGCTCGGCCGCCACCTCGCTGGCCGAGACCATCGAGGGCATGCCCGAGGACGACGACCTCAACTTTCCCTTGCTGAACCTGCTGTTGCTCCAGCGGCACGGCCGTGCCTTCACCACCGCCGACGTCGCCGCCCTCTGGCTCGACGAGCTGCCGCCGGGCCGGGTCTTCACCGCCGAGCGCATCGCCCTGCGCAACCTGCTGCTCGGCCTCGAGCCGCCGGAGACCGCCCGCCACCGCAACCCCTTCCGCGAGTGGATCGGCGCCGTCATCCGCGCCGACGTCCACGGCTGGACGAACCCCGGCGATCCGGCCGGGGCCGCCGAGCAGGCCCACCGCGACGCCACCCTCACCCACACCGCGAACGGCGTGTACGCGGCGATGTTCGTCGCGGCCACCCTCGCCGCCGCGGCGAGCGGGGAACACGACGTCCACGCCTGCCTGCGTATCGGCCTGACCGTCGTGCCGCCCGGCTCCCGGCTCGCGGAAGCGGTCCGGCACGCGGTGCGACTCGCCCACGAGCACGCGGACTTCGACACCGTCGTCGACCGGCTCCACGCCCGCTACTCGCCCACCCACCACTGGGTGCACGCCCTGCCCAACACCGCGCTGACCGCCGCCGCCCTCACCCACGCCGACGGGGACTTCGCCGGGTCCATCTGCCGTGCCGTCTCGGGCGGCCTGGACACCGACTCCAACGGTGCCACGGCCGGCAGCGTCGCCGGACTGCTCGCCGGTTCCCCCGCCGCGCTGCCCGACCGCTTCACGGCCCCGCTCAAGAACCGGCTCGCGACCACCGTCGGCGGCTTCGACGGCATCGGCTTCGACGCCCTCGCCCACCTCACCCACCGGGAGGCATCCCGTCCATGACCGACGCACCGGGAGGTACCCCGCCCACGACCGAGGCCCCGGAAGGCAGCCCGTCCCTGACCGAGGCCCCGCTCACCGGTCTGCGCGTGCTGGACCTCGCCACCCTCTTCGCCGGGCCCCTCGCGGCCACCTTCCTGGGCGACTTCGGCGCGGAGGTGATCAAGGTCGAGCACCCGGCGAAACCCGACCCGTCCCGCGGCCACGGCCCCGCGAAGGACGGGATCGGCCTGTGGTGGAAGGTACTCGGCCGCAACAAGCGCACCCTGACCCTCGACCTGTCCACCCCCGGCGGCCGCACCACCCTGCTGCGCCTGGCCGCCGGCGCCGACGTGATCGTGGAGAACTTCCGCCCCGGCACGCTCGAGAAGTGGGACCTCGGCTGGGACGAGCTGTCCGCCGCCAACCCGCGGCTGGTCCTCGCCCGGGTCACCGCCTTCGGCCAGTTCGGCCCCTACGCCCACCGGCCCGGCTTCGGCACGCTCGCCGAGGCCATGAGCGGCTTCGCCGCGATCACCGGCGAACCGGACACCCCGCCCACGCTGCCGCCGTTCGGCCTGGCCGACTCCATCGCCGGACTCGCCACCGCCTACGCCGTCATGGCCGCGCTGGCCGCCCGGGAGCGCACCGGCGCCGGACAGGTCGTCGACATGGCGATCATCGAGCCGATCCTGACCGTCCTCGGCCCCCACCCGACCTGGTACGACCAGCTCGGATACGTCCAGGAACGCACCGGCAACCGCTCCGCCAACAACGCCCCGCGCAACACCTACCGCACCGCCGACGGCACCTGGGTCGCGGTCTCCACCTCCGCCCAGTCGGTCGCCGAACGGGTCATGGAGCTGGTGGGCCGCCCCGAGCTCATCGACGAGCCGTGGTTCGCCACCGGCGACGGCCGCGCCCGCCACGCCGACCTGCTCGACGAGGCCGTCGGCCGCTGGATCGCCGCGCGCCCGCGCGAGGACGTCCTCGCCGCCTTCGAGAAGGCGGAGGCGGCGATCGCCCCCGTGCAGGACGTACGGGAGGTGATGACC
Organism: Streptomyces sp. NPDC028635; assembly: GCF_040637635.1. Lineage (NCBI taxonomy): Bacteria > Bacillati > Actinomycetota > Actinomycetes > Kitasatosporales > Streptomycetaceae > Streptomyces > Streptomyces sp. NPDC028635. The sequence continues at coordinate 7,158 of NZ_JBEZWX010000063.1, read as the reverse complement.
GACCCGCAGTATCAGGCGCTGTCCACGATCACCACCGTCGACGATCCGGAGCTGGGTCCGCTGCGCATGCAGAACGTCCTGTTCCGGCTGTCCGCCACGCCGGGTGCCGTCCGCTGGGCCGGCCGTCCGCACGGCGCCGACACCGACGCCGTCCTCGCCGAGCTGGGCCTGAGCGCGGCCGAGGTGGCCGCGCTGCGCGCGGAGGGCGCCGTATGACGAGCCCGCCGCACACCCCGTCCGCCGCTTCCGCGCCGGCCGCTTCCCCGTCGGCCGCTGGTTCGCGCGCCGGTGCCCCGCTCACCTGGCTCTACGCCCCCGGCGACCGGCCGCGGGTCGTCGCCAAGGCGCTCGGCTGCGGGGCCGACGTGGTGGTGGTCGACCTGGAGGACGCGGTCGCCCCCGACCGCAAGGAGTACGCCCGCGCCGCCACCGCCGCCCTCCTCGCCGACCCGCAACCGGTGCCGGTGCATGTGCGGATCAACGCCTTGGACGGCCCGCTCGCGGAGGCCGATCTGCGGGCCCTCGCCCGTCTGCCGGGCGTGGCGGGGCTGCGGCTGCCGAAGGTCGGCGGGCCCGGGCAGATCGTCCGGGTCGCCGAGCGGACGGTGGCCGCGAGCGGCCGGGTGCCACCGCTGTACGCCCTGCTGGAGTCGGCGCTCGGCATCGAGTACGCCCACGCCATCGCGACCGCGCACGGCGCCGTGCGCGGCATCGCGCTCGGCGAGGCCGATCTGCGGGGCGATCTGGGGATCCGGGACGACGCCGGTCTGGACTGGCCGCGCTCCCGGGTGGTGGTCGCCGCGCGGGCGGCGGGGCTGCCACCGCCCGCCCAGTCCGTGCACCCCGACATCCGCGACCTGGACGGCCTGGCCGCGAGCTGCGCCCACGGCCGCGCCCTCGGCTTCCTGGGGCGCGCCGCGATCCATCCCCGCCAGCTCCCGGTGATCGAGCGGGCCTATCTGCCGACCGCGGCGGAGATCGAGGACGCGGAGGCCGTGATCGAGGCGGCGGCTGCCCGCCCGGGCGCGCAGGCGCTGCCCGACGGCCGCTTCATCGACGCGGCGGCGGTGACGGCGGCCCATCGCACGTTGGACCTGGCCCGCCGCCGCCGACGGCCGCCGCCGACATGACGAGGGGCGCCCGGAAGACTCCGGGCACCCCTCACGGTCGTACGACGTGACGTGTCACGACTTCTTGGTCGCGGTCCCCGCCTCGTCCTTCGCCTCGTCCTTGGTCTCGTCGGCCACCGGGACCTGCTCCTCGGTCGCGGCCTCGGGCCCGGCGTCGGTCGCGGCGCCGTCGGCCTTCATGTCGCTCGCGGCCTCGGCGCCGTCCTGGGCCTTGGTGTCGCCCGCGGCCTCGATGCCGGTCTCGGCCTCGGTGTCGGTCTGCGAAGCGCCGGCGGCGTCGGCACCCGGTTCGACGATCGCCTCCCGGCCCGGGTGCTTCTTCGCCGACAGCACCATGTAGAGCACCGCGAGCAGGAAGACGAACAGCGCGGTCCAGTTGTTCAGCCGCAGGCCGAGGATGTGGTGCGCGTCGTCCACGCGCAGGTACTCGGTCCAGAACCGGCCCACGCAGTACGCGGCGACATAGAGCGCGAACGCGCGGCCGTGGCCCAGCTTGAAGCGGCGGTCGGCCCAGATGACGAGCAGCGCGACGCCGATGCACCACAGCGACTCGTACAGGAACGTCGGGTGGTAGGTGCCGGGAACCCGCCCGTCGGCGGAGGAGGTGATCTTCAGCGCCCAGGGCAGATCGGTCGGCTTGCCGTACAGCTCCTGGTTGAACCAGTTGCCCCAGCGGCCGATCGCCTGGGCCAGGGCGATGCCGGGGGCGACGGCGTCGGCGTACGCCGGCATCGGGATGCCGCGGCGGCGGCAGCCGATCCACGCGCCGAGCGCGCCCAGGGCGATCGCGCCCCAGATACCGAGGCCGCCTTCCCAGACCTTGAAGGCGTCCACCCAGTCGCGGCCCGCGCTGAAGTACAGCTCGTAGTCCGTGATCACGTGGTACAGACGCCCGCCGACCAGGCCGAACGGCACCGCCCAGACCGCGATGTCCGCGACCGTGCCGGCTCGTCCGCCCCGGGCGATCCAGCGCTTGTTGCCGAGCCAGACGGCAACGAAGACACCGATGATGATGCAGAAGGCGTAGCCGCGCAGCGGAATGGGTCCGAGGTACAGCACCCCGCGCGACGGGCTGGGAATGAAGGCAAGTTCCATGGCAAGGTCGACGCTACCGTGCCGGACCCGGGCGACGGCAAGCCGCCTGGCTACGGGTCCGTAACGGGGCCGTGAGAAAACGCCGTGAGACGCCGCCGGGCCCGGCTCGGGCAGCGGGGGACATCAGCCCTTGGCGGCCTCCTGGACCAGCTGCTTCAGCTTCGCCGGGGTCATCGTCTGGTCCTGGTAGATGTTCTTGCCGTTGAGCAGCACGGTCGGGGTGCCCTGGAAGCCGCCCTTCTGGAACGCCTGGTGGGACTTCGCCACCCAGCTGTTGTGCTTGCCGTCCCGCACACAGGAGACGAAGGCGGGCGTCTCCAGCCCGGGGACCTTGCCGGCCAGCTCGATCAGCTTGCTGTCCTCGGCGAAGGCGTCGTCGGTCTCCTTCGGCTGGTTCTCGTACAGCACGTCGTGGTACGCGGTGAACTTGCCCGCGTCCTGGGCGCAGGCCGCGGCGTTCGCGGCGTGCCGGGAGCCGCTGCCGCCGAGGTTTCCGTCGATCAGGGTGACCAGGTGGTACTCGCCTCTGAGCAGGCCGGCGCCGGTGAGCTCGTGGATCGTGGGGCGGTACGCCGCCTCGAAGGCCTGGCAGGCCGGGCAGCGGAAGTCCTCCCAGACGACGAGGGTGGATTTGGCGCTGTCCTTGCCGACCGGGATGGCCAGGGCGTCCTTGCCCTGCGCGCCCGAGGGCGCGACCACGGGCCCCGCGCTGCTGGAGCTCTTGTCCTTGCCCGCGTTCGCGGCGACGACGCCGATCACCGCCGCCAGGCCGAGCACGCAGACCACGCCGGCCCCGATGATCAGGGTGCGCCTGCGCTTCTCGGCAGTCTTCTGCTTCTCACGCTCGACCGCCAGCCGCTCCCTGGCAGTGCGCTTTCCGTCACGGTTCTTCTCGCTCACACCCCCAGAACGAACCGGGGAGGCGCATTGCGCCTCCCCGGTCCCAGGTCCACCCGTTCGAGTGACCGATACGAAATGTCCCTGTCTGTTATGCCTGCGTCGCCGTCGGCGCGCGGATGCCTATGCCTGTCCGCGCACGCCCAGCGCCAGCTCACCGGCGAGTGCGCGCACCGCCTCCAGGCCGGCCGCCTCGTCCGGCGCGTCCAGCATCCGCTTGACGAAGGCCGAGCCGACGATCACGCCGTCGGCGAAGCCGGCCACCTCGGCGGCCTGCGCGCGGTTGGAGACACCGAGGCCGACGCACACCGGCAGGCCGGCGCCGGTCGCGCGAGTGCGTCCGACCAGGTCCTGGGCCTGTGCGCCGACGGACTCACGGGTGCCGGTGACGCCCATGAGGGAGGCGGCGTAGACGAAGCCGCTGCCCGCCGCGGTGATCTCCGCGAGCCGCGCGTCCTTGCTGCTGGGCGCCACGACGAACACGGTCGCGAGTCCGTGCTTGTCGGCGTGCTCGCGCCACAGCGCCGACTCCTGCACCGGCAGGTCGGGCAGGATGCAGCCCGCGCCGCCCGCCTCGGCCAGCTCGGCGGTGAAGCGCTCGACGCCGTAGCGGTCGATGGGGTTCCAGTAGGTCATGACCAGCACCGGCTTGCCGGTCGCCCGGTGGGCCTCGCGCACCGTGCGCATCACGTCGGCGATCTTCACGCCGCCGCGCAGGGCGATGTCGTCGGCGGTCTGGATGACCGGGCCGTCGAGCACGGGGTCGCTGTGCGGCAGGCCCACCTCGACGATGTCGGCGCCGCCGTCGAAGACGGCCTTGATCGCCTCGATGCCGCCGTCCACGGTCGGGAACCCGGCCGGCAGGTAGGCGATGAGCGCGGAGCGGCCCTCGGCCTTGGCGGCGGCCAGGGTGTCGGTCAGCAGCTGAATGTTCCCGCTCACTTGGCGTCCCCCTCGATCTCCGCCGTGTCGGCCTCGTTCGCGGCGACCTCCGCGTCGGTGTCGTACAGCCCGAAGTAGCGGGCGGCGGTGTCCATGTCCTTGTCGCCGCGGCCGGACAGGTTGACCACGATCAGGCCGTCCTCGCCCAGCTCGCGGCCGACCTCCAGGGCGCCGGCGAGGGCGTGGGCGCTCTCGATGGCCGGGATGACGCCCTCGGTGCGCGACAACAGGCGCAGCGCCTGCATCGCGGCGTCGTCCGTGACCGCGCGGTACTCGCCGCGGCCGGAGTCCTTGAGGTAGGAGTGCTCGGGACCGATGCCGGGGTAGTCAAGACCGGCCGAGATGGAGTACGGCTCGGTGATCTGGCCCTCCTCGTCCTGCAGGACGTAGGAGCGCGAGCCGTGCAGGATGCCCGGCTCGCCCGCGGTCAGGGTGGCCGCGTGCTCACCGGTCTCGACGCCGTGGCCGGCGGGCTCGCAGCCGATGAGGCGGACGCCCTCGTCGGGGATGAAGGCGTGGAAGAGACCGATGGCGTTGGATCCGCCGCCGACGCAGGCGATCGCGGCGTCGGGCAGGCGGCCGGCCCGCTCCAGGAGCTGGCGGCGTGCCTCCACGCCGATGACGCGGTGGAAGTCGCGGACCATCGCCGGGAAGGGGTGGGGGCCGGCGACCGTGCCGAAGAGGTAGTGGGTGTGGTCGACGTTGGCGACCCAGTCGCGGAACGCCTCGTTGATGGCGTCCTTCAGGGTGCGGCTGCCGGACTTCACGGCCACGACCTCGGCGCCGAGCATGCGCATGCGGGCGACGTTGAGGGCCTGGCGGCGGGTGTCGATCTCACCCATGTAGATCGTGCACTCGAGGCCGAACAGCGCGCAGGCGGTGGCCGTGGCGACGCCGTGCTGGCCGGCTCCGGTCTCGGCGATCACGCGGGTCTTGCCCATGCGCTTGGTGAGCAGGGCCTGGCCGAGCACGTTGTTGATCTTGTGCGAGCCGGTGTGGTTGAGGTCCTCACGCTTGAGGAACACACGGGCGCCGCCCGCGTGTTCGGCGAAGCGGGGGACCTCCGTCAGGGCGGAGGGGCGGCCGGTGTAGTTGACCAGGAGGTCGTCGAGCTCACGGGCGAACTCGGGGTCGTTCTTGGCCTTGTCGTACTCGACGGCCACCTCGTCCACGGCGGCGACGAGGGCCTCCGGGATGAACTTGCCGCCGAATGCGCCGAAGTAGCCTGCGGAGTCGGGGACCTGACCCTGCGGGTCGGGGATGAAGAAGTCGCTGGGCATGCGGAAACCTCACGGTGAGTGTTCTCGGAAGTGACTGATCGCCGTGGGGGCTCGGGTGGTCCGTCGGCTGCGAGCCGCGTGTGGTCGCTCGCGCTCGCGCGGCGGTAGCCGCATGTCAAGCACGGTCCCGCGCCCCTAAAGGGCGCGCTGCCATCGACGGCCGTTGATCTGCCCGGGTTCGTCTCCGATGACATAACGGACCCTGCGGCCGTGGACCCGGCGTGCGGGCGCGCGGCAGCCACGGGGGCGGCAGCCGCGCGCCAGGCGGGCGTACCGGTCCGTGGTCGGCGCAGGGATCGTCGGAGTCATCGTGGGAAGCCTAGCGGTGCCTCAGCCGCGGCCGTGGCGCAGCGCCGGGTGCTCGCCGGCGGCGACCAGGTCGGCGACCGCGGCCTTCGGGTCCTTGCCGGTGACCAGGGACTCGCCCACGAGGACGGCGTCGGCGCCGGCGTTGGCGTAGGCGATCAGGTCGTGCGGGCCGCGGACGCCGGACTCGGCGACCTTGACCAGGTGGTCGGGGATCTCCGGGGCGACGCGCTCGAACGTGCCGCGGTCGACCTCCAGCGTCTTGAGGTTGCGCGCGTTGACACCGATGATCTTGGCGCCGGCGTCCACGGCCCGCTCCACCTCGTCCTCGTCGTGCACCTCGACCAGCGGGGTGAGACCGATGGACACGGCGCGCTCGATCAGCGACTCCAGGGCCGGCTGCTCCAGGGCGGCGACGATCAGCAGGGCGAGGTCGGCGCCGTAGGCCCGGGCCTCCCAGAGCTGGTACGACGTGACGATGAAGTCCTTGCGCAGCACCGGGATGTCCACGCGGGCGCGGACGGCCTCCAGGTCGGCCAGCGAGCCGCCGAAGCGGCGTTCCTCGGTGAGGACGGAGATGACGGCCGCGCCGCCCGCCTCGTAGTCCGCGGCGAGGCCGGCCGGGTCGGCGATCGCGGCCAGCGCGCCCTTGGAGGGGCTGGACCGCTTGACCTCGCAGATCACCTTGACGCCGTCGCCCTTGAGCGCGGCCACGCCGTCCTTGGCCGCGGGGGCCTTCGCCGCGCGCTCCTTGAGCTCGTCGAGGCTGACGCGCGCCTGCCGCTCCGCGAGGTCGGCACGGACTCCGTCGATGATCTCGTCGAGCACACTCACGCGAGCGGCCCCCTTCCAGACGGTTGACACATTCCAGCGACCAGGGGGGAATCATTGGTCACTGCGATGGTATCCGCCCGAAGGCCATGACTTCGCATCCGGTGGATCCCGGTCCCACTACCTGGACATTCACCGATCGCTCACGGATGGAGCCAACCGCCGAACGGCAGGTTCCGGACAACGGTGAAGACCAGCAGCAGCCCGCCCAGCGTCCACAGGTGCGCGGGCCGGGGGTCGGGCCGGAAGGGCCGTCCGCGCACCGCGTGAACCACCCAGACGGTCCACAGCGCCGCGAACCCCAGATAGCCCACGACCGCCGCCGCGTTGTCGTGCAGCGCGCCCATGAGGTCGCCGTGGGCGACGGCGTGCGCGCTGCGCAGCCCGCCGCAGCCGGGGCAGTAGACGCCGGTGAGGCGCAGCAGGGGGCACACGGGGTAGTGGCCGGGCTCGTTGGGGTCGACGGCGCCGACGTAGGCGAAGGCGCCCGCGACGGCGGCGAGGAGGGCGGCGGGCACCGCCAGCCGCTCCAGGAGTCCGTGTCTCACGTGTCGCATTGTGCTCCCCCGAGGCGGAAGACGCCGTGAGGGGCGTCCCGGCACGCGTGCTCCGGTCTGACCTTCGCCCCCGAGGGCGGCTCCGAGCGCATGCGCAAGGTCATCAACAAGATGGTCTCG
>NZ_JBEZWX010000062.1:0-26718 GCF_040637635.1 Streptomyces sp. NPDC028635 | reverse complement strand
CCGTCCTCGGTCCGGCCGCCCGTCACTCGATACGGCGCCCTGTGCCGGTGCCGGACGCTGCGGGCGGACACCCCCCACCCCGGCCCCTTCCCGCCGTACGCGGGTGCGCCGACGTCGTGGCGCGCGGGGGGGCGCGCGGGGGGCCGGTGCGCCGACGTCGGGGGGCGGCGCTGGCGGGCTCGGTGTGGCGGTGGGTGGGGCTGGGCAGGGGAAAGAGGGGGCGGCAGCGTTGTCATTCAGGCAGACGGCGCTGTGAATTTTTCGTTTGCGCAAGGGTGTTGTTATATCCCTCACGACATCGTCCGTCCGAATTTCCTGCGCGGTTGCCTAGAATTTGGCCCGGACACGACACACGGAGGGGAGCGGTAACCGTGCGACGGGACTTCCAGGAGCCTGCCCGATGCCGCCCCGACCTGGTCATCGGCCGGGAGGAGCTGTTCAGCGCGGCGCGTGAGCGGCTCGCGTCCGGAGGCAGCGTGCTGCTGCACGGGCCGGCCGGAATAGGAAAGTCGACCGTGCTGCGGGCATTGGCCGCGGAAAACTGCTTCCAGACCGGCACCGTCTTGCGCTGCTCGGCCACCGAGTCCGAATCCCATCTGCCCTTCCTCGCCCTCGCGGACCTGTTCGGGCTGGTCCTCGACCGGATCGCCGACCGGCTGCCCGGCGCGCAGCGCACCGCTCTGGAGTCGGCGCTGACCGGGCGGGGCGAGTCGACCCTGCAGCGGGACGGTCTCGCGCTGCGGCTGGCCGTGCTGTCGGCGCTGCGGGCGCTGGCCGAGGACGGGCCGGTGCTGGTGGTGGCCGACGACTTCCAGTGGCTGGACTCCGCCAGCGCCGAGCTGCTCGGGTTCGCCGCCCGGCGGCTCGGCGACACGTCGGTGCGCATGCTGTGCGCGGTGCGCACCGAGGCCCAGGAGTACGACCGGTATCTGCGGGCGTGTCCGCCCGACACGCTGGCGGTGCGGCTCGGTCCGCTCACCCGTGCGCAGGTGTCCGCGCTGCTCGATCACCGGGGGTACGGCGGGCTGCCGCGGTCCACGGTGCGGGACATCCACCGCACCAGTGGCGGCAATCCGCTGTTCGCCCTGGAGCTGGGCCGGGCGCTGGCCGAGAATCCGACGCCGCCGCGGCCGGGTGAGCCGTTGCCGGTGCCGACCTCGCTGCGCGCCCTGGTGCTCAGCCGGCTGGACCTGCTGTCCGACGAGGCCCGGCGCACCCTGCTGGTGGCCAGCGCCGGTGCCCGGCCGACGGCCGCGCTGCTGCACGCGGCCGGCCGCGACCACGCCGAGGCGGAGTGCGCGCAGGCGGCCGAGCTGGGCCTGCTGACGACCGAGCCGGAGGCTCCGGCGGTGCGGTTCGCGCATCCGCTGATCTCCGCCGCGCTGTACGCGGAGGCGCCCGCCCACGAGCGGCGCGCCGCGCACGCCGCGCTGTCCACGGCCGCCTCGGACCCGATCGAGCGGGCCCGGCATCTGGCGCTGGCCACCATCGGCACCGACCCGGACGTCGCCGCGTCGCTGGCGGAGGCCGCCGCGCTCGCCCGGGACCGCGGGGCGCCGTCGGTGGCCGCCTCGCTGGGGCTGCTCGCCGCCCGGCACACGCCGGCCGACGGCAATCCGGACGAGCGACGGTTGCAGGCCGCGGAGGACGCGATCACGGCCGGAGAGGTGGACCTCGCCCGGGACATCGCCCGCGAGGTGCTCACCCGGGCCACCGTGCCGGCCGAGCGGGTGCGGGCCTGGATGGTGGTGATCGAGGCGGCCGGCCAGGCCCTCGGTGACGTGGACGCCGTCTTCCCGCAGGCGCTGGCCGACGCCGGTGACGACCCCCGGCTGCTGGCCCTGGTCCACTACCAGCTGGCCTGGCGTGCCCTGGTCGTCGAGGGCGACTTCGCCGAGGCCCGGCAGGAGGCCGCGCACGCGGCGGAGCTGGCGGCGCGGGCCGGGAACCGGCGCACCGAGCTGATGGCGCTGTCCTTCCAGGCGTCCACCGAGACCCTGATGGGCCACTCCAACGCCCCGGTGACCGTCAAGCGGGCGTTGCAGGAACCCCAGGACCCGTATGTGGCGTGTCATCACAACGGCGCCGGCGCGGCCCGCTTCCGCTGGCTGCTGATGAGCGATCAGCTCCCGGAGGCCCGTACGACGATCAGCGCGCTGCTGCGCGAGGTGCGCCGGCGCGGCATGGTCGAGAGCGAGGTGCATTTCCTGCGCGCCCTGGCCGAGACCGAGTTGCTGTCCGGGCACTGCGGCCGGGCCCTGGATCTGGCCCGCGAGAGCCTCAGGCTGGCCCGTGACTCCGGGATCGGTGAGGGTGCCTCCGCGATGCTGGCCTCGCTCGCCGAGGCGTCCGCCGGGGACGTGGAGCGCGCGGAGGCGCTGGCCCGGGAGGCCGCGGCGCACGCCGAGGAGGACGGCGACCAGATGTACCTCTCGCGGGCGCTGGCCGCCCTCGGCCACGCGCAGCTGGTCGCGGGGGACGCGCCCGGGGCCGTGGTGTCGCTGCGCCGGGTACGGGAGCTGGAGGCGGGCCTCGGCATCACCGACCCGGCACGTGGCCGCTGGCACGGCGACCTCGCCGAGGCGCTGGTGCGGATCGGCGAGGTCGGCGAGGCGCAGGAGGTCATCGACACCGCCCGTGAGCACGCGCTGCGGCTGCGCCGGGAGAGCGTGCTCGCCGTACTGGACCGGGCCGCGGCGCTGGTGCGGGCGGCCCGGGGCGACACGGAGGCCGCGCTCGCCCAGCTGACGTCCGCTCAGGACCGGCTGGCGAAGCTGGGATACGGCCTGGAGGAAGCGCGGGCCGCGTTCTCGCTGGCCCGGCTGCGCTCCGGGCGGCCGGGACCGACGTCGTACGACGAGGCGGCCCGGCTGTTCAGACGCTGCCGTGCGCTGCCGTGGCTGCGGCAGGTGGAGGCGGCCGCCCAGGACGCCGGCGCCGCGGCGGCCCAGCGGCCGGCGCCCGCGCCGGCCGGGCTGCACAGCGCGCTGGACTCGCTGGCCTCGATGGAGCGTCAGGTGGCGGGCCTGGTCATGGAGGGCGCCACCAACCGGGAGATCGCGGCCCGGCTGTTCATCAGCGTCAAGACGGTGGAGGCGACGCTGACCCGGGTCTACCGGAAGCTGGGAATCCGCTCCCGGGTGGACATCGTGCGGCTGGCGGCGGGGCGTCACGCGAAGTGAGGCCCGCGCGGGTTTACTGCGCTGGTGGGTGAACGACGGGGCGACCGAGGGTTTTCCCTGCCCGACTCCGTTAGGGGGTTCCCTCATTGGGAGGGCGGTGGCGCGGGTCCTAGCGTGAGGGACGTGCCGCTCGCCCGGGCACACGGGGGTCGGTCCCGCGTCCCCCACACACCCGTGCGAAACCCCCCACCGGCCACCCCACCGAGGAGACTGATGTTCGGGCTCACCCGTGCGAGATCGACCGTCGGCAGGACCGCCGCGGCCGTCGCCGTCGCCTCCGCAGCAACGCTCTTCAGCACTCCCGCCGCCGTCGCCGCCCCGCAGCCCGTCGTGGGCGGCACGACCACCACGACGACGGCGTACCCGTTCATGATGCAGATCACCGACGCCTCGCAGAACCAGTTCTGCGGCGGCACCCTCGTCGCCCCGACCAAGGTGGTCACGGCCGCGCACTGCATGGCCGGCGAGACCACCTCGAGCGTGCGGGTCGTGGGCGGCCGCACCTACCTCAACGGCACCAACGGCACGGTCGGCCGGGTCAGCCGGATCTGGGTCGACCCGGACTACACGGACGCCTCCAACGGCGACGACGTGGCCGTGCTGACGCTGTCGGCGCCGATGCCGTACGCGCCGGCGAAGTACGTCGCGCCGTCCGACACCTCGGTCTACGCGGCGGGCACCACGGCCCGCATCCTGGGCTGGGGCACGACCGCGGAGAACGGCAGCTCCTCCAACCAGCTGCGCACCGCCACGGTCCCGGTAGTGTCCGACGCGAGCTGCAAGACTTCCTACGGCTCTGACTTCGTGCAGAGCGACATGGTGTGCGCCGGGTACTCATCCGGTGGCGTGGACACCTGCCAGGGCGACAGCGGCGGTCCCCTGCTCATCGGGGGCGTCCTGGCAGGGATCACTTCCTGGGGGGAGGGTTGCGCGGAGGCCGGTTACCCGGGTGTGTACACCCGGCTGACCACCTTCTCCAGCCTCGTGACCGCACAGGTCACGTCATGACGCGCTCATGACCCCAGAAGACTCCTGAGTATCCCTCAGGTGATTGCCAGGGGGGCGTTGCGGGCTTCCACGAGCAGCCCGCACCGCCCCCCTATCCAATGCCCGCGAGGGCGTACCGGCCCTGGGGCGGGGTCGGCCCATGGTGTCCGCACGATCGTGTGCTCGCCTTCGCGGTCATGTCGTTGCCGGTGATCGTGATTCCTGGGCCGGGCGTGCTGTTCGTCGTCGGGCGGGCGCCGGCCCACGGGCGCCGCACCGCGCTGGCGACGGCGCTGGGCGACGTCCTCGGGTCCTGTCTGCTCGTCGTGGCCGTCGCGGGGGGGGCGTGGACTCGCTGGGCGAGCGGTCGGTGACGGTGTATCCGGCGGTGAAGCCCCCTCCCCGCTCCATCGGCCTGGTCACCGAGACCCTGTGGGGGTTGACCGCGTCGGCCGCCCGCGCCTGGTTCGCGCGCTCGGACCGGCGGCTGGCGCTGATCGGCGGTGCGGGTTCACGGTGATCGGCCGGGGGCTGACCGTGGCGGTGACGGGCCGGGCCGACTGAGTCCTCGGGGCCCTGCCGCGGGCCTCGCCGTCACCGCCGTACCGTGCCGAAGCGGATGTCGTACGAGGCGTCCGGGTGCAGCGTCGCCAGCAGGTGCTCCGCCTCGGCCGTGATCTCCGTACGCCGCCCCTTGCTCAGGGCGGTGAACGGCTCGATGACGAGGGCGTCCCGCTCCAGCGCCCACAGGCCCGCGAGGAAGCCGTCGACGAGCAGGGTGCGGTAGGCCTGGTTGCCCTGCCAGCTGCGGCCCCGGTGCTCGGGCGGGACGACGCGGCTGCGGTCGGCGTGGGAGAGCAGCAGGTTGTCGAACTCGGGCAGGAAGCGGGGCGGGGCCGGCGTGTCCGGGTCGGGGCGGGGCGCGTCGGGCAGGTCGAACAGCTCCACGCCCTGCTCGTCACGGAAGGTGAGCAGCCGGGGCCTGAGCCGTTCGAAGGCGTCGCGCAGCCGGGTGAGGCCCGCCCAGGTCTGCATGTCCTTGACCGAGGCGGGGCCGAAGGCGGCGAGGTAGCGCAGGACGGTCGCGTCCGGGCCGGCGGGCGGCTCGGTGGGCCGGCCCAGCCAGTGCTCGGCGGTGGTGAGCGCCACCTGCCCGCTCACGCCCCACAGCCCGCGCGGGGTGACCTGGACGAGCGGCAGGGTGCAGCGGGCGGCGACACCGAGGGCCTGCGGGTCGGCGTCCGGCCAGTGTGGGCGCAGCTCCTCGCGCAGTTCCTTCAGGGTGCGCGGCCGCTCTTCGACGAGGTCCCGGGCGAGCGCGGCGAGCCGGCCGAGGTCGACGCCCGTCAATCCCTTGCGGAAGGCGGTGAGCTCGCGTTCGCGGGCGGGCTGGACCAGGGGGCGCAGGGTGAGGCAGTCGTCGGCGGTGTGCGTGTGGATCGTCGAGCGCAGGGTGACGATCCGGGCGACGGAGCGGTCCTCCATGAGCCGGGAGAGCTGCTCGGGCCTGAAGCCGTCGAGGCGGGCGGCGAGCGCGTAGTAGGGCGGCTTGACGTTCTGCGCCTGCAGTCCGAGCAGGTGGGACACGGCCTGCCGGGCGTTCAGCGGCGAGCGGTGCAGCAGCAGTTGCCGCTGAAGGGTCGCGCGGTTCAGAGCACGGGCGCCGAGTACGGGAGCCGTCGTCGTCTTGGCCATGGACCGCACGCTAGCGGGCGTTGCGGACAGCTGCTGGCCGCGATGCTCCCGGCGTTTCTCACCGCTCCGGCCGGCCCGGGTCGTGCCTCCCCGGTGCTGGCGCGCATGCCCGGAAGCCTCACGCCGCGTGCGCACGCGGTGGACCGGCCGGCGGGCGCCCCGCGGGGCGGCGCCGCCGGTTAGCCCGTACGGCGGGCGGGGCACCCGCGAAGGGCACCCCCCTCCGGCGTTTCCCCTGGAGGCACCGTGTCGATCGGCCGACTCCCCGACCACGAACAACGGATACTGGACGACCTGGAACGCGACCTGCGGCGCGATCGCGCGCTCACGCGACGGCTGCGCACGCTCCAGCGGCGGCGGGCGTCCTGGCCGTCCCGGCTGGCCGCCTGGCGGCCGCGTCCGCTGACCGTCGCCGCGCTGCTCGCGGTGGCCGTCGGGCTGATGGTGACCGGGATCAGCACCTCGCACCCCGCGGTGATCTGGGCGTTCGCCCTCGTCTGGCCGCTGACGCTGTTCGCGGTGTTCCGGCTGCTGTGCCGGTGGACGGAGCCATGAGGACACCCGGTCCGCCGTGACCCGGCTCGGTCGCCCGGCGGACCGGACCGGCGAGGGGGGCCGCCGTCCCGACGGCGGCCCCCCTCCCGCTCCCCGCAGTGCGCTCAGCCCACGTGGCGCCGGGCCCTCGACCGGCGCCGGGTCTCCTCCAGCAGCCGCATCCGCGCCCCGATCTCCGCGGGCAGCACCCGCCGCTCTCGCAGGACCCACGGCAGCGCGGCCTCGGCGAAGGCGCGCAGCGACACCGTGTCGCGGGGGACCGTGCGCGCGAGGTGCACGGTGCGGCGCAGCGCGGGCCGGGCGGGCCGGCGCAGCCAGGTGAACCACAGGGTGGTGCGGATGCCGCGCCCCCGCCGCAGGGTGGCGTCCCGGGCCCGGGACGGCAGGTGATGGATCGTCGGATGGTCGGCGTACGTCCGCCACCAGCCGCTCGCGGCGAGATCGGCGGCGAGCAGCTCCTCCTCGCCGCCCAGCCACAGCCGCGGGTGGAAGCCGCCCGCGGCGCGGAAGGCGTCGGTGCGCAGCACGGTCGCCGCCGCCAGGAAGGAAGCGAGCGCCGGGCCGGGCCGGGCAGCTATCGGGGGCCGCCGGGCCGCAGCAGCCGTACCCGCGGATGCCGCTCGGCGACGGCGTCGGCGGTGCCGTCGGTGGAGGCGTTGCCGACCACGGTCACCGGTGGCTTCTCGGGCAGGTCGGCCAGATGGCCGAGGGTGCGCAGGAGTTCGGCGCGCCGGTTGTGGGTGATGACGACGACGGTGGTGCGCGAGCCGGTCATGGGCAAGCTCCGTCGAGGGTGCGGGCGGCACGCTCCAGGTGCGGCGGCAGGGGGCGGCGGGCGCGCAGTGCGGCGGGCAGGCGGGCGAGGGTCTCGCGCAGGGCCTGCCGGGCGACCGGGTCGTGACGGGCCTGGGCGGCGAGGTCACGGGTCAGGGCCAGGGCGCGCGGCACGGGGCGGCGCAGCCAGGCGGTGAGGACGTCGTTGCGGCGCTGGGCGGCCGGGCGGCCGGGGCGGGGCGACGCCGGGTCGGGGTGGTGGCGGGCGACCACGTCGGGACAGTGGGTGACACCCCAGCCGCGCGCGGCGAGGTCGTAGGCGAGCACGGTCTCCTCGCCCCCGAAGAACAGCACCGGATGGAAGCCGCCCGCGTCCAGGTAGGCGGTGCGGCGCACCACGCTCGCGCAGGCGAGGAAGCCGAGCACCTGGACGCCGGGCAGGTCGGCGGCGGGGCCCAGCGGGGAGCGGGCGAGGAGGTCGTTGAGCGGGTCCTCCTCCGCGGCGGGGCCGACAAGGGTGCGCGCCGAGAGCAGGCCGAGGCGGGGATGGGCGTCCAGCAGCTTCGCGGCGACGTCCAGGGCGCCCGGCTCCCACCACGAGTCGTCGTCGCTGAAGGCGATGTACGGCGTGGACAGCGCGCGCACGCCTTCGGTGCGGGCGAGCGCGCCCCGGTTCTCGGCCAGCCTGAGGACGCCGACCTGCGGGAAGTCTCGGGCGATCAGGGCGCGGGTGTGGTCGCGGGAGGCGTTGTCCACCACGAGGATCCCGGGCCGCTCCGGCAGGGCGGTCAGCCGGCGCAGGGTGCGGGCGAGGCGGTCGGCGCGGTCGCGGGTGGCGATGACGATGCCGAGACCGGTCATGACGGCAGCCGGTCGTGGGCGCGCAGGACGTCGTCGGGGGTGATCCGCAGCAGCGCCGGGTCGGTCCGGCGGCCGTGCGGGTCGCCCTCCTCGGGGCCGGGGCGCCACAGCACCTGGTGGCGCGGGTCGTCCGGAGGCCCCCAGCGGCTGGGCGCGACGGGCCCGAACAGGGTCACCGTGCGCGTGGCGTGGGCGACGGCGAGGTGTGCGATGCCGGTGTCACCGCTGATCACGGCGCGGGCGCCGGCGACCAGGGCGGACAGGCGGGCGAAGGGCAGGCCGCCGCCGAAGGTGTCGGTGTCGGGCAGCCGGGCCGCCTTGGCGAGCCGGGCGACGAGGTCCTCCTCGCCCTCTCCCCCGGTGACCACGACCCGCAGGCCGCGTTCACGCAGGGCGGCCGCGACGGCGGCGTACCGCTCGACCGGCCAGCAGCGTGAGGGGGCCCCGGCGCCCGGGTGCAGGACGACGGCGTCCGGCGCCGGGGACGGTCCGGGCGGTGCGGGCAGCCGCAGGTCGGCGGGGTCGGCGGGAACGCCGTGGAACTCCAGGAACCGGCACCAGCGGTCCCGTTCGTGCTCCTCGGCCCACCACGGCGGGCCGTCGGGGCCGGCGAAGGCCCACAACCGGCGCGGGTGGAGAGCCTTGAGCACATCGCGGCTGGGCGGGCCGTTGCCGTGCAGGTCGACGGCGAGGTCGGGCGGCGGTCCGGTCCAGTCGATGTCCCGCGGGACGGCGCGGCCGGGTGCGGCGGCGGGCAGCAGCCGGTCGACGGCTCCGGTGGCGTCGGCGAGAGGCCTCAGCGCGGCGGGGGCGGCGAGGATCAGTTCGTGGCCGGGGAAGCCGCTGCGCAGGGCGCGCAGCGCGGGCACCCCGGCCAGCAGGTCGCCGAGGCCGAGGGCGCGCAGGACGAGCAGCCGGGGGCGGGTCACCGGGCGCCCTCCGCGGCACGGGCGATCAGCGCGGTGGAGGAACGCCCGTCGAGGTAGGGCAGCAGAACGGCCTGCCCGCCCCACTCCCGCAGCAGCGCCGCCTCGGGCAGGTCTGCGCCGGTGTAGTCGCCGCCCTTGACCCATACGTCGGGGCGCAGTTCGGCGAGCAGCCGCTCGGGGGTGTCCTCGTCGAAGACGGCGACCGCGTCGACGCAGCCCAGCGCGCGCAGTACACGGACCCGGTCGGCGAGCGGGTTGACGGGGCGGCCGTCGCCCTTGCGGCGGCGCACGGAGTCGTCGGAGTTGACGCACACGACGAGGCAGTCGCCGATGCGCCGGGCGGCCTGGAGCAGGCCGACGTGCCCGGCGTGCAGCAGGTCGAAGCAGCCACCGGCGGCGACGACGGTCCCGCCGCAGGCGCGGACGCGGGCCGCGACGGCGAAGGGGTCGCCGGACGCGCCGTCTCCGGGTGGCGGGGCGGGCGCGGCGGGGGCCGGAGGAGCGATCGCGGTGGCGCCTCCCGCCCCGACGAACGCGGTCGCCGCGGCGACGGCGCCCTGGAGGGCCTCGCCCACCAGGGCGCCGTCGGCGAGCAGTCCGGCCGCCGTGGCGGCGAAGCGGTCGCCGGCGCCGCACGGGTCGCCGTCGTGGGCGGCGGGTGCGGGCACGAGCAGCGGGTGGTCGCCGTACGACAGCAGCGCGCCGCGCACGCCGAGGGTCACGGAGACGGCGCCGACCCGCCAGTGCCGTACGAGCGCGGCGGCCCGCCCGGCGGCCTGCCGCAGCTCCCCGCCCCGCGGGTCCGCGCCGGTGCCGGTCTGCTCGGCGAAGGCCTCCGCCTCGGAGCGGGCCGGGGTGGCGAGCCGGGTGCCCGGCACCGGCGGGCCGCCGCGCGGATGCGGGTCCCAGACCAGCGGGGGGCGTTCGGTCAGCACGTCCCGCAGCGCGTCGGCGGCGCCGCGGCCGTAGTCGGACACCAGCACGGCGGGTGCCGCCCGCAGTGCGGCGCGGGCCTCGTCGGTGGCCGCGCGGACCCGTCCGTCGCCGCGGTCCAGGCGGACCACGGGGCGGCCGCCGGCCAGCACACGGGTCTTCTCCGGCAACGCACCGGTCAGTGGCAGCGCGATCAACTCCACGCGTCCGGCGACGAGTTCGCGCAGCCGCTCGCTCGCCGGGTCGTCGCCGAGGCCGGTGACGAGGGTGACGGGCCGGCCGTCGGCGGCCGCGAGGCAGGCGGCGAGCGCGGCGCCGCCGGGCCGGATCCGTTCCTCGCAGCCGGCGACGACCGGCACCGGCGCGTCGGGCGCCAGGCGGTCGGCGCTGCCGGTCAGGTCGCGGTCGAGCAGCGCGTCGCCGACCACGACGAGCGGGGACTTGGAAGAGCCGTGCGTCGTCATCCTCGCCATGCCGTCACCTCCCGTGGATGCGCTCCACTGCCGCGTCGAACGCCTGGCAGATCATGTGCACGGCGACCAGGTGGAGTTCCTGGACGGTCGCCGTGGAGGCGGCGGGTGCGCACAGCGCCTCGTCGCTGCCCGCCATCAGCGGGTTGGGGGCCGCGCCGGTCAGTGCCCACACGCTGAGGCCCGCCTCGCGGCCCGCGTCGGCGGCCGACAGCAGGTTGGCGCTGGCGCCGGACGTGGACAGCAGGATCAGCACGTCGCCGGGCCGGCCGTGCGCGCGGACCTGGCGGGCGAACACCTCGTCCACGCCGTAGTCGTTGGCGATGGCGGTCGTGGCGGAGGTGTCGGCGTGCAGGGCGATCGCGGAGAACGGCGGCCGGTCGTCGCGGTAGCGGCCGACCAGTTCGGCGGTCAGGTGCTGGGCCTGCGCGGCGCTGCCGCCGTTGCCCGCGGCGAGGAGGCGTCCGCCGCCGCCGAGCACCTTGGCGAGCTGCTCGCCCCACCGCTCGGTGAGGCAGGAGCGCTCCTTGAAGTGGGCGAGCGCGTCGAGGAGTTCGTCGCAGTGCGCGGCCACCGGCGACGGGGCGTGAGTGCTCATGCCGCCCCCTTTCCTGTGTACGGGGGCGCTCGTGCCGCCGCCCTTCGGGTGTGCGCGGGCGTTCGTGCCGCCGCCCCCGGCGTGTGCGGGGGCGCTCATCACGCCACCTCCGTGCGCAGGCCGCGCGCGACGGCGACCTGGCGGTAGACCTGTTCGACGCCGTCCGCGACCCGGTGCCAGGTGTAGCGGGTCAGGACGCGTGTCCGCCCGGTCTCCCCCATGCGGCGGCGCAGGGCGTCGTCGCCGAGGAGGTCCCGTACGGCCGCTGCGACCGCCCAGGCGTCGCCGGGCGGCACCCGGCGTCCGGTGACGCCGTCGGCGACGGTGTCCTTGTGGCCGCCGACGTCGGTGGCGACGACCGGTACGCCGCAGGCCATGGCCTCCAGCGGCACGATGCCGAACGGCTCGTACACCGGCGTGCACAGCACCAGGTCGGCGCTGCCCATGACGGCGGGCATGTGCGCGGGCTCGACGGCGCCGAGCAGCCGCACCCGGTCGGCGACACCGGCCCGTTCGGCGCACTTCCGCAGCCGCTCGGCCTCCGGGTCGGTCTCCAGCAGTCCGGGCGGCGGGCCGCCGGCGATGAGCAGTTCGGTGTCGGGGATGCGGGTCAGGGCACGGATCGCCTTGTCGTATCCCTTGCGGCGCACGAGCCGGCCACAGGACAGGATCCGGTGGCGCTGTTCGCGCGGCGGCACATGGCGGCGGTCGCGGGCGCCGGGGTGGAAGTGGCCGGCGTCCACGCCGCACGGCACCACGGACACCCGCTGCGGCAGGACGCCCATGTCGGCGAGTTCGTACACCTCGTCGGTGCAGGTGGCCAGGACGCGGCTGCAGGTGCGGCCCAACTGGCGCTCGATGCCGATGCGTTCGAAGGGGCTGGTGTCGCGGCGGCCCTGGTGGCGCCGCTTGACGGTGCCCAGGGCGTGGAAGGTCTGCACGACGGGGACGCCGTGGGGGTGGGCGCCGATGCGGGCGGCCATGCCGGACATCCAGAAGTGGGCGTGCACGGCGTCGGGCCGCTCGCGCTGCCAGGCGCGCGCCAGGTGGGCGCCGAAGCCCGGCATGTACGGGAACAGCTCGTCCTTGGGGACGGGCCGGGGCGGCCCGGCCGGCACGTGCTCGACGACGGTGCCGCCGGGCATGGTCACCCGGTCGGGCAGGTCACCGGAGTCGCGCCGGGTGTAGACGGTGACGTCGTGTCCGCGTGCCGCCAGCTCCTCGCTGAGAGCGGCCACGTACACGTTCTGGCCACCGGCGTCGACCCCGCCGAGCACCGCGAGGGGGCTCGCGTGCTCGGACACCATGGCGATCCTCATCGGGTCACCTCCTTCAGCAGCCGCTCCCAGTCGTCAAGGAAGCGGGTCAGCCCGTACCGGGCGAGCACCGCGGCGCGTGCGCCCTCGCCGACCGCGCGCGCGTGCAGCGGGTCGGCGACGAAGTCCCGTACGGCGTCTTTGAGTACGTCGATGCGGTTGGAGACCACCCCGGCGCCCTCGGGCACCGCCTCGCTCACCTCGGTCGTGGCGAGCGCCACGACCGGCATCCCGAGGTGCATCGCCTCCAGCAGCGACAGGCCGAGGGAGGTCCAGCGGACCGGGTGGAGGTAGAGCCGGCGGCGCGCCATCTGCGTGTGCAGGTCGCGCTGCGGCAGGTCGAAGGTCTCGACGCCGGGCAGGGCGAGCCGGTCGGTCTTCATGCCGAACACGTCCAGCGGGGCCGCCTCGGCGAAGAACGGCAGCAGGTCGGTGCCGGTGGTACGGCCGCGTCGTACGGGCTCGTTGACGACGACGGCGGCGTGCGGCACCTCCCCGGTCCACAGCGGGCCCGGGTCGACGATGCCGTGCTCGATGACGGCGGTGGGGGCCCGGCCGTTGTCCCACATCAGCCGGTTGAAGTGGGTGACGTGCACGACCGGGATCGCCGACTGGCCGGCCATCGGGTGCCGGGTGTCGGGCACGTCGCCGTGCGGGGCGTTGTGCTCCAGGTAGACCATCGGCGGGCGGCGGCCGAGCCACTCGTCGACGAGGGCGAGTTCGTGCGGGCGTTGCAGGACGACGAGGTCGATCTCCTCCTCGCGCAGCCGCTCGGGCGGGACCTCGAGGACGCGGTCGGGCCAGTCGAAGGTGCGGGCGCGGCCGAGGCCGTCGGGACCGCGGTCGGGGGTGACCGGGACGAGGCAGGTGTGCGGTCCCTGGACGAAGGAGGTGGTCCAGGAGCCGTGCACGTGCCAGATGAGGATCCTCATGCCTGCATCACCTTCTCCACTGCGGCGACCACGTCGTGGGCGGTCACGGACTGAAGGCACGGGTGGCCGGGGACGGGGCAGGTGCGGGCCCGGCTGGCTGCGCAGGGCGCGCTCTGGTCGCCGAGCAGCACGTACGGCACGCCGTAGGGGCGCCAGCGTTCGGCCGGGACGACGGGGGCGAACAGGGAGACGACGGGGGTGGAGACGGCGGCGGCGAGGTGCGCGGGGCCGGTGTTGCCGGTGACGACGGCGGCGGCCCGGGCGAGGACGCCGGCGAGCGTCGGGGCGTCGGTACGGCCGCCGAGGTCGAGGCCGCCGTCCCCGGCGACGTGTGCGGTCAGTTCCCGCTCGCCGCGGCCGCCGGTGACGACGACGCGGTGTCCGGCGGCGGTGAGTTCGCGCACGGTCTCGGCGCAGCGGCCGGGGCTCCAGGCGCGGGCGGGGACGCTGGCGCCGGGGTGCAGGACGACGTAGGGGCCCTCGCCGGTCAGTTCGCGGGTGTCGGGCGGGGGCTGGACGGCGAGGCGTCCGTCGTCGACGCGTGGGAAGCCCGCCGCCTCGGCGAGGTCGAGGGCGGCCTCCGCCTCGTGGGCGTGCGGGGCGCGCTGGTGGCGTACGTCGAGCAGGGAGCCGGGGTGGTCCACGCTGTCGGCGGCGAGACGCCGCACCCCGGCCAGGCGCAGCAGGAACGCGGTGGGCAGCGGCGACTGGTGGAAGGAGGTCAGGATCAGCCCGGTGTCGGCGTCCAGGGCCTCGATGAGCGCGTCGATGTCGGCGCGGCGCACGGGCGGCGGGTCGAACCCGGCCCAGGGAGCGTCCCAGACGACGACCTCGTCGACGCCGGGCAGCATGCGGGCGGCGGGCTCGCCGAGCGGCCCGCACAGCAGGGTGACGTGGTCGGCGCGGGCGGCGACGGCGCGGATCGCGGGCCCGGCGAGCAGGACGTCGCCGAAGCTGTCGAGGCGGGTGACGAGGGCTCTCATCGCGCCTCCCGGTACGCGTGGGCGACGGGCCGCTCGTCGACCAGGACCCGGCCGCGGGGCGGGCCGTCGAGGAGGGCGCGCACGGCTGTGCGGAGGTTGGGCGCGACGTGTGGGGCGCTCGCCGTCTCCTCGGGGCGGGTGACCGGGGTGGGGACGAGGATGCCGTGGGCGCCGGCCCGGCGGGCGGCCTCGACGTCGGCGCCGATGTCGCCGACGACGGCGAGGCGTCCGGGGGGCGTGCACAGCCTCCCCGCGGCCCACAGGATCATGCCGGGCCGCGGCTTGCGGCAGTGGCAGCCGTCGTCGGGGCCGTGCGGGCAGAAGGCGAACACGTCGAAGGGGCCGAGGAGTTCGTCCACGCGCTCGTTGACGCGGCGCACGTCGGCCTCGCTGATCAGGCCGCGGGCGACACCGGACTGGTTGGTGACGACGCCGGTGCGGATGCCGTGGGCGCGCAGCAGCTCGACGGCCTCGCGGGCGCCGGGCATCGGGCGCACCCGGTCGGGGTCGCCGTTGTAGGGCACGTCCTCGACGAGGGTGCCGTCGCGGTCGAAGAGCACCGCGCGGATCGCCGTCACAGCGCCACCTCCCGCCAGGGCGCGGCCCCGCGGTGCCGTACCAGCCCGTTCAGCCAGTGCCAGGTGGCCGCGGGCGGGATGAGCACGCTGGTGGCGAGCATGGTGTCGATCTCGTGCCGGGTGCGCGGTCCGGGCGAGATGCGCGCCCAGGCGAACTCGGCGGTGCCGGCCGCCCAGCCCAGCGCGGCGAGGACGGCGGCCTGCCGGTGCCCGGTGAGCGCGCAGCCGACGGCGGTCAGCCCGGCGGCGGTGGTGGCGATGTGGCCGCGGATACGGCCGCGCGGGGCGAGCGCCCGGTGCCACCAGTCGGGCCCGTGCAGCGCGCGCATCAGGGCATCGTCGGCGTTGCCGCGCTGGGCGCGCAGGGACACCCAGCGGTCGGCGGGCCGCACCGGGTGCCGGGTGGTGCGCCGGCCCTGCCGGATGCGCCAGCCGGCGTCGAGCACCCGCAGGGCGAGGTCGGCGTCCTCGCGGAAGGCGCGCCGGAAGCGTTCGTCGAAGCCGCCGACCTGCTTGAGGGTCTCCGTGCGGTAGGCCATGTCGGCGGTGATCCAGCGGGCCTGCGCGAGGCCGGCGGTGGCGCGTTCCCAGTCGGTGGGCCGCCGGTGCCCGGGCAGCGGTACGGCGATGACGCCCTGGACGGCGCCGGTGTCGGGGGTGGCCTCCTCCAGGTCCTGCACCAGCTGGTCGCACCAGTGCGGGCCGACCTGGACGTCGTCGTCGAGGAAGGCCACCCAGGGGGCGGTGACGGCCTGGGTGCCGGTGTTGCGGGCGGCGGCCGGTCCGCGTCCGCCGCTGGTCACGACCAGGGTGCGTTCGCGCAGGTCGCCGAGGACGCTGAGCGGGTGGTCCAGCGCCCCGGGGTCCGGGTCGGGGCCGGGCCGGTCGTCGACGACGACGATCTCGTCGGGGCGCGGCCCGGTCGCGGCGGCGAGCGCGGCCAGGCAGTCGGCGAGCGTGTCGCGCACCAGGCTGGGGATCACCACGGCGTAGGCGGTCATGCGCCGTGTCCCTTCGCGAAGGCCCGGCCGCGCCGCACCGCGTACGGTCCGATCGCCAGCAGGTCGACGGGCGCAGAGCCGAAGCACTCCAGCGCGTCGCGCGGGTCGTCGACCATGGGCCGGCCGGCGGTGTTGAGGCTGGTGTTGACGACGACGGGAAGTCCGGTTCGGCGCTCGAACGCAGCAAGCATGCGGGCGACGAGCGGTTCCGAGCGCTCCTCGACGGTCTGGATGCGGGCCGTGCCGTCGACGTGGACGACGGCGGGGATGCGGTGGCGCCAGGCGGGGTGCACGTCGTGCACGAAGAGCATGTAGGGGCTGGGCAGCGGCCCGTCGAACAGGTCGGCGGCGCGTTCGGCGCGGACCATGGGGGCGACCGGGCGGAACTCCTCGCGGCCCTTGACGTGGTTGAGCCGCTCCAGGTTCTCGGCGCGGCCGGGGTGGGCCATCAGCGAGCGGTGGCCGAGGGCGCGCGGGCCGTACTCGCTGCGGCCCTGGAACCAGGCGACGACGCCGTCCCGGGCGAGTTCCCCGGCGACCGTCTCGGCGATGTCGTCGGGCCGCTCGTAGGGCACGCCGGCCGTCTCCAGCCAGGTGCGCAGCTCCTCGTCGCTCCAGCCGCGGCCCAGGTCGGCGCCGGGCATGGGGGCGGTGTCCTCGGCCTGCGCGGCGAGGAAGAGGGCGCCGCCCAGCGCGGTGCCGGCGTCTCCAGCGGCGGGCTGCACCCACACGTGGTCGAAGGGCCCGCGCTGGGCGATCTTGGAGTTGGCGACGCAGTTGAGGGCGACGCCGCCGGCCATGGTGAGGGCCTCGCCGCCGGCCTCGCGGTGCAGCCAGTGCACCAGCTCCAGCAAGGTCTCCTCCAGGACGGCCTGGGCGCTGGCGGCGAGGTCGGCGTGGTCCTGGGTCCACGGCTCGTCCTTGGCGCGGGCGGGGGCGAAGGCGGTCCAGTCGACGCCGTGGGCGCGGAAACCGCCGTCGCCGGTGGCGTGGACGTGCTCGCGGAGCCGGTCGAGGAAGCGGGGTGTGCCGTAGGAGGCTAGGGCCATGACCTTGAACTCGTCGCTGGAGCGCAGGAAGCCCAGGTGCGCGGTCAGCTCCTCGTAGACGAGGCCGAGGGAGTGGGGCAGGGCCTGGGTGTGCAAGGTGTCGAGCTTGCCGTCGTCGAAGCGTCCGGCCAGGTGGGAGGCGGATTCGCCGCGGCCGTCCAGGACGAGGACGGCGCTGTCGGGGTGCGGTGAGGCGGGCCCGGCGGAGGCGGCGTGCGCCACGTGGTGCGGGACGAAGACGACCCGCTCGGGGTCCAGGCCGGGCAGGGCCTCGGCGAGGAACTCGGGGGCGCGCCGGGCGTACTCCAGGCGCAGCGGGTCCCAGGGGTCGTCCAGGCCCATGTCGACGGCGGGCCGGGCGAGCTTCGGGTCGAAGGAGTACGTGACGGCGTCCAGCTCCTCCGGCCGCAGCCCGGCATGCTCCAGGCACCAGCGCGCCGACAGCTCGGGCAGTTCCCAGGCGGAGAACGGCAGGGGCCGCTTGCCGTGCTTGCGGCGGCTGAAACGCTCTTCCTCGGCGGCGGCGACGGTGCGCCCGTCCACGACCAGAGCGGCGGCCGGGTCGTGGAACAGGGCGTTGATTCCAAGGATGCGCATGGGGCTTGCTCCGTCCCGGGAGGCGGTCGGGGGCTCTGGGGCTGTGCGGGTGCCGCGGGGCAGCTGACTCAAACACTTGGAGACAACTGCGACCGAAATTCGCTGATTTTTCACCATGAGTCAGGACAAATCGACCCCGCGTGGAGCGGCTCAGGCGGCCACGGAGCGCGAGAACCAGCCAATGGTGCGCTTCAGGCCCTCGGTCCAGTCGACCTGGGGCTGCCAGCCCAGCAGCTCACGGGCGAGCCGGGTGTCGGGGCGACGGCGGCAGGGGTCGTCGACCGGACGCTCGACGAAGCGGACGCGGGAGGCGGAGCCGGCAAGGTCGATGATGCGGCGGGCCAGCTCCAGCATGGTGATCTCGTCGGCGCCGCCGATGTTGACGGGGCCGGGCTCGCCGGAGGCGGCGAGGGCGAGGACGCCGGCGACCGTGTCGTCGACGTAGCACAGCGAACGGGTCTGACCGCCGTCGCCGGCCACGGTGAGCGGCATGCCGTCCAGGGCCTGCGCGATGAAGGTCGGGACGGCGCGGCCGTCGCCGGTGCGCATACGGGGGCCGTAGGTGTTGAAGATCCGCACGATGGCGGTGTCGGTGCCGTGGATGCCGCGGTGGGCGGTGACCAGGGCCTCGGCGAAGCGCTTGGACTCGTCGTAGACGCTGCGCGGCCCGTTGGGGTTGACGTTGCCCCAGTAGGTCTCGCGCTGGGGGTGCTGCAGCGGGTCGCCGTAGACCTCGGAGGTGGAGGCGAGCAGGAAGCGGGCGCCGTCGGCGTGGGCGCGCTCCAGGGCGAGGCGGGTGCCGGTGGAGCCGACGTCGAGGGTCTCCAGGGGCAGCCGCAGATAGTCGGCCGGGGAGGCCGGGCAGGCGAAGTGCAGCACCAGGTCGAAGCGGCCGGGCAGGGCCTGCCAGGCGGCGGGGTCGGTGGCGTCGCCGCGGACGAAGCGGAAGCCCGGGCGGGTGTTCAGCTCGGCCACGTTGGCCCGGGAGCCGGTGGCGAGATTGTCCAGGCAGACGATCTCGCAGCCGCCGTCCAGCAGCCGGCCGCACAGATGGGACCCGACGAAGCCGGCTCCACCGGTGACCAGCACCCGGCGCCAGGGGTGTGTGCTCACGGGGCTCTCCTCCCTCTCGCCTTTCACTTGCGTGTCCGCGCGAGTAACCGGTGAGCACCGTCACATACATGGAATCGGGTACCGATCAGGGACTATACACCCTGCGTATACACGCTATGTATAGTCGCTCCATGCCTTCACTGACCAGGAAGATGCCAAGAACGGGGAACGCGTTCCGGGCCGCGGCGATCCTTTCGGCCGCCGTCTCCGTGACGCTGGCGCTGAGCGGCTGCACGCGCCTGGACACCACGGCGCCGAGCGACGCCCGCGCCCACCCGGCGGCCACCGTCCAGGCGGCGCGGTACGGCACCGTCGACTGCCGCCAGGCCAAGTGCATCGCGCTCACCTTCGACGCCGGGCCCAGCGAGAACTCCGCGCGGCTGCTGGACATCCTGAAGCAGAAGCAGGTGCCGGCGACGTTCTTCCTGCTCGGCGAGCGGCACATCGAGAAGTACCCCGAGCTGGTCAAGCGGATGGCGGCCGAGGGCCACGAGGTGGCCAGCCACACCTGGGACCACAAGATCCTGACCGAGATCACGCCGGACGAGATACGTGACGAACTCAAGCGCCCCAACGACGCGATAGAGAAGCTCACCGGACACCGGCCCACGCTGATGCGTCCGCCGCAGGGCCGCACCAACGACACGGTGAACAGGATCTCCGAGGAGATGGGCCTCGCGGAGATCCTGTGGAGCGTCACCGCGAAGGACTACACGACGAACGACTCGGCGCTCATCCAGAAGCGCGTGCTCGACCAGGCGTCCCGCGACGGCATCATCCTGCTGCACGACATCTACCCCGGCACCGTCCCCGCGGTCCCCGGCATCATCGACGCCCTCAAGGAACGCGGCTATGTCTTCGTGACGGTGCCCCAGCTCCTCGCCCCCGGAAAGGCGGAGCCGGGAAGGGTGTACCGGCCCTGAGGCCACGCGTGCCGCCGTGAGGTCACGCGTACCGGCCCTGAGGCCACGCGGCCTGCCGCACCCCGGACGCGAAAGAGTGAGCGGCCCGGTGAGCGGCCGCCGGACCGGTCGGGTTCTCTAGGATCCTGACGTGGTCCACTTCCGCCTCGAACGTACGGTGCCGCTTCCGCAGCCGGAGGCCTGGCGCCGGCTCACCGACTGGCCCCGGCACGGCGCCTCGGTGCCGCTGACCCGGGTCGGCGCGGTCCCCGCCGGGCCGACCGGGCCGGGCACGGTGATCGTCGCCCGCACAGGGCTCGGGCCGCTCGGCTTCGCCGACCCGATGGAGGTCACCGCCTGGCAGCCGCCGACGGACGACGCCCCCGGCCTGTGCCGGATGGAGAAACGCGGCCGCGTCGTCCTCGGCTGGGCGGAACTCGAGACCCACCCGGGCCCCGGCGGGCGTACCCGGGTGGTGTGGCGCGAGGAACTGCGCGTGCGCTTCCTGCCCGCCCT
This sequence comes from Streptomyces sp. NPDC028635, assembly GCF_040637635.1. Lineage (NCBI taxonomy): Bacteria > Bacillati > Actinomycetota > Actinomycetes > Kitasatosporales > Streptomycetaceae > Streptomyces > Streptomyces sp. NPDC028635. The sequence goes on along the minus strand of NZ_JBEZWX010000062.1, from coordinate 6,747 downwards.
CGCCGATCCCGTCCTGCGCACGGCGTGCCGCTCGGTCTTCGGCCGCTCGCTGAACCAGCTGCTCAGAACGCCGGCCTGACCGCCGCACCCACCCGGAGCGGGCTCACCCCGGCCCCTACTGCGGGTGGGCGGCCGGCGTCTCCAGCTTGTCCTGGCGGTCGCGGTCGCCGTCGGTGCGGGTGCTGAGGATCGTGTCGCAGACCTCGCGGAGCTTGTCCGTGGCCTGTTTGGAGAACAGCCCGCACAGGCCCGCGATCCCGGCGAAACCGTACGGGTTGGTGGCCGCGGGACCGGAGCTGCCCGTGAACAGGCCGCCGCGCAGCAGGAAGTAGACCAGCAGCGCGAGCGCGACCCCGATGCCGGCCCGCAGCAGGTACCACCACAGCCAGCTCGCGTACAGCCGCCGGTTGCCGACGTACGTCGCGAACGAGGTGGCCGCGTGCACGAAACTGCCGAGCGCGCTGGAGCAGACGACCGCGAGCAGCATCGCCGTGTCGGCCGTGAGCGCCCAGTCGCCGAGCCCGAACGGCGACCACCGGGCCGTCGTCCCCGGAGCCACCCCCGCCCGGACCACCTCGAGCAGCGCGGGCCACAGGCTCAGCAACGCCCCGCACACCACGACCAGGTCGGCCAGCAGGAAGACGCCCAGCACCGTGGTCGCCCAGGCCGGCATCCGCCGTATTCGGCCGGACCCCGGCGCCGCACCGCCCGGTTCGTCCCCGGCCGCCCCGGCCCGGTCCGCCGCACCTGGCCCGGCCACGCCCTGTTTCTCCGGCACCCGTTCCCCCGTCCCTCCGGTGACAGAGTGATCACCTTGCGGCTCGGGAGCCCCGGCGCGCAAATCGGTCGGCGGGTGTTCAGGCCACCGGCGCCGGCCGCCGCGGCACGACCGGGCGCCGGCCTCGGCGGAGCCGTCGGGACATACGGCAGGGCCCCGCCGGTCGGTGGGCGGGGCCGGTGCGATCCGCGCGGCCGCCGCCGCCTCCCCACGGGCGGCAGCGGCCGGCGCGGCCGCGAACCCCGCTGCGGACCGGATCACCGGCCCGCACCGGGGTGGCGAGGATGTCGTCCGACGCCACGGGTCAGGCCGGCGGTGAAGGCACCCTCGTCGCTGCACCGGAACGCCCGAGGACGGTCGGCCGTCCTCGGGCGCCCGCCGGCTACAGCCCGTCGTGCCGGGGCGGCTAGTGCACGCCCAGCAGGGAGCGGAGCGGATGGAGCGCGAAGTAGACGATGAAGAGAGCGGTCAGACCCCACATGAACGGGCCGATCTCGCGCCACTTCCCCTGAGCGACCTTGATGGCGGAGTACGAGATCACACCGGCGGCGACACCGGGGGTGATCGAGTACGTGAACGGCATGATGACGACGGTCAGGAAGACCGGGATCGCCACGGAGCGGTCGCCCCAGTCCACGTGCCGGGCGTTCATCATCATCATCGCGCCGATGGTGACGAGGGCGGCCGAGGCCACCTCTCTGGGCACGATCGCGGTGAGCGGCGTGAAGAAGAGACAGAGGGCGAAGAACCCGCCGGTGACGACCGAGGCGAGTCCGGTGCGGGCACCCTCACCGACGCCGGTGGCGGACTCGATGAACACGGACTGCCCGGAGCCGCCCGTGACACCGCCGATGACACCGCCCGCGCCGTCGATGAACAGGGCCTTGGACAGACCGGGCATCCGGCCCTTCTCGTCGGCGAGGTTGGCCTCGGTGCCGATGCCGATGATGGTGGCCATCGCGTCGAAGAAGCCGGCGAGCACCAGCGTGAAGACGATGAAGGTGACCGTCATGTAGCCGACGTCGCCCAGGCCGCCGAAGGACACCTTGCCGATGAGCGAGAAGTCCGGCATCGACACCACGCTGCCGTGGAGCGCGGGGGCTTCACCGTTGGCCCAGGCCTTGTCGTCGACGAGGCCCGCGGCGTTGACGATCAGGGCGAGGACCGTGCCGGTGACGATGCCGATGAGGATGGCGCCCGGAACGTTCCGGGACTGGAGCATGAAGATCATCAGCAGCGTGACCGCGAAGAGCAGCACGGGCCAGCCGACGAGCTCGCCTCCGTTTCCGAGGGTGACGGGAGTGGCCTGGCCGGCGTGGACGAAGCCGGCCTTCACCAGACCGATGAACGCGATGAAGAGGCCGATGCCCATGGTGATGCCGTGCTTCAGGGGCAGCGGGATCGCGTTCATGATCAGCTCGCGCAGTCCCGTGACCACCAGGAGCATGATCACGACGCCGTAGGCCACGCACATGCCCAGGCCCTGGGCCCAGGTCAGGTCCTTGTTGCCCATCACGAGGCCGGCCAGCACGCCGGAGACCGAGAGTCCGGCGGCCATGGCGAGCGGGACCTTGCCGAACCAGCCCATGAGCAGGGTGCAGAACGCCGCGCCGAGCGCGGTGGCGGTGATCAGCGCCTTCTGGCTGAGGGAGTCCCCGGACTTGTCCGCGCCGGAGAGGATCACGGGGTTGAGCAGCAGGATGTACGCCATCGCCATGAAGGTGGTGACGCCGCCGCGCACTTCACGCGCGACAGTGGATCCCCGCTGGGATATGTGGAAGTACCGGTCGAGCCAGGACCGTCCGGCCGGGACGCGGCTTCCCGAGCCCGCGTCTTCGGCGGTGGTCCTGGGCTCCACTGACTGCTGGGTCATGGTGCCATCTCCCAAGGTTCACAGGGGCACCCGCGTGGGAACCGACGGCACCGGATTGGGCCGCGGCTGCGGGATTTGGGAATGGACGCCCGGGGGACGGCCCGAGACGAACGAACTGCAGGTACTTCAAGGCCCGCGAGCGGAGCGGAACTCAAAGGGGTTTCCTCCGGGCGGCGCGTGGAGGGTGTGACGTTCCCTGCGCCGCCCGGAGAGTCTGTGGGTTACGCCGGGCGGGCCGGACGCTCGGGCCGCACCGCGGTGCGGTCCGGATCGGGAACCGGCACCGCCGCGGCTCGCCGTGCGGAAGGCCGCCGCAGCCGGCCGGGCCGGTGCGGTCGCGGGCCGTCCGCCGTCGGGAGCGCCCAGGTGCCCGGAGCCGCCCGCTCCGCCTCGTGCACGCCGGGGGCGAGCGGGGCGAGGTGGGCGCGGCGGGTGGGAGAAGCCGTGCCGAGGCTGCCGCCCGCGCCGCCGCCACGGCGGATCCGGGGGGAGGCGACCGTCAGCGCGGCGGGCGCGCGGGCGGGCAGCTCGGCACGGAGACCGTCGACGATCTGCGGGTACGGGACACGGGCTCCGACCATCACGTCGGTACCCCCGATCGGCACCACGCCGGGGCGCTCGGCCGTGACGGCGAGCAGTCCCTCCCGGCTGGTGGGGCGAAGGCAGTCCATGACCGGCTCTCTTCTACGTCTCGTGGTCGTGCAGATCAAGTCATTCGGCGTGCGGTGAGGCTGGCTGGTTCACGTTCTGTTCACCGAAGTGGACTCAGTACACCGCCGACTGCTCCATGCCGGTCAGTCACGGAAACCATGAAGGAGTTGGGTGGTCAGAAGAGTCATCTTGTAGATTCGTATGAAGTGAGGGGCCCGGTAGCCCCCACGTCTTCCTCTGGCAACAGAAAACACAGCCCAGAAGCCCACGGGGCGTGACCGCCCGGCATCGCGCCCGGCTCCCCGGCACAAGATTCATCCGAAGTTTTCGAGACAAAGAACGGCGGCGACGAGAATGCGGCTGCGCGCACTGCTGGACACCGATGCGCTGGGCCTGAGGCTCCTCGGCGGCGAGGACGAACTGGACCGCACCGTGCGCGGTGTGATGACCACGGACCTGCGCGACCCCAGCCGCTACCTCTCCGGCGGCGAACTGGTCCTCACCGGCCTGGCCTGGCGCCGGGACGCCGACGACTCCGAACCGTTCGTCCGGATCCTGGTGCAGGCCGGCGTGGCCGCACTGGCGGCCGGCGAGGCGGAGCTGGGCGATGTGCCCGAGGACCTCGTCCTGGCCTGCACCCGCCACCGCCTGCCCCTGTTCGCGGTGCACGAGTCGGTGGCGTTCGCGACGATCACCGAGCACGTCGTACGGCAGGTCTCCGGCGAGCGCGCCGGAGACCTCGCGGCCGTGGTGGACCGGCACCGCCGCATGATGACCTCGGGTCCCGCCGGCGGCGGCCCCGACGTGGTCCTGGACCTGCTGGGCTCGGACCTCGACCTGCGCGCCTGGGTGCTCTCCCCCACCGGCCGGCTGATCGCCGGCTCGAAGGAGGCCGCACCGGCGCTGCCCGCCGAGGTGTGCGGCCGGCTCGCGGCCCAGCACCTGGCGGCGACCCGCACCGGCCGCCGCGGCCCGCACCGGGTCACGCTCGGCGCGACGACGTACTCGCTGTTCCCGGTCCGCAGCAGCGGCCGCTCCCCGCAGGCCGCCGCCCGGGACGTGCGCGAGACGGTCCTGTCCGACTGGCTGCTCGCGGTCGAGGCGGACGCCTCCGACTGGGCCGAGGAGCGCCTGGACCTGCTGCAGGGCGTCACCCAGCTGATCGCGGTCGAGCGGGACCGCCGCGACGCGGCCCGCACGGTCCGCCGCCGCCTGGCCCAGGAGGTCCTGGAACTGGTCCAGACGGGCGCGGCCCCGGCGGAGATCGCCGCGCGCCTGCGCGTGGCCGCTCCCGTGCTGCTGCCCGGCCTGGGCGCGGCCCCGCACTGGCAGGTGGTCGTGGCCCGTGTGGAGTGGGAGGGCGGCGACGTCGACGGCGGCCCGGTCGCCCAGTCCCTGCTGGAGGAGATCCTGGTCGACCCGCAGGCCACCGGGCCCGAGCCGTCCGACCGCATCGCGGTCGCCCACACCGGCGACGAGGCGATCGCCCTGGTCCCGCTCCCGGCCGTCACCACCGAGCACGACGGCACCGAGACCGGCATCCTTGCGGACACCCTGCTCCAGACCGTACGGGAGCCGCTGACCGCGGGGCTGGACGGCGACGGCCGGGTCACGCTCGGCGTGAGCGCCGCCGTGCACTCGGCGGAGGGGCTGCGCGGCGCGCTGGAGGAGGCCCGGCACGCCCGCCGGGTGGCCGCCGCCCGCCCGGGCCAGGTCTGCGCGGCGGGCCACCAGGAACTGGCGAGCCACGTCCTGCTGCTCCCCTTCGTCCCGGACGACGTCCGCCGCGCCTTCACCGCCCGTCTCCTGGACCCCCTGCGCGACTACGACCGCCGGCACCGCGCCGAGCTGATCCCCACCCTGGAGGCGTTCCTCGACTGCGACGGCTCCTGGACCCGCTGCGCCACCCGTCTCCACCTGCACGTCAACACGCTGCGCTACCGGGTCGGGCGAATCGAGCAGTTGACGAGCCGGGACCTTTCGCGCCTCGAGGACAAGCTGGACTTCTTCCTGGCGCTGCGCATGAGCTGACCGAAGAGCGACCCGACTTTGTGAATTCCTTCACCCACCCCCTTGGCCCGGCACCGCGATAGGTGCTGGAATGCCGCCACCACTCATAGCTCAATGGCGTGCTCGGGGAGGGCAATGTGGCGCATACCGCCATGTCTGGTACCGGAACGACCGCAGCTGACGATCCCCTCCAGACCGCGGTATGGCGGCTGCGCTCCCGCGCATGCTGGGCCGACGCGGCGGAACTGCTGAAGCCGGACACCGCGGCCACGGCTCTCCAGCGGGCCGCGCTGCTGGCGGAACGCTGCCTGTACACCGAGCGGGGCTGGGAGGAGGCGGAGGACGCGCTGCGCACCGCGGAGGCCCTGGCCCACACGGACGAGGAGCGCGGGGCGGCCGCTTGTGAACGCGGGTACGTGGCCTACGCCGCGACGCTGCACGGGGTGCGCGACCGGGCCGACGAGGCCCGCGCCGCGCTCGGCCGGGCGGCGGCCCTGATCCCGCGCGACTCGCACGCCCGCGCGCTGCTGGACTTCCGCCGCGGCCTGGTCGCCCAGAACCTCGGCGACGCGCCCCAGGCGGCGCACGCCGCCTTCCGCCGGGCCCACGCGGGCGCCACCGCGCACGCCGATGCGCTCCTGCTCTCCTTCACCTGGCGCCACCTGGCGGGCCTCGCCCTGCGCGAGGGCGAACTGACCGAGGCGCGCCACGGCTTCACCGAGTCCCTGCGGCTGCGCGAAGAGCTGGGCTATCTCGTCGGCACGGCCCCGGCACTGGCGTCCCTCGCGGACACCGAACCGGAACCGGAGGCGTCCCGCCTGCGCGAGGAGGCCCGCCGCCTCTTCCGCCTCCTGGGCGGAGTCCCCACATGGCTGGCCACACAACTGGCGCCACCGGCACCGGACGCGGCATAGGCTCCGCCGAACGCCGCCCCCGCGCACGGCTGCCCGTCCGGTGCGGGTACGTCGTGGCGGGTCGCGCAGTTCCCCGCGCCCCTAGGTGTCCACGGTGGCCGACCGCCGGGAACGGACCCCCGGCCCGCACCCGACCGGCGGAGGCCCCAGGTCCTGTGCGGGCACGTCGTGGCCGGTCGCGCAGTTCCCCGCGCCCCTCAGGTGTCCACGGTGGCCGACCGCCCGAACGGACCCCCGGGCCCGCACCCGACCGGCGGGGGCCCCAAGGCCTGTGCGGGCACGTCGTGGCGGGTCGCGCAGTTCCCCGCGCCCCTAGGTGTCCACGGTGGCCGACCGCCGGAACGGACCCCCGGCCCGCGCCGCGCGCCCCGCACCGGAGCCGGAAGGGGCGACGGGCCGCAGGCGCGTACGGCGGGAAGGGGCCGGGGTGGGGGGTGTCCGCCCGCAGCGGCCGGCACCGGGCAACGGCGCCCCTCGTCGGAAACGGGCGGCCGGACCGAGGACGGACACCCCCCCCAGAT
>NZ_JBEZWX010000061.1:0-30536 GCF_040637635.1 Streptomyces sp. NPDC028635 | reverse complement strand
GTGGGCGCCGTATCGAGTGACGGCCGGCCGGACCGAGGACGGACACCCCCCACCCCGGCCCCGCCCCACAACGCACCGCAGGCGAAACCGCAACCACCCACCGGACCGCAACGGGCCGCCGCAGGCACAAAAGGGGGCGCGGGGAACGGCGCGACCAGCCACAACGAACCGGCAGCCGACAACGCACCCAAAGGCGACAACGCACCCGCAGCCGACAACGCACCCGGCGCCGCAGGCACAGGCACCGCTACAGCCACCCCGCGAACTCCAGCAGCAACTCCCCGTCCTTGGGCCGCCCCACGCGCAGTGCCCGCACCCCCGACTCCACCGCGCGAAACAGCGTCCACCCCCGCAACCGCTCCTGATCGACCTCCAGCGACTCCGCCAGCCGCTTCACCCGCCGCCGCGTGGTCGTCGCCCCCGACGGCGAGGCGATCAGATCCTCCACCCGGTCCCGCACCAACCGCGCCAGATCGAAGGCGCACTCGCCCACCACCGGATCCGGCCCCACCGCAAGCCACGGCATCCGGTCCCCGGCCAGCACCTTGCTCTGCCGGAACGTCCCGTGCAGCAACCGCCGCTCCGGCGGAGCCACCAGCAACGCGTCCCGCGCGGCCAGCGCCTCCGTCACCAGCGGTGCCACCTCGGCATCCCGCTCGGCGCTCGCCCGCATCGCCTCGGCCTGCCGTCCCGTCCGCTCGGCCACCGTCTCGAACGCGTACTCCGAGGGCGGCTCGACCCACAGCCGCCGCAACGTCCCCGCCGCCTCCAGCAACGCCCGCGCCTCGGGCAACGACCGCACCGACACCTCGGGATGCAACCGCTCCAGCAACAGCACCCCGGGCACGGCAGGCGAGGGATCGAGCAGCTGCACGGCACCGCGCCCGGCCCAGTGGGCCAGCGCCGCCCGCTCCGCCTCGGGACGAGCCCGCGGCGGCGCCAGCTTCAGCACCGCGGGCGTCCCGTCCGCGCACCGCACGAGCAGCACCAGGCTGCTGCGACCGCCCGGCACCTGCACCCGCTCGACGGTCAACCCGCGTAGCGCGACCGCCTGCGCCACGGCCTCCGGCAGCCTTTCCAGCCACTCGTCACCGCCCGGTGCCGTCTCACCCAGCGCCCTCACCAGACGCCGCGGCGGTTCGAAAGCCATACGCGAGCCGCTCCTTCCTTCCGCTACGCCTCCGGCACGGGTCCGCTACGCCGTGGGCGTCCCGCCCCGTTCGGCGAGCCCAGGGAAGGCTACGCTCCCGCCGCGCCACCGCACCGCCCGGACCGCCGCCTCCCGCAGCGCACCGGCCGCGTCCCGCCGCCGCTGCCCGGCACTGGCCCGCACCAGGTCGGAGTACACGCCGGCGACACGTTCCTCCAGGTCGGCGGCGAGCCGTACCGCCGCCGCCGCGTCCGGCACGGGGAACGGCAGCGCGTACCCGGCCGCCGCGGCGACCGGCCGCGCGCCCCGGTCGCGGACCTCGCGCACCAGCGCGTCACGCCGCGCCCGGTGCGCGTCGTACGCCGCCCGGGCTTCCGCGCGCCGGGCGGTGCCGATCCGGCCGCCGACGACGCCGTAGCCGTACACGGCGGCGTGCTCGGCGGCCAGCGCCGCCTGCAGCGCCTGGATCACCTCGGTGTCCCTCATGCGGCCCCCTCGGTCAGCAGGAACGCGTGCGCCGCCCCGGCCGCCGCCACGGAGGCCAGCAGCCGCGCCAGCTCACCGTCGACGCCCGCCAGCTCGGAGGCCCGCCGATCGGCCAGCACCCGCTCGGCACCGGCCAGCTGCGCCAGCGCCTCCTTCTCGGTGCCGGGGACGGGAACGACGGGCGACACGGACGCCGACACCGAAGGACCCCCGGACGCCGAAGGCGCCCCCGACGCACTCCCCGACACCGAAGGCACCCCCGACGGACTCCCCGACGCCCTGGAGGCCCCCGCCGGGCCCTCCGTACCCGCATGCGCCGTACCGCCGAACGCCTCCACATGCCGTGCGACCTCCGCCCGCAGCGGCCCGATCCGCGCAGCCAGCGGCGGATGGGCGGCGAGCACGGCGTCGTAGCGCGCCAGCAGTCCCGCGCTGTCCCGCGCCGCACGCGCGCGTGTGCGCTCGGTCGGTGAGGGAGTGCTCGTGCCCCCGGCGTCTTCGGAGCCGCCGGAGCAGCCGGCGACGAGCAGGGCGCCCGTGGCGGACGCGACGAGGAGGGTTCTTCGGCGCGGCCCCGAGGGCAGGCGCGGGGGAGGGAACGGCACGGCAGTCGTCCTCAGGGAACTCGTACGAGCGGGACCGGCGGGCACACGGCCCGTGATCACCGTACCCGCGCCCCCCTCCGCCACCACCCATCGGCACCACCGACCACCCATCGGCACCCCCTCCCCTCCGTGCGGGGGCACGGGGAACCGGCCACCCACCGTGACACCGCCCCCCTCCGGAGACCACGCGCAACCACCATCGACCACCCACCGACACCGCCACGGCCTTCCGCGACCCCCACCGACACCGCCACGACCTACCCGCACCCCCACCGGCACCGCCACGACCACCCGCACCCCCCACCGACACCGCCACGACCTCCCGCGACCCCCCACCGACACCGCCACGGCCTACCCCCGGCCACGCACCGGCACCGCTCGTGCACAGGTGGACGGCATCACCGTCCGGGACCGGATACCCTTTGACCTGACACGCGACCCATCCCACAACAGCACACGCGGCCGAGGAGTCACCCGGATGAGCACCACCCACCACGAGAGGCTGCGGGAACTGCTGGAACCGCTCGTCACCTCCGAGGGCCTCGATCTGGAAGAGATCGCCGTGGACTCCGTCGGACGCAAGCGTGTGCTGCGCGTGGTCGTGGATTCCGACACCGGAGCCGACCTGGACCAGATCGCCGATGTGAGCCGTGCGCTCTCGGCGAAGCTCGACGAGACCGACGCGATGGGCGAGGGGGAGTACACCCTCGAGGTCGGCACCCCGGGCGCGGAGCGCCTCCTCACCGAGCACCGGCACTACGTGCGCGCCACGGGCCGGCTGGCGAAGTTCCAGCTGACCGAGGGCGGCGAGCTGCTCGCGCGGATCCTGCGGGTCGACGACGAAGGACTCGACCTCGAGGTGCCCGGGGTCAAGGGACGCAAGGCAACCACCCGCCGCATCGCCTTCCCGGAGATCGAGAAGGCGCGCGTGCAGGTGGAATTCAGCCGCAAGGACAAGAACGAGAACGCAGAGGAGGCGTAGCCGTGGACATCGACATGAGTGCCCTGCGGGGCTTGGTCCGGGAGAAGGAGATCTCCTTCCCCCTGCTGGTCGAGGCGATCGAGGCGGCCCTCCTCATCGCCTACCACCGCACCGAGGGAAGCCGCCGACACGCGCGCGTGGAGCTCAACCGGGAGACCGGGCATGTGACCGTGTGGGCGAAGGAGGACCCGGACGACCTCGAGGAGGGCCAGGAGCCCCGCGAGTTCGACGACACCCCCTCCGGCTTCGGCCGGATCGCCGCGACCACCGCCAAGCAGGTGATCCTGCAGCGCCTTCGGGACGCGGAGGACGACGCGACGCTCGGCGAGTACGCCGGCCGTGAGGGCGACATCGTCACGGGCGTGGTCCAGCAGGGCCGCGACCCGAAGAACGTGCTGGTCGACATCGGCAAGCTGGAGGCCATCCTTCCGGTGCAGGAGCAGGTCCCCGGCGAGACCTACCCGCACGGCATGCGCCTGCGGTCGTACGTCGTACGGGTGGCGAAGGGTGTGCGCGGTCCGTCCGTCACGCTCTCGCGCACCCACCCCAACCTGGTGAAGAAGCTGTTCGCGCTGGAGGTCCCGGAGATCGCCGACGGGTCCGTCGAGATCGCCGCGATCGCCCGTGAGGCCGGCCACCGCACCAAGATCGCCGTCCGCTCCACCCGCTCGGGTCTGAACGCCAAGGGCGCCTGCATCGGCCCCATGGGCGGCCGGGTGCGCAACGTCATGGGCGAGCTGAACGGTGAGAAGATCGACATCGTCGACTGGTCGGACGACCCGGCCGAGATGGTGGCGAACGCGCTGTCACCCGCACGGGTGTCGAAGGTCGAGATCGTCGACATGTCGACCCGTTCCGCCCGGGTGACCGTCCCCGACTACCAGCTGTCGCTGGCGATCGGCAAGGAAGGCCAGAACGCCCGGCTCGCGGCCCGGCTCACCGGCTGGCGGATCGACATCCGGCCGGACACCGAGCAGGCCGCTCAGCCCGACGAGCGGGCCTCCGAGGAATAAATACCGGCCGCGTGTCGCTGAGATCACGACAGGTTGGCCTACGGCAACTGTTCGAATCCTGCCCCAAAGGGGTGAGGTGCGTTCGGGGAGGTAGACTTAAGGGTGTCTGGCCGGACACGGGACCGAGCATGCCCTGAACGCACCTGTGTGGGGTGCCGGGAACGAGCGGCCAAGACGGAGCTGCTGCGCATCGTGGCGATCAAGGACGAGTGTGTCCCTGATCCACGCGGTACGCTGCCCGGCCGGGGTGCCTATGTGCACCCCGCCCTGGTCTGTCTCGATCAGGCGGTACGCCGCCGGGCGTTCACGCGGGCACTGCGCGCCCCGGGAGCGCTCGACACAAAGGCGTTGCGCCAGTACGTCGAGCAGGCAACAGTTGCCGAGCAGGCAACACGGTAAGAAGACGTGCCGCACGGCACCCCGTGCGGTGTAGGTACCTCGCGAGTCGAAAGCAGGTCGAGATTGCGATGAGCACTCGATGAGTACGCGATGAGTACGCCCATGAACTAGCGACGGTCCGGCATCACCCGGACCTCAAAGGAGCGAAGTGGCTAAGGTCCGGGTATACGAACTCGCCAAGGAGTTCGGTGTCGAGAGCAAGGTCGTCATGGCCAAGCTCCAGGAACTCGGTGAATTCGTCCGTTCGGCGTCTTCGACGATCGAAGCGCCTGTGGTACGCAAGCTGACCGACGCCTTCCAGGGTGGTGGCTCCGGCAAGTCCGGCAAGCCCGCCGCCAAGAAGGCCACCCCCAAGCCCGCCCCCGCGCCGTCCCCGGCGCAGGCGGCACGTCCGGCTGCCCCGAAGCCGCCGGCCGCCCCCAAGCCCGCGGCGGAGCAGCCCGCGGCTTCCCCGGCTCCTGCCGCGCCGGCCCCCGGCCCGCGTCCGGTGCCCGGCCCCAAGCCCGCGCCGCGTCCGGCTCCGGCCGCCCCGGAGTTCACCGCTCCGCCGGCCGCTCCCGCCGCTCCGCAGTCTCCGGCCGCCCAGGGTCCGCGCCCCGGCGCGCGTCCCGGTGCCCCCAAGCCCGGCGGTGCCCGTCCCGGTGCTCCCGGCCAGGGCCAGCAGGGCCAGCGTCCCGCCGCCGCTCAGGGCGGCGCGCGTCCCGGTGCCGGCGCTCCGCGTCCGGGCGCCCGTCCGGCCGGTCCCCGTCCGGGCAACAACCCCTTCACCTCCGGCGGCAACGCCGGCATGGCGCGCCCGCAGGCTCCCCGCCCGCAGGGTGCTCCGCGTCCCGGCGGCCCCGGTGCTCCCGGCGGCGGTCCCCGTCCGCAGGCCCCCGGCGGCCAGGGCGGCGGTCCTCGTCCGCAGGCTCCCGGCGGCGCCCGTCCGACCCCGGGCGGCATGCCTCGCCCGCAGGGCGCAGGCCCCGGCGGCCCGCGTCCCGGCGGTCCGCGTCCCAACCCCGGCATGATGCCGCAGCGTCCCGCTGCCGGCCCGCGTCCCGGCGGCGGCCCCGGCGGCGGCCGAGGACCGGCCGGAGCCGGCCGGCCCGGCGGCGGCGGTCGTCCCGGCGGCGGCGGCTTCGCCGGTCGTCCCGGTGGCGGCGGCGGTGGCGGCGGCTTCGCCGGTCGTCCCGGCGGCGGCGGTGGCGGCGGCGGCTTCGCCGGTCGTCCCGGCGGTCCCGGTGGCGGCGGTGGCCGTCCCGGCTTCGGTGGCCGTCCCGGCGGTCCCGGTGGCCGTGGTGGCACGCAGGGCGCCTTCGGCCGTCCCGGCGGTCCCGCGCGTCGCGGTCGCAAGTCGAAGCGGCAGAGGCGCCAGGAGTACGAGGCCATGCAGGCCCCGAGCGTCGGCGGCGTGATGCTGCCGCGCGGCAACGGCGAGACCATCCGTCTCTCCCGCGGCGCGTCGCTCACCGACTTCGCGGAGAAGATCAACGCCAACCCGGCGTCGCTCGTCGCGGTCATGATGAACCTCGGCGAGATGGTCACGGCCACGCAGTCCGTCTCCGACGAGACGCTGCAGCTCCTCGCGGGCGAGATGAACTACGAGGTTCAGATCGTCAGCCCCGAGGAGGAGGACCGCGAGCTGCTCGAGTCCTTCGACATCGAGTTCGGCGAGGACGAGGGCGACGACGAGGACCTGGTGGTCCGTCCGCCGGTCGTCACCGTCATGGGTCACGTCGACCACGGTAAGACCCGACTGCTCGACGCCATCCGCAAGACGAACGTCATCGCGGGCGAGGCCGGCGGCATCACCCAGCACATCGGTGCCTACCAGGTCTCGACCGAGGTCAACGACGAAGAGCGCAAGATCACCTTCATCGACACCCCGGGTCACGAGGCGTTCACCGCCATGCGTGCCCGTGGTGCGAAGTCGACCGACATCGCGATCCTGGTCGTCGCGGCCAACGACGGCGTCATGCCGCAGACGGTCGAGGCGCTCAACCACGCCAAGGCGGCCGACGTGCCGATCGTGGTCGCGGTCAACAAGATCGACGTCGAGGGTGCCGACCCGACCAAGGTGCGCGGTCAGCTGACCGAGTACGGCCTGGTGGCCGAGGAGTACGGCGGCGACACCATGTTCGTCGACATCTCCGCCAAGCAGGGTCTGCACATCGACAGCCTCCTCGAGGCCGTCATCCTCACCGCCGACGCCTCGCTCGACCTGCGGGCCAACCCGAACCAGGACGCGCAGGGCATCTCGATCGAGTCCCGCCTCGACCGCGGCCGCGGTGCCGTGGCGACGGTCCTCGTCCAGCGAGGCACCCTGCGGGTCGGCGACACGATGGTGGTGGGCGACGCCTACGGCCGCGTGCGCGCCATGCTCGACGACAACGGCAACAACGTCGCCGAGGCCGGTCCGTCGACGCCGGTCCAGGTCCTGGGCCTGACCAACGTCCCGGGTGCCGGTGACAACTTCCTCGTGGTCGAGGAGGACCGTACGGCCCGCCAGATCGCCGAGAAGCGTGCCGCCCGTGAGCGCAACGCGGCCTTCGCCAAGCGCACGCGCCGTGTCTCGCTCGAGGACCTGGACAAGGTGCTCAAGGCCGGCGAGGTCCAGCAGCTGAACCTGATCATCAAGGGTGACGCGTCTGGTTCCGTCGAGGCCCTCGAGTCCTCCCTGCTCCAGCTGGACGTCGGCGAAGAGGTCGACATCCGCGTCCTGCACCGCGGTGTCGGTGCGGTCACGGAGTCCGACATCGACCTGGCGATGGGCTCCGACGCCATCGTGATCGGCTTCAACGTCCGCGCGGCCGGCCGCGCGGCGCAGATGGCCGAGCGCGAGGGCGTGGACGTCCGGTACTACTCGGTCATCTACCAGGCGATCGAGGAGATCGAGGCGGCCCTCAAGGGCATGCTCAAGCCGGAGTACGAAGAGGTCGAGCTCGGTACGGCGGAGATCCGCGAGGTCTTCAAGTCGTCCAAGCTGGGCAACATCGCGGGTGTTCTCATCCGCTCCGGCGAGGTCAAGCGCAACACCAAGGCCCGCCTCATCCGCGACGGCAAGGTGGTCGCGGAGAACCTCAACATCGAGGGTCTGCGTCGCTTCAAGGACGACGTCACCGAGATCCGCGAAGGCTACGAGGGTGGTATCAACCTCGGAAACTTCAACGACATCAAGGTCGACGACGTCATCGCGACGTACGAGATGCGCGAGAAGCCGCGGGTGTGACACCCCCGGTGCGTGCCGGCCGACGGGACCGAGTGTCCCGTCGGCCGGTGCGCCGTTTGCGGCCCGTTCCCACGGTCCACGGAGCGTGATATCCGTCGATCGTGCGGGCCGCTTCGTTGTACGGTTCTTGATGTCCCCGGCCGCACGGCTGCGGGGCCATCGATCCCGTACCGGCGGGTGAACCGGTTACACACATGTACGTGGGGACGCTGTCCTTCGACCTCCTCCTCGGCGACGTCCACTCGCTCAAGGAGAAGCGCTCCGTCGTCCGCCCGATCGTCGCCGAACTCCAGCGCAAGTACGCCGTGAGTGCGGCCGAGGTGGACCACATCGACCTCCACCGGCGGACGATCATCGGCCTCGCCGCCGTCTCCGGTGACGCGGGGCACCTCACCGACGTACTCGACCGGTGTGAACGGCTGGTCGCCGGCCGCCCCGAGGTGGAGCTGCTGTCCGTACGACGGCGGTTCCACGGCGAAGACGACGACTGACCAACACGAAACGCAAGCAGAGAAAGAACGGGAGACGGACCAGTGGCCGACAACGCGCGGGCGAAAAGGCTGGCGGACCTCATCCGAGAGGTGGTGGCCCAGAAGCTGCAGCGCGGGATCAAGGACCCGCGGCTCGGCTCGCACGTCACCATCACGGACACCCGGGTCACGGGTGACCTGCGGGAGGCGACCGTCTTCTACACGGTGTACGGCGACGACGAGGAGCGCAAGGCGGCGGCCGCCGGCCTGGAGAGCGCCAAGGGCGTCCTCCGCTCGGCCGTCGGGGCGGCCGCCGGTGTGAAGTTCACGCCGACGCTGACCTTCGTCGCCGACGCCCTTCCGGACACCGCCCGGAACATCGAGGACCTGCTCGACCGGGCCCGCCAGTCCGACGAGAAGGTGCGCGAGGTCTCCGCGGGCGCCACCTACGCCGGTGAGGCGGACCCGTACCGCAAGCCGGGCGAGGACGACGACGAGACGGACGACGCCGCCGAATGACCAGCAAGCCCACCCCGCCCGACGGCCTCGTCATCGTCGACAAGCCGTCGGGTTTCACTTCGCACGACGTGGTCGCCAAGATGCGCGGGATCGCCAGGACCCGCCGCGTCGGCCACGCCGGCACCCTCGACCCGATGGCGACCGGTGTGCTCGTCCTCGGCGTCGAGAAAGCCACCAAGCTCCTCGGCCACCTCGCGCTGACCGAGAAGGAGTACCTGGGCACCATCCGCCTCGGGCAGACCACGATCACGGACGACGCCGAGGGCGAGCTCACCTCCTCCACCGACGCCTCCCACGTCACCCGGGACGCCGTCGACGCCGGCGTCGCCAAGCTGACCGGCGAGATCATGCAGGTGCCGTCCAAAGTCAGCGCCATCAAGATCAACGGAGTGCGCTCCTACAAGCGGGCCCGCGAGGGCGAGGAGTTCGACATCCCGGCCCGCCCGGTGACCGTCTCCTCCTTCGCCGTGTACGACGTCCGCGAGGCCGTCGCCGAGGACGGCACCCCGGTGCTCGACCTGGTCGTCTCCGTGGTCTGCTCCTCCGGCACCTACATCCGCGCCCTGGCCCGCGACCTCGGCGCCGACCTCGGCGTCGGCGGCCACCTCACCGCCCTGCGCCGCACCCGGGTCGGCCCCTACAAGCTGGACACGGCCAAGACCCTGGACGAGCTCCAGCAGGAACTGACCGTGATGCCGATCGCCGACGCGGCCGCCGCCGCGTTCCGCCGCTGGGACGTGGACGCGAGGCGCGCCCGGCTGCTCACCAACGGCGTACGGCTGGAGATGCCGGACGAGTACGCGGACGCCGGCACCGTCGCCGTCTTCGGACCGGAGAACCGGCTGCTCGGCCTCGTCGAGTCGCACAAGGGCAAGGCCAAGAGCCTCGCGGTCTTCGCCTGACCGAGGGGCTTCGCCCGTGGAGCGGCGGTCACGGGGTACTCGCTGCCGCCGCTCCACGGTCCCCCCTCGGTTCCCCCACCCCTAGGGTGTATCCAGCGCCCTCCGTCCATTCACCCGTCCGGGCAGGCGCTCGGAGTGAACCGGGGGAGCGCAGGGGGGCGCGTTCACCACGCCGTCTGTCCCGCCGATCACCGCCCGCCTACCGTCGAGACAAGAGGCACAGGCGGGAGGTACGACGATGGCGGGACGGGGCCCGCGGGACCGCTCCCGGCACACGCCCGACACTCCACCTCCCACCGGCCCCGACGCGGCCCTCGTCCGCATCCGCGACCTGGCCGGCCGCCCCCGCGGCCTCGGCTTCGCCGCCGACCACCACGGCACCGTCGTCACCAGCCACGAGGCCGTCGACGGTCTCGCCCGCCTCGCGCTGTACGGCACGGACGACCGCAGCTGCGTCGTCACCGCCGACGCCGTCACCCCGCTGCCCGAGCACGGCCTCGCCCTCGTGCACACGGCCGGCCTCGGCACCGAACCGCTCCCGCTCACGGTCCGGGACCGCGTCGGCACCGGCACCTACGTCCGCCTCCCGGCCGGCTGCTGGCGCGAGGCGCGCCTCCTCGGCGCCACGAGCGTGACCTACACCGCCACCGACCGCTTCCACGTCCTCGACGACGCCCTGGAGCTGGCCATCGGCACCGCCGGGCAGGACGCCCTCCGGCTGGGCGGTGGCGCCGCCGGAGCCCCGGTGCTCGACGCCGGCACCGGCGCCGTCATCGGCGTCGTCGGCACCGCGCTGCGCTCCGGTCACCGGGACTGCGGATTCGCCGTACCCCTGCGGCCCGCCCCGGCCGGCCCGCTCGCCGAACTGCTCGCCCGCAACGCGGCCACCGTCCCCGCCTACGGAGCCGACCTCAATCTCGCCGGCGTCCTCGAACTCACCATCACCTCCGTCGGCTCCGACGGCCCGCCCCGCGCGGTACCGGAACCCGTCGAACGCGCCGACCCGGCCCGGGAGTTCGCCGCCTTCACGGCCGGCCCGGCCGCCGTCCTCGCCCTCGTCGGCGCCCCCGGCAGCGGCCGTACGACGGAGCTGGCGGCCCTCGCGGACCGACGGCACCGCGGCCCCGGCCCCGCACCCACCCTGTGGCTGCGCGGCGCCGACCTCGCCCCCGGCGACACCTCCGTCGCCGACGCGGCCGGCCGGGCCCTCGCCCGGGCGGCGCGGATCGTCGCCGCGTCGCGCGCCACGGACGCGCCCCGCGACCTCGGTCCCGAGCGGGTGGCCCGCCTCGCCCGGGACGCCGGGCGCCCGCTGCTCCTGCTGCTGGACGGCCCCGAGGAGATGCCGCCCGTCCTCGCGCACCGCCTGGGGGAGTGGACCGCGGGGACGGCGGAATGGCTGGCACGGACGGGCGCCCGGCTGGTGGTGGCCTGCCGGCCGGAGTACTGGGAGGAGGCCGGGGCGAGCTTCCCGCCCCGCCTGCTGCACGGCCGTCCCGCCCCCGGACTGCCGCCCTGCGTACGCCTCGGCGACCTGAGCGAGGAAGAGGCGCGGCTCGTCCGCGCGCGCCTCGGCATCCCCGACGGCGTCCTCGCGGACCGCGACGCCCGCCATCCCCTCACCCTGCGCCTGCTGGCAGAGGTCCGCACGGCACTGGCCGAGCCGCCTACACCCTCCCCCTCGCCCGCCCCGCCGCCGTCTCCGTCTCCGTTTCCGTATCCCGGCGCAGACGCGGACCCTGCGTCCCCGGCGTCCGGCGCCGCGTGCAGGCGCTCCCCGTCCTGGGCGTCCGGCGCCGCGGGCACCGGCTCACCGTCGTCGGGGTCTGCCGTTGCGGGTGGGGGCTCGCCGTCGTCGGGGTCTGCGGCCGCGGGTGGGAGTTCACCGCCGGGGTCTGCCGGTGCGGGTGCGGGCTCCCCGTCGTCGGCGTCCGGTGCCGCGGGCACCGGCTCGCCGTCCTCGGTGTCCGCCGCGCCGGGCGCGGGAGCCCCCGTGCCGTCGGCCGTCGTGCGCGTCGACCGGCACGACGTGCTCGCCGCCCATCTGGACCTGATGTGCCTGCGCATCGCCGTCCGGCTCGCCGCCGGGCTCGGGCTGCGCGGCACGGCCGTGCGACGGCTCGCGGCGAAGGTCGCGCGGCAGGTCCACGAGGCGGCCCGGCGCAGCCTCGGGCCCGGCCAGGGCGAGCTGGACCGGCCCTCCTTCGAGGCCGTCTTCCCCTGGGGACCGGCCCCGGCGGCCCTCGGCGGCGGCACCGGCTGGGCCTCCGCCGTGCTCACCGAGGGCCTCCTCGTCCCGGCCGGCGACGGCTACCGCTTCGCCCACGAGGAACTCGCCGATCACGTCCACGGCATCCACCTCGACCTCGACGCGGCCCTGCGCGCCCTCGTGCACCGCGCCGACGCCCACCCCGCGCCCGTCCCGCACCACCGCATCGGCCCCGTCGTGCAGGCCCTGCTCCTGCTGGAGCGCCAGCAGGGCCCGCACGCCCTCGCCGCCCGCCTGACCGGTCTGCTCGACGCCCTGGACACCGACCCCGGGTCCTGGTGGGCCACCCACCTGCTCGCCGAGACCCTGCCGCGGGTGCCGGACGCAGCCCGTCACCTCGCCGTGCTGCGGGGCATCGCCGACCGCATCGCCGAGCGGCGGCTCGCGCCGACGTGGTTCGGGCCGGCCTTCTGCACGTCGCTCGCGCTGGACCCGGCCGACCTCCTCGACCTGCTGCGCCGGCTCGTCCTCGCCGACCCCGCCCCGCAGGACGGCCGGACACCGCGGTTCCTGGACACGGCCGCCGAGCTGCTCGCCGCCGACCCCACCGCCGTACAACGGCATCTGGTGCGCTGGTTCGACGACGGGCGGCCGCTGCCCGCGACCCCGCACGCCACCGTCGCGACGGCCGCGCAGGCGCTGCTGCACACCCACCGGCACCGCGCCCTGGACGACCTCACCGACGCCCTCGTGGACGCGGCTCATCCGCGCGCCGGGGAACTCCTCGGCGTGCTCGCCGGGGACGAGCCGTCCGCGCTGTGCCGGGCCGTCGACCGCTGGGCGCACGACGACCGGCCCGCACGCCGGGCGGCGGCCCTGACGTACGGACTGCGCGCGGCCCCGCACGTACGCACCGACGCCGACCGCGCGCTGCTGCGCTACGCCGCCCTGGCCCTGCTCGCCGACACCGCCCTGCACGTCGGCGCGCTCGCCCTCCTCGTGCGCGACCCGCACAGCCGCGCCCGCCACCTGCCGCACGCCGTGCGCCACTTCACCGCCGGCGACCGGCAGCTGCCGCCCGCCGCCCTGGCCGCCGCCCTGCCCACCCATCCCGACGACGTCCTGGAAGCCTTCCGCACCCGGCTGCTCACCGCCGCGTCACAGGACGCGGGGCGGACCCTGGCCGCACTCGCCGACACCGCCCCGCCGTCCCTGGCCCACCGTGTCGCCGACGTCCTTCGGGAGGCGGTGCAGCAGCGGCCCGAGGCGCTGTCGGAGCGCCTGGCCGGATACGCGGCCCGCCGCCTGGACCAGGGCGGCGACGCCCGTCCGGTGCTGTTCCCGCTGCTCACCGGCCTGCTCAGGGACGGCCCCGACCGGGTGCGTACGGCCCTCGCCTCCGTCCTCGCCGACCCCGGCACCCCTGTGTCCGCCGCGCTCCGCCGCGACCTGCGCGACGTCCTGCTGGCCCACGAGAGCGACCCGGCCGTGCTCGACACGCTGCTGCACGCGGCCGTCCCCGCGATCACCGGCGACGAACTGCGTGCGCTGGTCCAGCGCGTCGGCCTCCTCCTCGTGCGCACCCCGGAGGGTGCCGCCCGCTACGACCGTGCCCTGGTCGACCTGGGCCGCCACGTGCCCGGCTTCGCCACCCGCCTGACCGGCTGGCTCACCGCCGCACCGGCCGACTGGGCCGCCCTCGTCGGCCCCAGCGCCCGGCGCACGATCGAGCAGCTGGCCGGCGTCCGGGTCCCCGCATGAACCGGCTCCCGCAGGCCCGGCGGCGTGCAGCCGGTCACAGCGATGATGCCGGTGCAGGCAGGGCGGGCGCGGCATGGCACCCTTAGACCTGCGTAAGAACGTAGACACGGACACGGGTTCGAGGAGCGGTCACAGTGCAGCGCTGGCGTGGCTTGGAGGACATCCCCCAGGACTGGGGGCGCAGCGTCGTCACCATCGGCTCCTACGACGGGGTGCACCGGGGCCATCAGCTGATCATCCAGCACGCCGTGGACCGCGCCCGCGAGCTGGGCGTCCCCGCCGTCGTGGTCACCTTCGACCCGCACCCCAGCGAGGTCGTCCGCCCCGGCAGCCACCCGCCGCTGCTCGCCCCGCACCACCGCCGCGCCGAGCTGATGGCCGGCCTGGGCGTGGACGCGGTGCTCATCCTGCCCTTCACCACGGAGTTCTCGAAGCTCTCGCCCGCCGACTTCGTCGTCAAGGTCCTGGTGGACAAGCTGCACGCCAAGGCGGTCGTGGAGGGCCCCAACTTCCGCTTCGGCCACAAGGCCGCGGGCAACGTGGAGTTCCTCGTCGAACAGGGCAAGGTGTACGACTTCGACGTCGAGGTCGTCGACCTGTACCTGTCCGGTGAGGTGGCGGGCGGACAGCCGTTCTCCTCCACCCTGACCCGGCGCCTGGTCGCCGAGGGCGACATGGCGGGCGCCGCCGAGATCCTCGGCCGCCCGCACCGGGTGGAGGGCGTGGTCGTGCGCGGCGCCCAGCGCGGCCGCGAACTCGGCTTCCCCACGGCCAACGTCGAGACCCTCCCGCACACCGCGATCCCGGCCGACGGCGTCTACGCCGGCTGGCTGCACGCCAACGGCGAGGCGATGCCGGCCGCGATCTCCGTGGGCACCAACCCGCAGTTCGACGGCACCGAGCGCACGGTGGAGGCGTACGCCATCGACCGCGTCGGACTGGACCTCTACGGCCTGCATGTGGCCGTCGACTTCCTGGCCTTCGTACGCGGTCAGGCGAAGTTCGACACGCTGGACGCGCTGCTGGAGCAGATGGCGCAGGACGTGAAGCGCTGCCGTGACCTGGTGGCGGCTTCCCAGCCGCCGCGCTGACCCCGTACGACGCCGAAGGGCGGCCGGTGCCTCGGGCACCGGCCGCCCTTTCGCATGTCCTGCGCCTGCTGCCGTCGGCGGCGACAGCAGGCGTCTGCGGCGGCTACTGCTGGGGCGGTGCCGGGGGCTGCCCGGGGTGCCCCGGCTGACCCGGCTGCCCGGGGTGGGGCTGCGGGTAGCCGTAGCCGGCGGGAGGGTAGCCGGGCTGCCGGCCGGACTCATCCGGCTGACCGGGCTGTCCCGGCTGTCCCGGCTGGGCCGCCTGCGGATCGGGCTGCTGAGCGGGTACGGCGGGCTGTCCGGGCTCGGGGTAGGGCTGTCCCGGCTGGGGGCCGGCCTGCGGATACGGCTGTCCCGGCGCGGCTGCGGCCTGCGGGTACGGCTGTCCCGGCTGGGCGGCGGCCTGCGGGTACGGCTGACCGGCCTGCGGCACGGGCTGCGGGTACGGCTGACCGGGCCGGCCCGGCTGGCCAGGAACCGGCTGGCCCTGCGCGGACTGCTCCGCGCCCGGCTGACCGGGGACGTACTGGCCAGGGATCTGCTGTCCGGGGATGTGCTGTCCGGAAGGCTGCTGCCCAGGGAACGGCTGACCCGCGACCGGCGGCGGGCCGGAGTACGGCTGGCCGGGAGCAGGCTGCCCCGGGTACGGCTGCTCGGGGGCAGGCTGCCCCGGATACGGCTGGCCGGGGACCGCGTGACCCGGGTGGTGCTGGTCCGGCATGTGCTGGTCCCGCATGTGCTGGTCAGGGACCGGCTGCCCCGGATGCGGCTGGCCCGGGTACGGCTGGGCCGGGTACGGCTGGCCGGGTCCCGCCTGGCCGGGGAACGGCGGGGCGGCCACCGGCGGCGGGTTGCCGTCGCTGGTCCACAGGCCGTGCGACTGCTGGTGCCGGACGAAGTCCTCGGCGACCATCGCCGCGAGGTTAAAGTACGCCTCCCGCACCTTGGGCCGCATCATGTCGAGGTCGACCTCGGCACCGGCGGAGAGATGCTCGTCGAACGGCACCACGATCACCCCGCGGCAGCGGGTCTCGAAGTGCGCCACGATGTCCTCGACCTTGATCATCTTGCCGGTCTCGCGGACCCCGGAGATGACGGTGATGGAACGGGAGACCAGCTCGGCGTACCCGTGCGCGGACAGCCAGTCCAGCGTCGTACTGGCGCTGCTCGCACCGTCCACGGACGGCGTCGAGATGATGATCAGCTGGTCGGCGAGGTCGAGCACGCCGCGCATCGCGCTGTAGAGCAGGCCGGTACCGGAGTCCGTGAGGATGATCGGGTACTGCTTGCCGAGCACGTCGATGGCGCGCCGGTAGTCCTCGTCGTTGAACGTCGTCGACACGGCCGGGTCGACGTCGTTGGCGATGATCTCCAGGCCGGACGGCGCCTGCGAGGTGAACCGCCGGATGTCCATGTAGGAGTTGAGGTACGGGATCGCCTGGACGAGGTCACGGATGGTGGCCCCGGTCTCCCGGCGCACCCGGCGCCCGAGGGTGCCCGCGTCCGGGTTGGCGTCGATGGCGAGGATCTTGTCCTGCCGCTCGGTGGCGAGGGTGGAGCCCAGCGCGGTGGTCGTGGTCGTCTTGCCCACGCCGCCCTTGAGGCTGATGACCGCGATCCGGTAGCAGGACAGCACCGGCGTGCGGATCAGGTCGAGCTTGCGCTGCCGCTCGGCCTCCTCCTTCTTGCCGCCCAGCTTGAACCGCGAACCGCCGCCGACCGGACGGGTGCTCTTCGCCTTCTGCTTCTTGGAGTTGAGCAGCCGGTCGGAGGACAGCTCCACGGCGGCCGTGTAACCGAGCGGCGCACCGGGGTGGGTGGGCTGCCGCTGGTCATGCTGCATGGGCTGCGGCCAGGCGGCCCCGAGCCGCGGATCGACGGGAGGCTGGGGGGCCTGGGGGGCCTGGGGGACCTGCGGGGGCTGGGCATCCTGGGCGGCCTGCGGGGCGTCCGGCGCGCCCGGGTACGCCTGTGCGGGCTGGCCGGGCTGGCCGGGGTGTGCGGGCTGGCCGTGGTGTGCGGGCTGCCCCGGGTGAGCGGGCGGCTGGGGGAAGCCGTAACCACCCGGCTGCACCGGGGGATTGGGCGCAGCGGCCTGCTGCTCCGGCTGCGCACCGGGGTGCGGGAAGCCGTACCCGGCGGGCGGGTTCGGCGCGGAGGCGGGCGCGCCGCTCTGCGGGAAGCCGTAACCGCCGCCAGGCTGGGCGGAGTTGTCGGGCTGAGCGCTCGGCACCGGCGGGGCAGGCTGCGCCTGGGGCGCGGGCGGAGTGGGCGCGCCGGGCTGGGGGAAGCCGTAACCGCTCGGTGCCTGCGGGGGAGTGGGCGCGGGAGCTGCCGTGGGCTGCGGGAAGCCGTAACCGGCGGGCTGCTGGGGCGCGTTGGCCTGTGGGTCGGCGGCAGGCTGGGCGTTCGGCGCGGGCGGCGGGAAGCCGTAGCCGGCGGGCGGGTACGGCTGGCCCGGCTGCGGCGCGGCGGGGGTGTTCCAACCGCCGGGCGCGGGCTGTGGCGCCTGGGGCTGGAACGGGGGCTGCTCCTGCGGGGCGGCGGCCACGGGCTCCGGCTGCGACTGCGCGGGCCACTGAGCCGCGGGTGCGGGCGCGGCGGGCTGGTACGACGGCGGCAGCGGAGGGACTCCGGCCGGCGGAGCCGACGGGGGATTCCAGTCGGCGGGCGGCGCATCCTGCGGCTGGGCGGCAGCGGCGGGAACGGCGTCCTGCGGCTCGTCGGCCAGGTCGGCAGCCGGTACGGGCTCGGCCGGCGCCTCGGCGGAGGGAACCACGTCGGCGGACTCGGCACGCGCCTCCTGCTCGGGAGCGTCGGCGGGGGAGTCGTCGGACTCACCGGAGTCGTCGTAGCCGACCGCCTCGGCGTCCGCTGCGGCCTCGTCGGCGGAGGGAGCGGACTCAGCGGATTCGGGGGACGCGTCGGAGGGCGCGGACGTCTCATCGACGACCGCGTCAGTGCCGTCCTGCGTCTCGCCCGCGACCGACGACACGGTCTCCTCGACCTCTTCCTCGACCGCGTCATCCGCGGCGCCGTGCGGATCAGCTGCCGCGCCGGCGCTTTCGTCGGCCGCAGCGGCGCCCTCGTCCGAGGCGTCCTCGCGCCCCTCGCCGCGCTCCTCATCGTCGGACCGCTCGCCGGCCGCGACCTCGGCCCTGACTTCGGCCTCGTCCCCGGACGCGACCTCGGCCTCGTCCCCGGACTCAACCTCGCCCTTGTCCTCTGCCGCGCCCTTCTCCTCCACCGCGGCCGTGTCCTCGGCGTCGGCGTTGTCCTGGGCGTCGGCCTTGTCCTCGGCGTCACCCTGGACGGTCGCGGCATGCTCGGCGATCTGCCGCTTCAGCGCCACCGCCGAGAAGCGCATGGTGGCACCGCTCTCGATGTCCCCGTTACCGAACTCGGCACCGGCGTCACCACCGGAGACGGAAGGCGAGCCGGCCGAACCGGAAGGCGCGTCAGCGGAACCACTCGCATCCGCCGGACCGGTCGCAGGAGCCACCGGGGCCCCCCACTGTCCCTGGAACCCCGGAACGGGAATGTGCGGCACAGCGCTGGGCGAAGCGGGATCGGCGGCCGGCGCCGCGGCGGCGGCCGGCGTCTCCTGCCACGGCTGCTCCGGTTCCTGGGCAGCCTGAGCCTGAGGCCGCTGCGGCTCGAACCCGCTCCCCACCGGCAACTTGGGCACGGCCACAGGGCTGCCGCTGGGCGGCGGCGGAGGCGGCGTGTACGCGGCCCCGAGAGCCGGAGCCGGAGCGGAGGCGGGCGGCGTGTAGGGCGCCGGCGGAGGCGGAGGCGGAGTGAAGGACGCCCCGGACCCACCGGCCGCGTGCGGCGGCGGCGTCAGCCCGGGCAGCGGAACGCTGGGAACGGCCGCGGGCCCCGACGCCGTACCGCCTCCGGGCGCCCCCGCCGAGCCGGAACCGGACGCACCGGCCGCCGCCCCCGAGCCCCCGGACGCGTTCTGCGTGTACCAGGCAGGCGGCGCGTAGTCGATGGTGAACTCGCCCGTCGTCTCGATGGCGGACTCCGCGTCGGGCTGGTCGTCGCCGGGCGTGGCCCAGCCCCCGCGGTTCCCGTCCCGATCGCTGCTCACAGTTCCTCCTGGTGTGGTCGAGCACCCTCAAGCCGTGCCGGGCCGACCATTTCTTGTCGTTCGAGTGGTCCGAAATGCAACGAGGTCGTCCGATCAGCGGCCCTCCCCCTGTGACGCAGACACCGGTTCCACGGGTTCTGGCGTCGCGCCGGTCCCAGCCTAATCACCAGGTACCCCACCTCGTCAGGCCCGCCCGCCGCTCGGCGCCGGTCCGGGACGCCCCACCCGGCCGCGAAATGACGGTATATGAACTCCTTTTGGTCAGAAACCGGTCAACCTGCTCACCGTGATGGGCACTTGATGCGACAAGTGGTCGCGGCACGAAAAAGGGGCGGCACCCACGCGTGCCGCCCCGCATCGATCGACCGTCACCCGGCGTTCGCCGCCCCGCCCTCCCGCGTCGGCTCCAGATCGAACTCCCCGTCCCGCGCGCCCAGCACGAACGCGCGCCACTCCGCCTCCGTGTACCGCAGCACGGTGCCCGGGTCCAGGGAGGAGCGCATGGCCACGGCGCCGCCCGGAAGGTAGGCGATCTCGACGCGCTCCTCGTGCTCCTCGGTGCCCGGCGCGCCGTGCCACTCGACGCCGGAGATGTCGAGCGCGTACAGCTCGTCCCGCTCCCGCTCCTTGCGCGCCTTGATCTCTTCTGCCGACTCGGCCATGCCCCACCGGCCCCTTCTTCGAGGTAGGAACGATCAGTGGCCTCACCCTAGTGGCCGCGCGTCCCCCGTTCGGGCGGTTCCGGGACCTGGCGGAAGGCCCCTGCCTGCGCCTGGTACCCTGAGTGACGGCCGTATGTGTACGCACCCCCGGAAGCCCTCACGGGCCCTGGTGGTCGCGCTCAGCGGATCCCCGCCTCCCGAGTCGTGGAAGCTCTCCCGAGATGTAGACCGGGGGCACTCGGAGGCAATACACAGTATTGAGGAGTACGCGTGTCGCTCGACGCCGCTACGAAGAAGCAGATCATCGCCGAGTTCGGTCAGAAGGAGGGCGACACCGGCTCCCCCGAGGTCCAGGTCGCCATGCTCTCGCGCCGGATCTCGGACCTGACCGAGCACCTCAAGACCCACAAGCACGACCACCACTCCCGTCGTGGTCTGCTGATCCTGGTCGGTCAGCGCCGTCGCCTGCTGCAGTACCTCGCCAAGAAGGACATCCAGCGCTTCCGTACGCTGGTCGACCGCCTCGGCATCCGCCGTGGTGCGGCGGGCGCCAAGTAAGACGCCGTGAAGGGAGCGGTTCCCTGGGAAAAGGGGGGCCGCTCCCTTTGCTGTACGTGCGCACTGTCACTGCCCCTTTGTAGTGTGGTAGCACAACGCAATACGTACGACACCGCGTGATACGGCCCGCCCACGGAGGGTAGGGGCTGATCACGTAAGACGAAGAGGAGGAGCGCACCACGCCGCCGCCGGTCCTCGGTAGTGGCCCCCGGGACAGCGAATCCCGGGTGCTTCGATCGAAGACCGGCCCGCACCGCACGGAGCGCTTCTCCGCCACCGTCCCCCCGCCACACGGGCGAGGAGGGACGAGGACGAGGAGAAAACACTAGTGGAGAACGAGACCCACTACGCCGAGGCCGTCATCGACAACGGCGCCTTCGGCACCCGCACCATCCGTTTCGAGACGGGCCGCCTGGCCAAGCAGGCCGCCGGCTCGGCCGTGGCGTACCTGGACGACGACACCATGGTGCTGTCGGCCACCACCGCCTCCAAGAACCCCAAGGACCAGCTCGACTTCTTCCCGCTGACGGTCGACGTCGAGGAGCGGATGTACGCCGCCGGCAAGATCCCCGGCAGCTTCTTCCGCCGTGAGGGCCGGCCCTCCGAGGACGCGATCCTGACCTGCCGCCTCATCGACCGCCCGCTGCGCCCGTCCTTCAAGAAGGGCCTGCGCAACGAGATCCAGGTCGTCTGCACGATCATGGCGCTCAACCCCGACCACCTGTACGACGTCGTGGCGATCAACGCCGCCTCCGCGTCCACGCAGCTGGCCGGCCTGCCCTTCTCCGGCCCGATCGGCGGCGTCCGCGTCGCGCTGATCCGCGGCCAGTGGGTGGCCTTCCCGACGCACACCGAGCTCGAGGACGCCGTCTTCGACATGGTCGTCGCGGGCCGCGTCCTGGAGGACGGCGACGTCGCGATCATGATGGTGGAGGCCGAGGCCACCGAGAAGACCATCAAGCTGGTCGAGGGCGGCGCCGAGGCGCCCACCGAGGAGGTCGTCGCCGCCGGTCTGGACGCCGCGAAGCCCTTCATCAAGGTCCTCTGCAAGGCCCAGTCGGACCTGGCGTCCAAGGCCGCCAAGCCGGTCGGCGAGTTCCCGATCTTCCTGGACTACCAGGACGACGTCCTCGAGGCGCTCACCGCCGCCGTCAAGCCCGAGCTCGCCCAGGCGCTCACCATCGCCGGCAAGCAGGAGCGCGAGGCCGAGCTGGACCGCGTCAAGGGCCTCGCCGCCGAGAAGCTCCTGCCGGAGTTCGAGGGCCGCGAGAAGGAGATCTCCGCCGCGTACCGCGCGCTGACCAAGCAGCTGGTCCGCGAGCGCGTGATCAAGGAGAAGAAGCGCATCGACGGCCGTGGGGTGACGGACATCCGTACCCTCGCCGCCGAGGTCGAGGCCATCCCGCGGGTGCACGGCTCCGCGCTGTTCGAGCGTGGCGAGACCCAGATCCTGGGCGTCACCACCCTCAACATGCTCCGCATGGAGCAGCAGCTGGACACCCTCTCGCCGGTGACCCGCAAGCGCTACATGCACAACTACAACTTCCCGCCGTACTCCACCGGTGAGACCGGCCGCGTCGGCTCCCCGAAGCGCCGCGAGATCGGCCACGGCGCCCTGGCCGAGCGCGCCCTCGTGCCGGTGCTGCCGGCGCGCGAGGAGTTCCCCTACGCGATCCGCCAGGTGTCCGAGGCCCTCGGCTCCAACGGCTCGACGTCCATGGGTTCGGTCTGCGCCTCCACCATGTCGCTGCTGAACGCCGGTGTGCCGCTGAAGGCCCCCGTCGCCGGTATCGCCATGGGTCTGATCTCCCAGGAGATCGAGGGTGAGACGCACTACGTCACCCTCACCGACATCCTCGGTGCCGAGGACGCCTTCGGCGACATGGACTTCAAGGTCGCCGGCACCAAGGAGTTCGTCACCGCCCTCCAGCTCGACACCAAGCTGGACGGCATCCCGGCCTCCGTCCTGGCCGCGGCCCTCAAGCAGGCCCGCGACGCCCGCCTCCACATCCTCGACGTGATGATGGAAGCGATCGACACGCCGGACGAGATGTCCCCGAACGCACCGCGGATCATCACCGTGAAGATCCCCGTCGACAAGATCGGTGAGGTCATCGGCCCCAAGGGCAAGATGATCAACCAGATCCAGGAGGACACGGGCGCCGAGATCACCATCGAGGACGACGGCACCATCTACATCGGTGCCGCCGACGGTCCCTCGGCGGAGGCCGCCCGCGCCACGATCAACGGCATCGCCAACCCGACGATGCCCGAGGTCGGCGAGCGCTACCTGGGTACGGTCGTGAAGACGACCACCTTCGGTGCGTTCGTCTCCCTGCTGCCCGGCAAGGACGGTCTGCTGCACATCTCGCAGATCCGCAAGCTGGCCGGCGGCAAGCGCGTGGAGAACGTCGAGGACGTCCTCGGTGTGGGCCAGAAGGTCCAGGTCGAGATCGCCGAGATCGACTCCCGCGGCAAGCTCTCCCTCGTTCCCGTGATCGAGGGCGAAGACGGCGACGAGAACGCGAAGGACGACGCCGACCAGTGACGTCCCGTGGCTTCAAGGCGACGGCCCGCACCTCCTCGGAGGCGCGGGCCGTCGCCCGTACCCAAACCCTCATCAAGGGCGAGAACGGCATCGGCACGGTCCGCAGGACCACCCTCCCCGGGGGCCTGCGCATCGTCACCGAGACCCTGCCCTCGGTCCGCTCCGCCACCTTCGGCATCTGGGCCCACGTCGGCTCCCGCGACGAGACCCCGGCCCTGAACGGCGCCACGCACTACCTGGAGCACCTGCTCTTCAAGGGCACGAGCCGCAGGTCCGCGCTGGACATCTCCTCCGCCCTCGACGCCGTCGGCGGCGAGATGAACGCGTTCACGGCCAAGGAGTACACGTGCTACTACGCGCGTGTACTCGACACCGACCTGCCGCTCGCCATCGACGTCGTCTGCGACATGCTGACCGGCTCCCTGATCCTCGAGGAGGACGTCGACGTCGAGCGCGGCGCGATCCTCGAAGAGATCGCGATGACCGAGGACGACCCGGGCGACTGCGTGCACGACCTGTTCGCGCACACGATGTTCGGCGACAACCCCCTCGGCCGCCCCGTCCTCGGCACGGTCGACACGGTCAACGCCCTCACCGCCGATCGCATCCGCCGCTTCTACAAGAAGCACTACGACCCGACCCACCTGGTCGTCGCCTGCGCCGGCAACATCGACCACAACAAGGTCGTACGCCAGGTGCGCGTCGCCTTCGAGAAGGCCGGCGCCTTCAAGAGCGAGGACGCCCAGCCGATCGGCCCGCGCCAGGGCAGCCGCAGCGTCCGCGCCGCCGGCAAGGTCGAGCTGCTGAACCGCAAGACCGAGCAGGCGCACGTCGTCCTCGGCATGCCGGGCCTGGCCCGCACCGACGACCGCCGCTGGGCGCTCGGCGTGCTCAACACCGCCCTCGGCGGCGGCATGTCCTCCCGCCTGTTCCAGGAGGTCCGCGAGAAGCGCGGCCTGGCCTACAGCGTGTACTCGTACACCTCCGGCTTCGCCGACTGCGGCCTGTTCGGCGTGTACGCCGGCTGCCGTCCCTCCCAGGTGCACGACGTACTGCGGATCTGCCGCGACGAGCTGGACCAGGTCGCCGAGCACGGTCTGTCCGACGACGAGATCGAGCGGGCCATCGGCCAGCTGCGCGGCTCCACCGTGCTCGGTCTCGAGGACACGGGTGCGCTCATGAACCGCATCGGCAAGAGTGAGCTGTGCTGGGGCGAGCAGATGTCCGTCGACGACATGCTGACCCGGATCGCGGCGGTGACCCCGGACGAGGTCCGCGCCGTCGCCCGCGACATCCTGGGCCGGCGCCCGTCGCTGTCGGTCATCGGCCCGCTGAAGGACAAGCAGGCCGCGCGGCTGCACGACGCGGTCGCGTGAGTCACCTCCGTTAGCACCTCCGTTAAGGAAGCAACAGATGAGCAAGCTGCGCGTGGCGGTCCTCGGTGCCAAGGGCCGGATCGGGGCCGAGGCGGTCAAGGCCGTCGAGGCCGCAGAGGACATGGAGCTGGTGGCCACCCTCGGCCGCGGTGACAAGCTGGAGACGCTGGCGGAGGCCGGCGCCCAAGTCGCGGTCGAGCTGACCACCCCGGCCTCGGTCATGGGCAACCTCGACTTCTGCGTCCGGCACGGCATCCACGCCGTCGTCGGTACGACGGGCTGGACCGACGAGCGCCTCGCGCAGCTCAAGGGCTGGCTCGCCCAGTCCCCTGAGACGGGCGTGCTCATCGCCCCGAACTTCTCCATCGGTGCCGTGCTCACCATGAAGTTCGCGCAGATCGCCGCCCCGTACTTCGAGTCCGTCGAGGTCGTCGAGCTGCACCACCCGAACAAGGTCGACGCCCCGAGCGGTACCGCCACCCGCACCGCCCAGCTGATCGCCGAGGCCCGTGCCAAGGCCGGCTCCGCCCCGGCGCCGGACGCCACGGTCACCGCCCTGGACGGCGCCCGCGGCGCGAACGTCGACGGTGTGCCGGTGCACGCGGTCCGGCTGCGCGGCCTGCTCGCCCACCAGGAGGTCCTGCTCGGCGGCGAGGGCGAGACCCTCACCATCCGGCACGACTCGCTGCACCACAGCAGCTTCATGCCGGGCATCCTGCTCGGTGTGCGCCGCGTGGTGAGCACCCCGGGCCTGACCTTCGGCCTGGAACACTTCCTGGACCTGAACTGAGCCTCTGACCCTCATGCGCGCGAAGATCACCTACCTCGTCACGGCCGCCGTCCTCGTCTTCTACTTCGTCCTGGTCGGCAGCCGCGGCGTCATGCTCATCCAGTCCGGCACACCGCTGACCGTCACCTTCGGCATCGCGGTGCTGATCCTGCCGGTCATCGGACTGTGGTTCCTGTGGAAGAACACCGAGTTCGTCCGCAAGGCCAACGCCCTCGCCGCGGAACTCGAGGCCGAGGGCGGCCTGCCGGTCGACGAGCTGAAACGCCTGCCCAGCGGCCGTGTCGACCGTGACTCGGCGGACGAGGTCTTCGCCCGGCGCAAGGCCGAGACGGAGGCCTCCCCGGACGACTGGCGCTGCTGGTTCCGCCTCGCCGTCGCCTACCACGACGCCCGCGACACGCCCCGCGCCCGCAAGGCGATGCAACGGGCGATAGCCCTCCACGAGGGCCGGCCGGTCCAGGTCTGACCGGCCCTGCCCGCGACGCCGCCCCGGCGCCCGGGCCACGGGTACCCAGAAGGGGCCGGTCCGCGTTCACCCGCGGCCCGGCCCCTTCCCGCTGTCGCCGTGCGGCTTCACCGCAGGCCGTGGCCGATCAGCCCCGGCGGTTCTCCGCGGCCCACGCCTCCACCGCGTCCGCCGCGCGGTCGAAGGCCTCGGCGCGGCTCAGGAAGTCCGCGTTGTGCGTGGTCAGCAGCGGCGGTACGGCATCGCCGGAGCGGTCGGCGCGCGCCAGTACCAGCGCCTGTCCCTGCACGGTGCGCGGCAGCCCCAGCCAGCGCACCGGCTGCTGCACCGTCCGCACGTGCGCCACGCGCTCCCACGCCACCGTGCGTGTGACGAAGAAGCCCACGTGCCGCAGCCCGCGGGCGCTCACCCACACGCCCATGCGCAGCAGCCGCACCGCGCCCGCGACGATCAGCAGCGCGACGCCGAAGACGGCGGCGGCTCCGCCGACCGTGCCGGCCAGCGCGATGATCACGGCCGCGCTCAGCACATAGGAGGCCAGCAGCAGGCAGAGCGCGGCCGTCGCCACCCGCCAGGGACCGGGCCGGTAGGGGCGCCGCCAGCGGTCCCGGTCGTCATGGGGCAGGGCGACATCGTCGGCTGCCTCCGTGTCGAACGCGCGGTCGGCCGTCAGGAAGGGCAGGGGCACGGCTGGTCCTCACTCGATCCCGGCATCTGCTGTGCCCGGTGAGGCTATCCGGCCGCGCCCCGGCTCTCCAGCATTGGGGGCCACGGCGGCGCTCCACGCCCACCCCATGACAGCCGTGGGCGGGCATCAGTGGCCTTCGGACGCCTGCGAATGCTCGGGCGCGGTGGAGGAGTGATCCAGGCTCAGCGCCGGCATCCCCAGCATCAGCGAGCCGACGAGCGCGGCGACGATGGTCAGCCCCAGCAGCAGCCGGCCGGCCAGCTGACCGGCGGACGCCCGCTGAGGGGACGGAGGAGTGACATTGCTGCGGAACCTGTCGGCCTCGGCTACGAAGGCGAACGGGACGGGTTCACGCCGACCGGACATCGGGGGTGGGTCTCCCTTCGGGGACAGAACGGATCTTTGTCATCCGTAGAGACGAACGAACCGCCTCAAAGGTGCCCTGTTTCACCGACTTCTTGCAGCGCGGTCCCGGACGCGCCACTGGGTAGAGTGGCGTCGCCACACGACAAGACCGGAAGGCCCACCGAAACCGTGATCCCCGAGGATGACATCAAGATCGAGTTCCGCAGCGACGTCACGGTGGAGCTGGTGAAACACAGCGCGGCCGACTCCGACGTACTGTTCGCCGCCCGCGTGTCCACGCTCGGGGAGCAGTCGCTGGACGAGCTGCAGAAGGACCCCGAGCGCTCCAAGGGCCTGATCAACTTCCTGATGCGCGACCGGCACGGCAGCCCGTTCGAGCACAACTCGATGACGTTCTTCATCAGCGCCCCGATCTTCGTCTTCCGCGAGTTCATGCGGCACCGGGTCGGCTGGTCGTACAACGAGGAGTCCGGCCGCTACCGCGAGCTGCAGCCCGTCTTCTACGTCCCCGACACCTCCCGCAAGCTGGTCCAGGAGGGCCGCCCGGGCAAGTACCGGTTCGTCGAGGGCACCCCCGAGCAGTACAAGCTCGTCAGCGACTCGATGGAGGAGTCGTACCGCGAGGCGTACCGCACCTACCAGGAGATGCTGGCCGCCGGCGTCGCCCGTGAGGTCGCCCGCGCCGTGCTGCCGGTCGGCCTGTTCTCCTCGATGTACGCCACCTGCAACGCCCGCTCGCTGATGCACTTCCTCGGCCTGCGCACCCAGCACGAGCTGGCCAAGGTGCCGTCCTTCCCGCAGCGGGAGATCGAGATGGTCGGCGAGAAGATGGAGGCCGAGTGGGCCCGGCTCATGCCGCTCACGTACGCCGCCTTCAACGCGAACGGGCGTGTGGCGCCGTAACGGACCCCCGTTCTGCCGCTCGGCACACATGTACGGTTCAGCCTTGCGAAGTGTCCGTATTGCGGCGTTTAGAGAAGTTCATCTAGCCTGATCAAACGGACCCGGCACTGCTTGAACCCCCGAGCAGGCAGTGCCGGGCTCCTCTTTTGTCCTGACTTGCCCGGCACCCCGAGGGCAGACCACGTGATGCGCAACGAGTAGCGTGTAACCCATGGCTCCGACCTCCACTCCGCAGACCCCCTTCGGGCGGGTCCTCACCGCCATGGTCACGCCCTTCACGGCGGACGGCGCACTCGACCTCGACGGCGCGCAGCGGCTCGCCGCCCACCTGGTGGACGCAGGCAACGACGGCCTGATCATCAACGGCACCACCGGCGAGTCGCCCACCACCAGCGACGCGGAGAAAACGGATCTCGTACGAGCGGTCCTGGAGGCCGTGGGCGACCGGGCCCACGTGGTGGCCGGTGTCGGCACCAACGACACCCGCCACAGCATCGAGCTGGCCCACGCCGCCGAGAAGGCCGGCGCGCACGGCCTGCTCGTCGTCACGCCGTACTACAACAAGCCCCCGCAGGAGGGCCTGTACCGGCACTTCACGGCCCTGGCCGACGCCACCGAGCTGCCGGTCATGCTCTACGACATCCCCGGCCGCAGCGGCGTCCCGATCAACACCGAGACACTCGTCCGCCTCGCCGAGCACCCCCGGATCGTCGCCAACAAGGACGCCAAGGGCGACCTCGGCCGCGCCAGCTGGGCCATCGCCCGCTCCGGCCTCGCCTGGTACTCCGGCGACGACATGCTGAACCTGCCGCTGCTCTCCGTGGGCGCGGTCGGCTTCGTCTCGGTCGTCGGCCACCTCGTCACCCCGGACCTGCGCGCACTCGTCGACGCGTACGTCTCCGGCGACGTCGTCAAGGCCACCGAGATCCACCAGAAGCTGCTCCCGGTCTACACCGGCATGTTCCGCACCCAGGGCGTCATGACCACCAAGGCCGCGCTCGCCCTGAAGGGCCTGCCCGCCGGGCCGCTGCGCGCGCCCATGGTGGAGTGCTCGCCCGAGGAGATCGAGCAACTCAAGATCGATCTTGCCGCCGGCGGGGTACAGCTCTGACAACAGACTTCGCGCGGCCGCGCAACCGCCCCGCGCACCTGAGCTTCACAACTGAATAAGCAGGTCACCGGTGCCTGCGAACGACAACGACAACTGCTTTTGCACGAACGTCATACGCGCCACGTGCCCGACCGGTACGTGGCGCGCGTGGTGAGGAGAGTCTTTTGAGCCATCCGCATCCTGAACTCAGTGCGCCCCCGCCCCTCCCCGAGGGCGGCCTGCGCGTCACCCCGCTCGGCGGCCTCGGCGAGATCGGCCGCAACATGACGGTCTTCGAGTACGACGGCCGTCTGCTGATCGTCGACTGCGGCGTGCTCTTCCCCGAGGAGGAGCAGCCCGGCATCGATCTGATCCTGCCGGACTTCACGTCCATCAGAGACCGCCTCGACGACATCGAGGGCATCGTCCTCACGCACGGTCACGAGGACCACATCGGCGGCGTCCCGTTCCTCCTGCGCGAGAAGCCGGACATCCCCCTGATCGGCTCCAAGCTGACCCTCGCCCTGATCGAGGCCAAGCTCCAGGAGCACCGCATCCGCCCGTACACCCTCGAGGTGTCCGAGGGGAACCGCGAGCGCCTCGGCCCCTTCGACTGCGAGTTCATCGCGGTCAACCACTCCATCCCGGACGCGCTGGCCGTCGCCATCCGCACCCCCGCGGGCATGGTCGTCCACACCGGCGACTTCAAGATGGACCAGCTCCCGCTGGACAACCGCCTCACGGACCTGCACGCCTTCGCGCGGCTGAGCGAGGAGGGCATCGACCTCCTCCTCACCGACTCCACGAACGCTGAGGTCCCCGGCTTCACGCCGCACGAGCGGGACATCTCCAACGTCCTGCGGCAGGTCTTCGCCGGGGCCCGCAAGCGGATCATCGTGGCGAGCTTCGCCAGCCACGTCCACCGCATCCAGCAGATCCTGGACGCGGCCCACGAGTACGGCCGCCGGGTCGCCTTCGTCGGCCGCTCGATGGTCCGCAACATGGGCATCGCGCGTGACCTCGGCTATCTGCGGGTGCCGCCGGGCCTGGTGGTGGACGTCAAGACGCTCGACGACCTCCCGGACCACGAGGTGGTCCTGGTCTGCACGGGTTCCCAGGGCGAACCGATGGCGGCCCTGTCCCGCATGGCCAACCGCGACCACCAGATCCGCATCGTCGACGGCGACACCGTGATCCTCGCGTCCTCGCTGATCCCCGGCAACGAGAACGCGGTCTACCGCGTGATCAACGGCCTGACCCGCTGGGGCGCGAACGTGGTCCACAAGGGCAACGCCAAGGTGCACGTCTCCGGCCACGCGTCCGCGGGCGAGCTGCTGTACTTCTACAACATCTGCCGCCCGAAGAACCTGATGCCGGTCCACGGCGAATGGCGCCACCTGCGGGCCAACGCCGAGCTGGGCGCCCTCACCGGCGTCCCGCACGACAACATCGTCATCGCCGAGGACGGCGTGACCGTCGACCTGGTCCAGGGCAAGGCCAAGATCTCCGGCAAGGTCCAGGCGGGCTATGTCTACGTCGACGGCCTGTCGGTCGGCGATGTCGGCGAGCCGGCCCTGAAGGACCGCAGGATCCTGGGCGAGGAGGGCATCATCTCGGTCTTCGTGGTGGTCGACTCCTCCACGGGCAAGATCACGGGTGGCCCGCACGTCCAGGCCCGCGGCTCGGGCATCGAGGACTCGGCCTTCGTGGACGTCCTCCCGAAGATCACCGAGGCGCTCGAGCGCTCGGCGCAGGACGGGGTCGTAGAGCCCCACCAGCTGCAGCAACTGGTCCGCCGGACCCTGGGCAAGTGGGTCTCGGACAACTACCGGCGCCGGCCGATGATCCTGCCGGTCGTCGTGGAGGTTTGACCCTCCCGCGGCTGTGAACCCGGAGCGGGGCCCCTCGATTTGCATCGAGGCGCCCCGCTCCAGTACGTTTACGGCTCCACCGCAGCGGGAACCCGGCACACTTCGTGCACCGGCAGCCCCGAAGCGGGTGGGAAATCCGGCTCAGAATCTCTGATAAAGTCGGAACCGCCGGAAAGGGAAACGCGAGAGCGTAAACCTGGAAAGCACCGAGGAAATCGGATCGAGAAAAGATCTGATAGAGTCGGAAACGCAAGACCGAAGGGAAGCCCGGAGGAAAGCCCGAGAGGGTGAGTACAAAGGAAGCGACCGTTCCTTGAGAACTCA
>NZ_JBEZWX010000060.1:0-31829 GCF_040637635.1 Streptomyces sp. NPDC028635 | reverse complement strand
GCGCCGGCGCGGGCCGCCGGGGGGTCGCGCCGGGCCGCCAGGTTGCCGTACCCCCCGGGGGGGGGGGGCGCCGGCCGTGGAGGGCGGGCGCCCCGCCGCCTCACTCCTGCCCGGCGTAGGCCTTCTCCAGCGCAGCCTTGTCGAGCTTGCCCATGGCCAGCATGGCCCGCATCGTCCGGGCCGCCTTCTCCTGGTCCGGGTCGCTGATCATGTCGATCAGCCCGTCCGGGATGACCTGCCAGGACACCCCGTACTTGTCCTTCAGCCAGCCGCAGGGCCCGGGCTCGCCGCCGTCGTCGGTGAGCCTGGTCCAGTAGTGGTCGACCTCCTCCTGGCTGTCGCAGAAGATCTGGAAGGAGATCGCCTCGCTGAACGTGAACTGCGGTCCGCCGTTGAGGGCGACGAACTTCTGGCCGTTGGCCGTGAAGTCGACGGCGATCACCGAGCCGGCGGGGCCCGGCCCGGCCTCGGTGTAGCGGCCGATCCGGCCGATGCGGGCGTTCTTGAAGATCGACACGTAGTAGTGCGCGGCCTCCTCGGCCTGGCCGTCGAACCAGAGACACGTGGTGAATCCGTCGGTGGTCATGCGACACCTCCTGAAGGCGCGCCAAGCGGCGCGGAACGCGGTCACCAGTGTCGACCGGCCAGGGCGGCGAAACTCATCGGCCACGGGCAGCCGTTAATCCGTACGGCCTCGTCACCGAGGTCACCTAGCATCCGGGCCATGACGTCATCCGCCGCGGACACCGGCATCCGTCCCTTCCGTCTCGACATCCCGCAGAGCGACCTGGACGACCTCCACGACCGCCTCGACCGCACCCGCTGGCCGGACCAGCTCCCGGGCACCGGCTGGGCGTACGGAGTCCCCGTCGACTATCTGCGCGACCTCGTCCACCACTGGCGGCACACCTACGACTGGCGGGCCGCGGAGGCGCGGCTGAACGAGTGGCCGCAGTTCACCACGACCCTCGACGGGCAGCACGTGCACTTCGCCCACGTCCGCTCCCCCGAGCCGGACGCCATCCCGCTGATCCTCACGCACGGCTGGCCCGGCTCCATCGTGGAGTTCCTCGACGTCGTGGGACCGCTGGTGGACCCGGTGGCGCACGGCGGCGAGGCGGCCGACG
This sequence comes from Streptomyces sp. NPDC028635, assembly GCF_040637635.1. Classification (NCBI taxonomy): domain Bacteria; kingdom Bacillati; phylum Actinomycetota; class Actinomycetes; order Kitasatosporales; family Streptomycetaceae; genus Streptomyces; species Streptomyces sp. NPDC028635. The sequence continues at coordinate 30,702 of NZ_JBEZWX010000060.1, read as the reverse complement.
CCTTCCACGTCGTCGTACCGGGCATCGTGGGGTTCGGGCTGTCCGGGCCGACCACCGCGCCGGGCTGGGAGGCGGGACGGGTCGCCGACGCGTGGGCTGAGCTGATGACCCGGCTCGGCTACGAGCGGTTCGGGGTCCAGGGCGGCGACTGGGGTGCGGCCATCTCCCGCGAACTGGGCCGCGCGCACCCCGGCCGGGTCATCGGCGTCCATCTCAATCTGCTGCCGGGCGCCCAGCAGCTCACCGAGCCGACCGAACAGGAGCTCGCGGCGCTGAGCCCTGAGGAACGGCAGGAGGCGCTGCGGTCCTGGCACAGCTGGGAGCAGTGGTCCCGCGAGGGCAGCGGCTACGCGGCGCTGCAGGCGACGAAGCCACAGACGCTGGCCTACGCGCTGACGGACTCACCGGTCGGGCAACTCGCCTGGATCGTCGAGAAGTTCCGGGAGTGGACGGACTCCGAGGAGCTGCCGGAGGAGGCCGTGGACCGGGACCGGCTGCTGACGAACGTGATGCTGTACTGGCTGACGGCGACGGCCGGCTCGTCCGCGCGGATCTACTACGAGCGCGCCCACACCACCGGCCGTGCCGCCGCCCCGCAGGAGCCGTCCACCGTGCCCACCGCGCTGGCCCTGTTCCCGAAGGAGATCCAGATCCCGCTGCGGCACCGGGCGCAGCGCACGGAGAACCTGGTGCGCTGGACGGAGTTCGACCGCGGGGGCCACTTCGCGGCGATGGAGGAGCCGGACCTGCTGGTCGCGGACGTACGGGCGTTCTTCCGGCAGCTGCGCGAAAAGGGCTGACGGCGGGCCGGGCCCGCCGTCAGCCCGGCGGGTCCGGCCGGCGCGAACGCGGCGGGTCCTGCCCGCGGTGAATCCGGCGGGCCCGGCCCAGGGCGCATCCGGCGGGTCCGGGGCGCGGCGCATCCGGCGGGCCCGGCCCAGGGCGCGTCCGGCGGGCCCGGGGCGCGGCTCATCCGGCGGGCCCGGGCCCAAGGCGCATCCGGCGGGCCCGGCCCAGGGCGCGTCCGGCGGGCTCTGCCCGTGGCGAATCTGCCGCGGGCAGAGAAACCTGCCGCAGGAGCGGGCCGGAGCCGACAGTGGAGTCGAAGCCGATCCCCGACCCGACGGGAGCTCCCATGACTCCACTCACCGCCCTCGCACCACGTGCCGACGAGGGCGACACGCCGCCGACCCGTTTCGACGACCAGCTCGCGGACCAGCTGCTCGGGCAGCGGATCGTGCTGCTCGGCACCCAGGTCGACGAGGTCTCCGCCAACCGGGTCTGCGCCCAGCTGCTGATCCTGTCGGCGGAGGACCCGCGCACCGACATCAGCCTGTTCATCAACTCCCCCGGCGGTTCGGTGCACGCCGGCCTCGCGATCTACGACACCATGCGGCTCATCCCGAACGACGTCTCCACGCTGGCCATGGGCTTCGCCGCGAGCATGGGCCAGTTCCTGCTCAGCGTCGGCGCGCCCGGCAAGCGGTACGCCCTGCCCAATGCCCGGATCATGATGCACCAGCCGTCCGCGGGCATCGGCGGCACCACCGCGGACATCGAGATCCAGGCGCAGAACCTGGAGTTCACCAAGCGGACCATCGAGCGGATCACCGCCGAGCACACCGGTCAGAGCCCGGAGACCATCTCCCGGGACGGTGACCGGGACCGCTGGTTCACGGCCGAGGAGGCCAAGGAGTACGGCATGGTCGACCGGGTCGTGGAGTCCTTCGCGGACGTGCGCCCGGCGGCCTCCAGGCGACGGACGGGGCTGTGAGCATGGGCACCTACACGATTCCGAACGTCATCGAGCGCACCCCGCAGGGCGAACGGTCCTTCGACGTCTTCAGCCGGCTGCTGAACGAGCGGATCATCTTCCTCGGCACCGAGATCGACGACGGCGTCGCCAACGTCGTCATCGCGCAGCTGCTCCACCTGGAGTCGGCGGCACCCGAGCAGGAGATCGCGATCTACCTCAACTCCCCAGGGGGTTCGTTCACGTCGCTGATGGCGATCTACGACACGATGACGTTCGTACAGGCCCCGATCTCCACGTTCTGCGTCGGCCAGGCGGCCTCCACGGCGGCCGTGCTGCTGGCGGGCGGGGACGCCGGGCGGCGGTTCGTGCTGGAGCACGCGCGCGTGCTGCTCGGCCAGCCGGCGTCCGGGGGCCGGCAGGGCACCGTGTCCGATCTGGCCCTGCAGGCCCAGGAGATGGTGCGGATCCGCTCCCAGGTGGAGGAGGTGCTGTCCCGGCACACCCGGCACGACATCGCGACGCTGCGCGCCGACATGGACCGGGACAAGGTGTTCACCGCACAGGAGGCGGTCGCCTACGGGCTCGCCGACCGGGTGCTGAGCAGGCGCCGAGCCGGACTGTGACAGGCCGCGCCGCGCTCAGGCGGCCAGGCACAGGCCGTTGTGCGACGCGGTGTTCCTGGTCGTGCCGCGGTTCGGGTGCGCGGTCCGGGCGGTGACGCGGACGAGTTCCGTATGGGCGCGCGCCAGCAGGTCGCCGAGGCTCAGGCCGAGGGCGTGGGCGGCGGCCGCGAGGACCTCCGAGGAGGCTTCCTTGCGGCCCCGTTCCACCTCCGACAGATACGGCATGGAGATCCGGGCGGTCTCGGCGACGTCCTTGAGGGTGCGCTCCTGGGCGCGGCGCTCGCGGCGCAGCACGTCGCCGACCAGGTCCCGCCACAGGGGTTCCTTCGCCGCGGGGCGGCCCTCCGGACGGGCGGCCGGGGGTCGCAGCGGGATGACGCGGGCTTCGTTCAGGCGGATTTCCCTCATACGGGACTCGTGCATGCCGGTGTCGTTCATACGGGCTTCGTTCGGTGTCTGAGTGCTCACCTGCCCAGCCTAGAAGGCGTGTTGGCGAGGGGAAGGCCGCGGCGTTCTGCCCTGGGTGAAGTCGTCCGTCCCCCCGCGGAGAACGGTTTTCGGTCACTTCCACGAAAAGGGGGGCATGCCCTGGACGACTCCGGGTAGGCGGAGGGGCAGCGCAACACGTCGCACCGTACTTCCGTGGGAGGGAAAGCCGATGTCCACCGCCGTGATCCGGTCGGAGGCACAGGTCGCCGCGAAGGCTGCCGGAACCAGCACGGGTGAGAGCCCGCTGCCGGGAGTCGAGGACCCGCGGACGATCGCCCCGCGGGACGCGCGGCAGCTGTCCCGCCAGTTCTTCCGACGTCTGGCGGAACTCGAGGAGGGCACGCACGAATACCAGTACGCGCGCAACACCCTCATCGAGATGAACATGTCCCTCGTCCGCTTCGCGGCCGGCCGTTTCCGCGGGCGCGGCGACGACATGGAGGACATCGTCCAGACCGGCATGATCGGCCTGATCAAGGCGATCGACCGGTTCGAGCTGGCGCGCGAGGTGGAGTTCACGTCGTTCGCGTTGCCGTACATCGTCGGTGAGATCAAGCGGTTCTTCCGGGACACCACCTGGGCCGTGCATGTGCCGCGGCGGCTTCAGGAGCTGCGTGTCGAACTCGCCAAGGCCCGCGACGAGCTGGCGAGCCGGCTCGACCGGGAGCCGACGGTGGCCGAGCTGGCGACGCTGATGAACATCTCCGAGAAGGAGGTCGTCGAGGCGCAGATCGCCGCGAACGGCTACAACTCCTCGTCGCTGGACGCCGCCCTCACCGGCGACGGCCCGGAGCACGGCGAGGCCGTGCTCGCCGACTTCATCGGCGTGGAGGAGGAAGGGCTGCGGCTCGTGGAGGACTTCCAGTCGCTGGCCCCGCTGATGGCCGAACTGGGCGAACGCGACCGGCAGATCCTGCACATGCGGTTCGTGGAGGAGGCCACTCAGGCGGAGATCGGGGAACGGCTCGGCTGCTCGCAGATGCACGTGTCCCGGCTGATCAAGCGGATCATCCTGCGCCTGCGTGAGGGCATGCTGGGTGAACTGGGCTGCGCCTGAGCGCGGCCGGGAGCGGGCCGGCGCCGCCTTCCGGGAGGAGGGTGCGCGGCCCGCTCACTGCGGGTGCAGGCGCAGCAGGGCACTCACCCGCTTGCCGACGGGGACGCGTTCGGCGACGACCTGAGCCGCCAGCGCGTGGACGATCTCCAGACCGTGCCGGCCGACCCGCTCGGGATCGCGCGGAAAACGCCTCGGCAGGGCGGCGCTGCTGTCGTAGACGGACACCGTGACCGCGGCGTCCGTGCCCTCCAGCTCCAGGATGTAGGGGCCGTTGCTGTGCCGTTCGGCGTTGGTGACGAGTTCGCTGACGACGAGCAGCAGGGCTTCCTCGGCGCGGCCGCCGATCCGCGCGCACCACTCGGTGCGCAACTGCTCGACGAACTGCGCGGTGAAGCCGCGTGCCTCGGCGATGCTGCCGGGCTCGCCGGTGTAGTGGGTGGCCCGCCTCAGGGGCTCCACGGGTACGTCGAAACCCGTCGGTATCACTTCCCCGCCCAATTGTTCGGTCATGCGTGTCTCTCTAGGAAGCCGGTACGGCCGGACGTTGCTGCACCTGTGCTCGTACCCCGAGTCTCGCCGCACACTCCCCGCCCGGGCCGGCGCACCGAGCGGTTTCGGTCACACGTGGTTCAGCCCGACGCCCCCGACGCCGGGGACTCGCCGGACGCCGACCCGGGCGGGGGTGGCTCGGACGCGGGCGGCTGGGAGGTGGGCGGCGAGAGGCTCGCGGGTGCGGAACCGGACGACTGTGACGAGGGCGGCTCGGAGGACGGCGGGACCGGGGCCGACGAGGGCGCGCTGGACGTCTCCGGCACCGGGTGGGTGGGGCCGACGGAGGTGGACACGCTCGACGAGGGGGTCGGCGAGGCGGGCGGGTGGGTCTTGCGGTCGTGGCCGCCGGTGTCGCCGGGGTGCCGGGCGATCCAGGTGTGATGGTCGGAGTCGTAGAGGACGAAGACGGTGATGACCCGGGTGCTGGGGGCGACCGCGACCACGTCGGAGGAGCGGTACGACGGCCAGGAGTCGCCCTTGCGGGTGACAGTGCCCTGCTGGGCGACCGGCGGGGTGAGCGGGTTGCCGCAGGCGCAGCGCACGCTGGGCGTGCCGTGGTCGTCGACGAGGACGGCGGTGCCGGCCTGGAGGACGGCCTGGTAGCTGGTGGCGGCTCCGTCGCGGTAGCCGTGGTTGGTGACGCGGGTGTCCATGCGGAGCTGGACGGGGGTCAGGGAACGCAGGTAGGCGGGTACCTGGTCGGGCCGGACGCCGGCGACGGCGGCGAAGGCGCGGTTCTTCTCGGGCGCCGCCGTCAGATAGCGGACCTGGCGTTCGACGTCGCAGCTGGGGACCTTGCGGGTGCCGCCGTAGAGGCCGGGTGCCGAGCCGTCGACGCCGCGGACCGCGTTCACGGGAGCCGACGCGGTGGCGGGGGCGGCGGAGACGGGCGGCGCGGAGCTGTCGGTGGCGGTCGACGGCGTGAACGGATCGGGACCGGTCTTCCCGGCCGCCTGGAGGAACACCTCGCCGCCGCCGGCCGAGCCGCCTGAGCCGCCGGATCCACCGGAGCGGCCGAGGACAACGGCGACGACCACCGCCGCGACGACCACCGCGGTGAGCACGGCGACCCGGGGAGCGGACCTCCACCAGGGGCGGCGCGGTTCAGGCGCCTGGGACGAGCCGCCGGTGGGCTGCGAGGGGGGAGGGCCGGACGGCGGACCGCTGTGGCCCCCGGGCCCGGAGAGCGGGCCCGAAGGAGGGCCGGTCGGGCGGCCGGAGGAACCGGGTGGTCCGGTCGGGCGGCCCGATGAGGGTGGTTCGACGCTCACAGGCTCCTCTTCCCGCGTGGGGTCTTTGCGGCATTTCTTGCACTGCATACCGCTTTTCTCCACACCGTTCCCATTGTCATCCGGCTTCCGGGGGTGCCGCGAGCGGACGCGGACGGCTCTCCCGGCGCGCGGGCGGGGCGTGCCCTGCATAGCGTGTCGGTGTGAGCCCGCGAACCACATCCGCCCCTGCCGTCGCACGGCACGGCTGGATCCAGGCCCTGGCCACGGTGTTGTCCGGTCTCGTCGCCATGGGAGTGACGGCGGCGCTCGGGCTGTGGGCGGCCGGTGCCGCCGATCTGCCGGACGGCGGGTTCTGGCGGGTGGTGGCGGCGACCCTCGTCACGGCCGTAGGCGGCTCGGTCGAGGTGACCGGGGGCGCGGGCGCGCTCGCCGACACCGGGGCGGGGGTGACCGTGATGCCGTTGTCGGTGACCCTGGCCGGCGCTCTCGTCGTGGCGGGGGGCTTTCTGCGGCCGCTGCGTCACCGCGCGGTGGCGGGTGGCGCCGAGCTGGCGGGCTGGGCGGGACGCATCGCACTGCTGTGGCTGCTCGGGCTGATCGGGCTGGCGTTCGCCGCCCGGCACACCTTCGCGATCCCGCTCGGCAACGCCACGCTCAGCGATCTCGGCGAGATCTTCGGCATCAGACCCGAGGTGGGCTTCACCACGGACGTGCCGCTGACCGTGCTGTTCGGTCTGCTGTGGCTGGCCGGGGTGCTGGCCCTCGCGCTGCTGGTGGCCCGCGGGGCGCCGCTGCCGCCGCGCGTCGTACGGTTCGCGGACTCGGTGCGCCCGGCGGCGTACGCGATGGTCGCGCTGCTGCTGACGTGCGTCGCGGCGGGCGTGGTGGTGGGGCTGGTCGTCGCCGCGTCGCGCGGCCACGCGGCTGAGACCTTCGCGGTGATCCTGCTGGGCCTGCCGAACGTGGTCTGGCTGGCGTTCACCCTCGGTCTGGGCGCCACCTGGCACGGCAGGGTGGACGGGCCGTTCGGTCTGCCGATGCCGCACCTGCTGGACGAGGTGCTGCGCACGCCGGACGTCTCCACGCTGAACCTGCACACCCTCGCCGAGCGTGACGGGAAGGCGTGGTGGCTGCTGGTCGCGGCGGCCGTGCTGCTGCTCGGGGCGGCGTTCGTGATGGCGGTGCGCTCGCCCGCCCGGGTCCGGCTGTGGCAGCACGCGGTGCACCTGGCGATCGCGCTCGCCCTGACGGTCCTGATGATCTGCCTGGTCTGCCGGATTTCGGCCCACTACGGCCTGTCCTTGATGGGCATCGGCGACCTGGGCGGAGGGCTGTCCGGCAAGCTCTTCCTGACGCCCGAGGTGTGGACGGCGGTGGGCTGGGCCCTGCTGTGGGGTCTGGTGACCGGCTTCCTCGGCGCGCTGGCGGCCGTCCGGGTGCGCCGCCGCGGACCCCGCCCCTGACTCCGGGCCCGAGGAACGCCTCACCTGACTCCCGGTGCCGGCGCCGCGTCCCGCCGTCACGGCTCGAAGACGGGCCGTGCCCAGCGCGGCGGCGCCTTCGGACCACCCTGGCCGGGCGGTACGACGCCGAGGTCCACCTCCGTGGGCGGGTGGCCGCCGGGCGCGCCTCCCACTGCCGCGGCGCGCAGGTCGGCGACGAAGGCGAGGCAGGTGGGGTGGCGCTCGTCGGGGCTCTTGGCCAGGGCCCGGGCGAACACGGTGTCGACGGCCGCCGGCAGGTCGGGCCGGAACCCGGTGAGCGGGGGCGGATCGTCGTACTGGTGGGCCCACAGCAGGGCCATGTCGTCGTCCCGGCGAAACGGCGGGCGGCCGGCGAGGGTCTCGTGGACGACGCACGCGAAGCCGTAGACGTCGCAGCGGCCGTCGACCGGGCGGCCGGAGATCTGCTCCGGGGCCACGTAGTCGAGGGTGCCGACGAACTGGCCGACGGTGGTGAAGCCGGTCAGCGACAGCGACTTCTTCGTCAGCCCGAAATCGGTGAGATACACGTGCTCGGGATGGTCGCTGTCGGTGCCGCGCGCGACGAGGATGTTGCCGGGTTTGACGTCCCGGTGGACCAGGCCGTGCTCGTGCGCCGCGTCGAGCGCGGAGGCGACCTGGGCGGCGATGCGTACGGCGGCCGGAAGCGGCAGCGGGCCCTGCCGGTCGAGGAGGTGGCGCAGGTCGCTGCCGGCGACGTACCGCATGGCGATGTACAGCACGCCGTCCGTCTCACCGGCCTCGAAGACCGGCACGATGTGCGGGTGGTCGATCGCGGCGGCCACCCGGGACTCGTGCACGAAGCGCCCCCGGAAGGTGTCGTTGCGGGCGAGCTCCGGCGCGAGCAGCTTCAGCGCGACGGTGCGGTCCAGGCGCAGGTCGTGGGCGCGGTAGACGACGGCCATGCCGCCGCGGCCGATCTCCTGCTCGATGCGGTAGCCCGCGACCTGGCGGCCGACCAGGTCGGCGGGGCGGCCGGAGAACAGGCTGGTGTCACCGCTCATCGGCTCTCACCACGCGGGTGGGGGCATGGTCGGCCGAGCGGTCCGGCCGAGGGGCGTCGTCGGCGGCGCGGGCCGGTGGACGCTCGTCCCCCGGGGCGTCGTCGGCGGCGCGGGCGGGCGGACGCTCCACCCGTGGGATGTCCTCGACGGCGCGGGCAGGTGGACGCTCCGCCCGCGGCGCGTCCTCGACGGCGTAGGTGCTCAGCCGCGTGCCGTCGGCGTACACCCACCGCTCGTGCGCGGCGTCGAACAGCCAGACGTCCTCGCCGTCGACGACGACCCCGATCCGGGTGCCGTGCGTGCGCCGGCGGAAGGTCTCGCCGTCGAGTGCGCCGGCCGACAGGTCCTCGACGGCGCCGCGGTAGCGCGCGAGGGCGGCCTCGGCGCCGGCCAGCAGCGGGCGCGGGTCGGCCGTCGCGGCGGCGGGACGGCCGGCCCGCGGCGGGTCCTGGGGCACGGCCACGAGGAGGCGGCCGTCGACCCAGGCGGACCAGCCGTTGGAGCACACCACGTGGGCCCAGTCGCCGCGCCGCTCGGCGAGCTGCACCGGCAGCAGGGCGTCCAGCGGGACCGTCGGCCGGTCCGGGTCGGGAGCCTCCCAGGCCGGCATGCCGCCCTGGGGGACGACGTGGGTGGGGGCGAAGCCGGGTACCGGCGCGGTCATGGGCGCCTGCCTCCGCTCGGCGGCTCGGGTGTCTGCGTCCGGGTCACGTCCGGGTGCCTACTTCCGCATCACGACGGGTTCGTGGCGGCGCAGCAGCCGGGCCACGGCCCAGCCGAAGATCGCCGACAGCACGAGCAGCATGGCGATGTTCAGCAGCCACACGCCCGCCGCGTGCTTGAACAGCGGGTCGGAGGTCAGCTCGCCGGGCACGATCCGGCCGAGCCCGACCGTGCCCGCCATCGCGCCGAGCGCCCACCGCGAGGGCACCAGCCAGGACAGCTGCTCCAGACCGGGCACGCCGTGCAGCTTGAGCAGGGCGCCGCAGAACACCACCTGGACGATGGCGAGAAGCACCAGCAGCGGCATGGTGACCTCTTCCTTGCGCACCAGCGCCGACACCAGCAGCCCGAGCATCATCGCGGTGAACGCCAGCAGGGCGACGGCGACGATGATCTCGACGAGCGGCGGCAGCAGGACGCCCTTGCCGCCGGGGGCGTTCAGGTCGACGCCGAGCAGCGCCACCAGGGTGAGCACCACCGCCTGGAGGATCGTCACCGTGCCGAGGACGACGACCTTGGACATCAGGTACGCCGATCTGGACAGGCCGACGGCTCTCTCCCGCTGGTAGATCACCCGTTCCTTCACGAGTTCGCGCACGGCGTTGGCCGCCCCGGTCAGGACCCCGCCGACGCACAGGATGAGCAGCGCGTTCATCGCGGTGTCCCGGGTGAGGTGGCTCCCGGCGAGGGCGCGGGCCATCGCTCCCATCACGAACGGCAGCGCGATCATGATGGCGAGGAAGGTGCGGTCGGCGCTGAGGGCCGCCGTGTAGCGGCGGATGAGGGTGCCGAGCTGCGCGCCCCAGCTGCGTGGCGCGGACGGCCGCTCCATGATGACCGGGCCTTCGCGGGGCACACGCGGCTGTGCTCCGGCGTCGGCGTAGCGGCGGTGCTGCGGCGAGGTGCGGTACTGGCCCGCCCAGTCGCGGTCCTGGTCGCGTTCGAAGGCCTCGAAGGCCTCCGGCCACTGCTCGTAGCCGAAGAAGGCGAGGGCCTCCTCGGGCGGCCCGTACCAGGCGACCCGGCCACCGGGGGCGAGGACGAGCAGCCGGTCGCACACGTCGAGGCTCAGCACGCTGTGGGTGACGACGATGACGGTGCGGCCGTCGTCGGCGAGGCCGCGCAGCATGTGCATCACCGAGCGGTCCATGCCGGGGTCGAGTCCGGAGGTCGGCTCGTCGAGGAAGAGCAGGGAGGGCTTGGTCAGCAGCTCCAGCGCGACGCTGACCCGCTTGCGCTGGCCGCCGGAGAGGCTGTGCACGGGCTGTGCCGCGCGCTGTTCCAGCCCGAGTTCGCGGATGACCTCGTCGACGCGGTCGCGCCGCTCGGCCTTGGCGGTGTCCTGCGGGAAGCGCAGTTCGGCGGCGTAGGACAGGGCGGCGCGGACGGTGAGCTGGGGGTGCAGGATGTCGTCCTGCGGCACGAGACCGATGCGCTGGCGCAGTTCGGCGTAGTCGCGGTAGAGATCGCGGCCGTCGTAGAGGACGGTGCCGTGGTCGGCGGGGCGCTGTCCGGTCAGGGCGCCCAGCAGGGTGGACTTGCCGGCCCCGCTCGGGCCGACGACGGCGAGCAGGCACTTCTGGCCGACCGGGAAGGAGACGTGGTCCAGCAGCGTCTTGCGGCCGCGGTCGACGGCGACCGTGAGGTCCTGCACGTCGAGGGAGACCTCGCCGGTGTCGACGTACTCCTGCAGCTGGTCGCCGACCAGGCTGAACGCGTAGTGGCCGATGCCGACGATGTCGCCCTGCCCGATGGGGGCGACGTCGATCGGGCGGCCGTTGAGGAACGTGCCGTTGTGGCTGCCGAGGTCGGCGATCTCGTAGCTGCCGTCCGGCAGATGGCGCAGTTCGGCGTGGCGGCGGGAGACGACCAGGTCGTCGAGGACGAGGTCGTTGTCGGCGGCGCGGCCGATGCCCACGGTGCGCAGGGGCAGCGGGCGGACGGTGGTGGGCCGGGCGAAGGTGCCCGTGAGGGCGGGCATCGACACCCCGGAGGGCCGCTCGGGCGCGGGGGCCGCGGTGGGCGGGCTGACCAGGACGACGCACGGGCCGTCGGCGGGGTTGCCGAACCGGAGGACGCTGCCGGGGCCGACGCCCCACTGGTGGACGCGCCGCCCGTCGGCCCAGGTGCCGTTGGTGCTGTGCTCGTCCTCGAGCGTCCAGTGGTCGGCGTCGGGGTGCAGCACCGCGTGGTGCCAGGAGACGCGCGCGTCGTCGAGGACGATGTCGCACAGCGGGTCGCGGCCGACGTGGTAGTCACGACCGGGAGTCATCACCGTGGTACCGGAGTCGGTCTCCAGCACGAGTTCGGGTGCGGTCGATGCGGCAGGGCGCTCCACCATGCCAGGATTCTACCGATTGATCCCCTTGTGCGCCGTTCGAGTGAGGAAGGCGGGGCCGGCGACCGGCTCAGCCGACCGGGGCGACCAGGACCGGGGCGGCCCGCTGCATGCGCAGCGCGTCGACCGACTCGGCGAGCAGTTCGTACTCGGTGGTGTCGTCGCTGGCGACGATGCGCACCAGCCGTCCGGTCGCCAGCGCCTCGGCCACCTGCTCCTGCCGGGGCACGTCCGCGCACCAGGCGCGCAGCACGGCGGGGACGTCCGGCACGGTGTCGGCGACCGGCACCAGGGCGCTCGGCGGGAACGCCTCGCTCTCCGGGCGCGGGTCCAGCCGCTCGGCGATCCAGGAGGCCCGGTCGCGCAGCCACCACAGCGCGAGCGCCAGCGTGGGCGCCCGGTAGGTGCCCAGCGGCACCCCGATGCGCCGGCCGTCGCAGACGCCGTACGCCGTGACATGGCACAGGAATTCGTCGTGCACCGTCCCACTCCCCCGTCGGTCGCTCGCGCGCCGGGCCTCGCTTTCGGTGCGGCTCGTAGGCGGTGCACTACCGCCCGTGTTCGAGTATGTTCACGGCTGAATCACTGTCACCATGACTTTCCGGCCAGTCTGCTGGCATATTCACGGCGCTTCTTGGCCGAAATGCGGCGGGCCGTCGCGGCGCGCGCCTTACCTCCGGGGTAATCGACCAGGCCGGCGCGCCGGGGCAGGGTGGTGTCACCGGATCGCGGGGCTCCCCGATCCGGGTCTACGACATCGACGTACGACCTCATGGAGGGTGATTCACCATGTCCGAGCACACCACCGACCGTTACGACGCCGCCGTCGCCCGCTACTTCGAGGCCTGGAACGCGGCCGACGCCGAGGCACGGGCCAAGGCGGTCGCCGCCGCCTGGACGGCCGACGGCAGCTACACCGACCCCCTCGCCGACGTGCGCGGCCACGACGCGATCGCCGCGCTCGTCGCGGGAGCCCGCGAGCAGTTCCCGGGGTTCGCCTTCCGGCTCACCGGCGCGGTGGACGGGCACCACGACACGGCCCGCTTCTCCTGGGAGCTGGTGAGCGAGACGGACGGATCGGCGCCGGTGGCCGGGTCCGACGTGGTGACGCTGGACGGCGAGGGACGCATCCGCGCCGTGCTCGGCTTCCTGGACCGGGTGCCGGGCGGGGCCTGAGCCGGCACCGATGAGTTCTCCGGCGGCCGGCGGTCTGCCCCTCAGGACCACCGACCGCACGTCGGCGCCACGACCGCACGCCGGGGCCACCGACCGCACGTCGGACCACCGGCCGCCGGAGGATGTCATGACGACCCACAGCGCCGTGGACGCGGAGTTCACCGCCGTCCTGCGCAAGAGCCCCGCCCAAGGCGGCTGGACCTATGTGGTCTGGCCCGAATCCGTCGGCTTCTTCGGTACCCGCGGACTGGTCAAGGTCCGCGGCACCGTCGACGGTCACCCCTTCGAGAGCTCCTTCATGGCGCTCGGCGACGGCACCCACAAGCTCCCCGTCAAGGCCGACGTGCGCCGGGCCATCGGCAAGGAGGTGGGCGACACGGTGACCGTGCGGCTCACCGAGCGCCTCGGCCGCTGACCAGTCGCCCCAGCCGTCCGCGCAGCCGTCTCAGCGGCGGCTCAGCCTTTGATCGCCGCGTCGATGCGGGCCAGTTCCCCGGCGTCGAAGTCGAGGTTGCCGATGGCCGCGACGCTGTCGCGCAGCTGCTCCGGGCTGCTCGCGCCGACCAGCGCGGAGGTGACCCGGCCGCCGCGCAGCACCCAGGCCAGCGCCATCTGCGCCAGCGACTGGCCGCGTGACTTCGCGATGGCGTCCAGTTCCCGCAGCGTGGCGACCAGATCGGCGGTCACCGCGTCGCGCTGCAGGAAGGGGCTGTCGCTCGCCGCGCGCGAGCCCTCCGGGATGCCGTCCAGGTAGCGGGCGGTGAGCAGGCCCTGGTCCAGCGGCGAGTAGGCGATGGAGCCGACCTGCAGTTCGTCCAGCGTGTCCAGCAGGCCGCTCTCCTCGGGCCGGCGGTCCAGCATCGAGTAGCGCGGCTGGTGGATCAGCAGCGGGGTGCCCAGGTCGGCGAGGATGCGGGCCGCCTCCCGGGTCTGCTCCGGCGAGTAGTTGGAGACGCCGACGTACAGGGCCTTGCCCTGCTGGACCGCCGAGTGCAGCGCGCCCATCGTCTCCTCGAGCGGGGTGTCCGGGTCGGGGCGGTGCGAGTAGAAGACGTCGACGTAGTCCAGGCCCATCCGCTTCAGGCTCTGGTCGAGCGAGGACAGCAGGTACTTGCGCGAGCCCCACTCGCCGTACGGGCCGGGCCACATCAGATAACCGGCCTTGGTGGAGATCACCAGCTCGTCGCGGTAGGCGGCGAAGTCGTCCTTCAGCGCCTCGCCCAGGGCCAGCTCGGCGGCGCCGGGCGGCGGACCGTAGTTGTTGGCCAGGTCGAAGTGGGTGACGCCCAGGTCGAAGGCGGTGCGCAGGATGGCCCGCTGGGTCTCGACCGGGCGGTCCGGGCCGAAGTTGTGCCACAGTCCGAGCGACAGCGCCGGCAGCTTCAGTCCGCTGCGTCCGGTGCGCCGGTAGGGCATGTCCGCGTAGCGGTCGGGGTGTGCGGTGTACAACGCGACTCCATGAGGGGTAAGGCACGTGATCCGGTGCGTGGAACCGGTACCCACTCTGGCCTGACCTGGGGGCAGTGGTCCAACAGGAGAATCCGATGGGATTGTGCGACTAGGCTGCACAATCATGGAACTGCGCCATCTCCAGCACTTCGTCGCCGTCGCCGAGGACCAGCACTTCACCCGGGCGGCCGAGCGGCTGATGGTCTCCCAGTCCGGTCTGTCGGCCTCCATCCGGGCGCTGGAGCGGGAGTTGCAGACCCCGCTGTTCGTGCGCACCACCCGGCGGGTCACGCTCACCGAGGCGGGACGGGCGCTGCTGCGGGAGGCGGAGCGGATCCTGGCCGGGGTGCGGGCCGCGCACGAGGCGGTCGCCGCCGTGCAGGGCGTGCTGCGCGGCACTCTGTCGCTGGGTACCGAGCAGTGCATCGCCGGGGTGAACGTGGCGGGGCTGCTCGCCGCTTTCCGGCGCCGGCATCCGGACGTCGAGATCCGGCTGCGCCAGACCGGCTCCGGCGCGCTCGCCGAGGAGGTCGCCGCCGGGCGCCTGGACTGCGCCTTCGTCTACCGCACCCAGGCCGACACCGAGCAGCTGCGCTCGGTCGCGCTGGCCGGTGAGCCGATGACGGTGCTGTGCCATCCCACGCACCGGCTGGCCGAGTCCGGCGCCGCGGTCACGCTCGACGACCTCGGCGGCGAGGTCTTCGTCGACTTCCACCCCGACTGGGGCCCGCGCGGCGCCACCGACGCCGCCTTCGCCGCGGCGGGTGTGCGGCGCACGGTCGCGCTGGAGGTGAACGACGTGCACAGCCTGCTGGACCTGGTCGACGAGAACCTGGGCATCGCCGTGGTGCCGCGCCACTTCCGCCACAAGCGGCCGTCGCTGACCGCTCTGCCCGTCAAGGGCGCGGACCACCCGGCGTACGAGACGGTGGCCCTGCTGCCTCCCCCGCAGTCCACCAGCCCGGCGGCCCGGGCACTGATGACCCTGCGGGAGGGCGACGGCGCCCGCGCGTGCCCCGCGGACCGGTGACCACGCCGGCCGTCGGCACGGCGTGATCCGCAAAGAGGGAGCGCCGGGCGGCGGCGTGCGCGATGGTGGACGTATGCATGCGAAGGACATCCTCATCGACGGCTTCGGCCGCATCCGGGAAGAAGTCCATGCCGCCGTCGAGGGGCTGGGCCCGGACGAACTCGCCGCCCGCCCCTCCTCCGACGCCAACTCCATCGCCTGGCTGGTCTGGCATCTGACCCGGGTCCAGGACGACCACGTCGCCGACGCCTTCGGTCTCGACCAGGTGTGGCTGAGCCAGGACTGGGAGAAGCGGTTCGGCCTGGACCTGCCGCGCAAGGACACCGGGTACGGGCACACCTCCGCCAAGGTCGCCAAGGTGCGCGTCGACTCCCCCGACCTGCTCACCGGCTACTACGACGCCGTGCACGCACAGACCCTGTCGGCCCTGCGCACGCTCGCCGCGAAGGACCTGGAGCGTGTCGTGGACGAGCGCTGGGACCCGCCGGTCACCCTCGGGGTGCGCCTGGTCAGCGTCCTGTCCGACGATCTCCAGCACGTCGGACAGGCCGCCTACGTCCGCGGACTGCTCTAGGCGCCGCGTGCGGGCGGGCTCAGAGCGCGTAGCCCGGAAGGATCACGTCCTCGATGAGGGCCTTGCGCTCGTCGAACGGGATGAACGCGCTCTTCACCGCGTTCACCGTGACCGTGCGCAGGTCCTCGACGCTCCAGCCGGCCTGCTCCACCAGCAGGGACATCTCGCGGGTCATCGTCGTGCCGGACACCAGGCGGTTGTCGGTGTTGAGGGTGACCCGGAAACCGAGGTTCTTCAGCTCGGTGATCGGGTGCTCGGCTATGGAGGTGGCGCAGTCCGTCTGCAGGTTGGACGTCGGGCACATCTCCAGCGCGATGCGGCGGTCACGGATCCAGGAGGCGAGGCGGCCGAGCTTGCCCTCCACGATGTCCTCGGTGATCCGCACGCCGTGTCCGATGCGCTGGGCGCCGCACACCTGGAGGGCCTGGTGGATGCTGGGCAGGCCGTGTGCCTCGCCCGCGTGGATGGTGAACGGCACGCTCTCGCGGCGCAGGTGCTCGAAGGCGGCGAGGTGGTCGGCGGGCGGGAAGCCGTCCTCGGCGCCGGCGATGTCGAAGCCGACGACGCCGGCGTCACGGTAGGCGACGGCCAGGTCGGCGGCCTCGGCGACCCGGTCGAACATGCGCATGCCGCACAGCAGGGTGCCGACACGGACGGGGGTGCCGGCGGCGGCCGCCTTGGCCATGCCGGCGGCGAGGCCCTCCTGGACCGTCTCCACGACCTCGCTCATGGCGAGGCCGCCGCGTGTGTTCAGCTCCGGCGCGTAGCGCACCTCGGCGTAGACGACACCGTCGGCGGCGAGGTCGAGGACGTACTCCTCGGCGGTGCGCAGCAGGCCCTCGCGGGTCTGCATCACGGCGAGGGTGTGCTCGAAGGTGGCGATGTAGCGGACCAGGTCACCGGAGTTCGCGGCCTCGTAGTACCAGGCGGCCAGCTCGTCGGGGTCGGTGGTGGGCAGCGTGTGGCCGACCTCGGCGGCCAGCTCCACGACGGTGGCGGGGCGCAGGCCGCCGTCCAGGTGGTCGTGGAGGACGGCCTTGGGCAGGCGACGGATCACATCGGCGTCTACGCGCGTAGCGGTCATGGCGAGTCTTTCCTCGAGCGGGGTGGTTCGGAACATGGGGGCCTGGATCAGGCAGCGCCCGGGGCCGTCAGCCGGCGGGCTGCAGCAGGTCCCAGCGATTGCCGTACAGGTCCTGGAAGACGACGACGGTGCCGTACGGCTCGTGCCGCGGCTCCTCCAGGAAGGTCACACCGGCGGCCGCCATGCGGGCGTGGTCGCGGGCGAAGTCGTCGGTGTGCAGGAAGAAGCCGACCCGCCCGCCGGTCTGGTCGCCGACGCGGGCCGCCTGCGCCTCGCCCTTGGCCCGGGCCAGCAGCAGGCCGGTGCCGTGCGCCCCGGCGCCGGGCTCGACGACGACCCAGCGGGAACCGTCGGGGCGCGGCGCGTCCTCGGCGAGACGGAAGCCGAGGGCCTCGGTGTAGAAGCGGATCGCCTCGTCGTAGTCGTCGACGACGAGGGTGACCAGGGCGATGCGTCTCATCGGAACCTTCCGTGCGGGTGGTTAGCGGGAGAGGTTATACGTAAAACCTCGTGGACGCCAGTCGCCTACGCGGACCTAGGACGTCAGCCGTACCCCGGCCGGGACCCCGGCCCGAGGTGCCGGGCACCGTCCTGCGGTTACGGTCCCCGGCATGAAGATCACCGAGGGGCCCCGGGACGCGGCGCGCCGACAGCGGGACGTGCTGGCGCGGCTGGAGCGGGAGCGGGACGTATGGGTGGCGACGGCGGACGCCGGGGGTCTGCCGTGCCTGGTGGCGCTGTGGTTCGTCTGGGACGGCGAGTCACTGTGGGTGTCGACCCGGCTCACCAACCCGACCGGCCGCAATCTCCGCGACGGCCGACGCGCCCGGCTGGCGTTCGGCGACACCGAGGACGTGGTCCTCATCGACGGCGAGGTGGAGACCTACGGCGCGGCCGAGGTGCCGTCCGCTGCGGTCGGGGCGTTCACGGAGCTGACCGGCTGGGATCCGCGGCGCGACAGCGCGTCGTACGCCTTCTTCCGGATACGGCCGCTCGCCGTCCAGGCATGGCGGGGCGTGCACGAGCTGCGGGGACGGCAGCTGATGCGTGACGGGGAGTGGGTGATCTAGGGCGCCGGTGGGGTCGTCCGCGGGTGCGGTGCTCCGGGCGGTCGTCTCCACGGTGTTCCGGGTCCGGCGCCGCCGAGACCCGGACCGCGGCGCCGGCGTCACCCGGTGACCGGGGCCGGCGGTCCGCCGGGGGCGCTCGCGGGTGGTTCGGGCAGCCAGTCGCGCGCCGGGTCGTACTCCAGCCACCGGCTCCGCCCCGCCTGCGCGGCACAGGCCGCCATGAGGCCGGCCAGTCCCGGATGCCCGTCGCCGGCGCGCCACAGCAGCGACCACGCGTACAGCGGCGTCGGGTCGACCAGCGGGACGCAGCGCACGCCGGGGACGTCCGGCAGGGGGACGTCGGCGGGGAGCAGCGAGAAGCGGTTCGGCTCGTCGGCCACCTCGGCGAGGAAATGGGCGAGGCCCAGGTTGATGCTCGTGCCGCTGGTCCGGACGGCGAACCGTTCGGCGAACTGGTGGAGGAAGTCGAGCCGGTCGAGCGGACCGGGCGCCCACAGCAGGCTGTCGCTCAACTGCTCGGGTCGCAGCGCCGGTTCGTCCGCGAGGGGATGGTCCGCGCCGAGTACGGCGTCCACCGGCTCCAGGCGGATGAGCCGGTGCGCCACGCCCGGCGGCAGTGGCGGGTGGACCCGGCCGAAGGCCGCGTCGATGTCGCCGTCGAGCAGGGCCGCGGTCACCGACGGCAGGTCGCGCCCGTGCCCCAGCATGAGCTCCCCGGCCCGTCCGGCGACCTCGGCCAGCGTCCGCATCGGCGCGTAGAGGTGCCCGAAGACGTCCACCCGCAGGGGGCGGTCCTTGCCCAGGGCCGCGGCGACCGCGGCGTCCGCCGCGGCCAGGGTCTGCCGGGCCGGCGACAGGAAACGCCGGCCGGCGTCGGTGAGGCGCACGCCGGTGCCGTCGCGCCGGAACAGCTCGGTGCCGAGCAGGGACTCCAGCCGCGCGACCCTCTTGGACAGCGCCTGCTGCGAGATGGCGAGCGTTGCCGCCGCCCGCCCGAAGTGCAGTTCCTCGGCGGTGCGCACAAAGGCACGCACCTGCGCCATGTCGAGATCCATCGCCCTCACCTTAGGCGACAACCCGAAGTTGTCGGTGCTGCCGGGGCGTTGTTGGATCGCGGGAGAGCCGCGACGGTTGCATGTGCGGCATGCGAAGACTGATTCCCACGTGGGACGCCGCGCGTCCGGTCGTGCTCGCCGAGGCCCCCCAGCCCGTCCCGGAGCCCGGTGAGGCACTGGTCAAGGTCGAGGCGTTCGCGCCGAACCGGGGTGAGACGTTCCTGCTCGAGCACCCCCGGCCGGGGCTGCTGCCCGGCAAGGACATCGCGGGGCTCGTCGTGCAGGCGGCGGCCGACGGCTCGGGCCCCGGCGTCGGCACCCGCGTGGTCGGCCATCCGCCGCAGGGCGGCTGGGCCGAGTACGCGGCCGTGCCCACGCACTCCCTCGCGGTGCTCCCGGACAGCGTCGCGTGCGTGCAGGCGGCGGCCCTGCCCCTGGCCGGGATCACCGCGCTGCGGCTGCTGCGCACGGCCGGTTCCCTGGCCGGCCGGCGGGTGCTGCTGACCGGCGCCTCGGGCGGGGTCGGCCACTACGTCACCGAGCTGGCCGTCGGGGCGGGGGCCGAGCTGACCGCCGTGACGGCAACGCCGGTGCGCGGCGAGCGGCTCGCGGAGCTGGGGGCGCGGGTGGTGCACGAGGTGGCGGCGGCGCAGGGGCCGTTCGACGTCGTACTGGAGTCCACCGGTGGGCCGGATCTGCCCCTGGCCCTGGCGAAAGTCCGTCCGGGCGGCCTGCTCGTCTGGTTCGGCCAGGCGAGCCGCACCCCGGTGACGCTCGACTTCTTCGACCTGCTGAGCGGTCCCGAACGCGTCACGATCCAGCACTTCCACTACGCGGGGGCCCCGTACGGCGCCGACCTCGCGGCGCTGGTGCGCCTGGTGGAACAGGAGCGGCTGCATCCGGAGATCGGCCGGGTCGCCGACTGGACGCGCACCGCCGACACACTGGTCGATCTGCGGGAGCGCCGGATACGAGGCAAGGCCGTCCTGCTGACGGGAGGAGCACGATGAAGGCATCGGAGTTCGCCGCCGCCCAGTGGACGCGTGCCACGGGCGCGGGCGTCGATCCCCACGAGTACCAGCGCGTCACCGGCGGCCTCACCTCCGTCGCCGACTGGGGGCCGGCCTTCCTGCGCGCCGGAAAGGCGCACCTGCGGCGCGCGGAGAGCGCCGGATCGTCCGTCTCCGCGGGGGAACACCTGCTGACGGCGGCCCGTTGGTTCCATCTCGCCACGCTGGCGCCGTACGCGGAGGCGAGCCGTGCCGCCGCCGAGGCGGACGACGCGCTGGGGCGGGCCCTCACCGTGCTGGAGCCCGGGGCGCGACGGGTGAGCGGTGAAGGATTCACCGGGTGGCTGCGCGGTCCCTCGGACGCCCCCGGCACCGTGGTCGTCGTCCCCGGCCTGGACTCGGCCAAGGAAGAGTTCCTCGGGGTGGTCGACGCGCTGCTGGCCAGAGGTCTGGCGGTGTTCGCGATGGACGGCCCCGGGCAGGGCGTCCTCGCCGCCGGCACGACCCTCGTACCGGACTACGAACGGATCGTCGGCCGGGTCGTCGACGCCCTCGGCGTCGCACGCGTCGGGCTCGTCGGCCTGAGTCTGGGCGGCTGGTTCGCGGCCCGCGCCGCCGCTCTGGAGCCGCGGGTGGCGGCGGTCGCCACCGTCAGCGGCCCGTTCCGGCTCGACTGGGACGAACTGCCGCCGCCGGTGCGGGACATCATGGCCCGGCGCGCCGGAGGAGCCGACGCCGCGCGCGACTTCGCCCGCCGGGTGGACCTCACCTCCCTGGCCCCGCGCATCGCGGCCCCGCTGCTCGTCGTGGACGGGGGCCGGGACGTCATCCCCGGCGTGACGAACGGCGAGCCCCTGGCCCGGCTGGCGCCGCGCGGGACCTACCTGTCCGTGCCCCATGGGGACCACCTCCTCGGCAACGCACGGCCCGACTGGCTGCCCCAGGTCGCCGACCACCTCACGCACGCGCTGACGGACACACCCGTGTGAGGGCACCGCACCCGAGCACCCGGGGGGCGACAGCCGCTCCAGCGTCACATGGAGCTCTCCTGGGGGTTACCCGGTGGTAATTCCCGGTGGTTTGATGGCCCGCGCCACTCAACGCCCCTCATCCACAGGGAGATCCAGTGACGCTTCCCGCACCGCGCCGCACCCTGGGCGCAGCCGTGCTCGCCCTCGTCCTGCCCGCCGCCGCACTGGCCGGCGCGGCACCCGCGGCCGCGGCCGGTCCCGCGCCGTCGCTGAGGGTGCTGACCTACAACACCTTCCTCATGAGCAAGAACCTCTACCCGAACTGGGGTCAGGACCACCGGGCCGCCGAGATCCCGAAGGCGTCCTTCTTCCACGGCAACGACGTCGTCGTCCTGCAGGAGGCGTTCGACAACTCCGCCTCCGACGCGCTGAAGAGCGCCGCCGCGGCCGAATACCCCTACCAGACCCCGGTGGTGGGGCGCGGCAAGGACGGCTGGGACGCGACCGGCGGTGCGTACTCGTCGACGACGCCGGAGGACGGCGGCGTCACCGTGCTGAGCAAGTGGCCCGTCCTGCACAGGGAGCAGTACGTCTACAAGGACGCCTGCGGGGCGGACTGGTGGTCCAACAAGGGGTTCGCGTACGTGGTGCTGAACGTGAACGGCGCGAAGGTGCACGTCGTCGGCACGCACGCGCAGTCCACGGATCCGGGCTGCGCCGCGGGCGAGGCGGCGGCGACGCGCGCCCGGCAGTTCAGGACGATCGACGCCTTCCTCGACGCGAAGAACATCCCCGCGAACGAGGAGGTGCTGGTCGTGGGCGACATGAACGTCGACTCGCGCAGCGCCGAGTACGGCTCGATGCTCGCCGACGCCGATCTCGTCGGGGCCGACGCGCGCATCGGGCACCCGTACTCCTTCGACACGCAGGAGAACTCCATCGCCCACTACCGCTACCCGGACGACCCGCGGGAGGACCTGGACCACATCCTGTACCGCGCGGGCCACGTCCGGCCCACGGTGTGGAAGAACGAGGTGGTCAAGGAGCAGTCGGCGCCCTGGACGGTGTCGAGCTGGGGCACCGACTACACCTACACGAACCTCTCCGACCATTACCCGGTGACCGGCCACGCGGGCTGAGCGGCCGGTGCGCCCAGGCCGTTCAGCCGGGACAGCTCCTCGTCGGTGAGGCGCAGGGCTCCCGCGGCCACGTTCTCGGCGAGGTGGCCGGGGTCGCCGGTGCCGGGGATGGCGAGCACGTGGGGGCCCTGGTGCAGCGTCCAGGCGAGGCGGATCTGCGCCGGGCTCGCGCCGTGGGCGCGGGCGACGTCGAGCACCGCGTCGTCGTGCGCCGAGGTCGCGCCCTGCTCGCCGGCCTGACCGGCGACGGCGTAGAACGGCACGAAGGCGATGCCCGCCTCGCCGCACAGGCGCAGCACCTCCTCGCTCGCGGGTGTGCGGTGGTCGATTCCGTAGCGGTTCTGCACGGACACCACCGGTGCGATGGCGCGGGCCTCGGCGAGGTGCCGGGCCTCGACGTCGGAGACGCCCAGGTGGCGGATCAGACCGGCCTCGCGCAGTTCGGCGAGGGCGCCGAAGTGCTCGCTGATCGACTCCTGCCGCATGCGCCGCAGGTAGACGAGGTCGAGGTGGTCGCGGCCGAGCTGGCGCAGGTTCTCCTCGACGTGTCCGCGCAGTTCCTCGGGCCGGGCGGCGGTGCCCCACTCCCCCGTGTACGTGCGGAACGGGCCGACCTTGGTGGCGATCACCAGGTCGTCCGGGTACGGCGACAGCGCGCTGTTGATGATCTCGTTCGCGGAGCGCAGGGAGGAGAAGTAGAAGGCGGCCGTGTCGATGTGGTCGACACCGAGCTCGACCGCCTTGCGCACCACGGCCATGGAGCGGTTCCGGTCGCTCGGGGTGCCGTGGTGGAAGGCCGCGCTGCCCGTCAGCCGCATCGCGCCGAAGCCGACGCGGCTGACGGTGAGATCGCCGAGTTTCCAGGTGCCCGCACGGTCTGCGGTGATCGTTTCCGTGGTCATCGGCGGATCCTATCCGTGGGTCGGGCGGGGCCGTTCCTCGTGCGGCGCGGGCCGCCGTCTCAGCCGAGCGGCTTGTCCAGGACGGCCTTGCGGTGGCTGAAGGTCTGCAGGGAGTACCGGCCGTGGTAGCTGCCCATGCCGCTCTCGCCCACGCCGCCGAACGGCAGGTCGGAGACGGTGAGATGGGCCAGCGGCAGCCCGTGGCCTAGTCCGCCGGAGGAGGTCTCGGCGGCGATGCGGGCGCGGGTGTCGGCGGAGTCGGAGAAGACGTACAGGGCGAGCGGCTTGTCCCGGTCGTTGATGAAGGCGATGGCCTCGTCCAGGCCGGACACGGTGACGACCGGAAGGATCGGGCCGAAGATCTCCTCCCGCATCACCGGAGCGTGCGGGTCGACGTCGGCGAGGACGGTCGGCGCGATGTACCGGGCGTCCCGGTCGCTGTCGCCGCCGACGACGAGGCGGCCGGAGTCCAGCAGGGCGGTGAGCCGGTCGAAGTGGCGGTCGTTGACGATACGGCTGTAGTGCGGGGAGGTCTGCGGGTCGCTGCCGTAGACCTTCTCGACGGCGGCGGCGAGGGCCGGCTCGAGGGCGGCGGCCGTGGCGGGGTCGGTCAGGACGTAGTCGGGGGCGACACAGGTCTGGCCGGCGTTGAGGAACTTGCCGCGCACCAGCCGGTCGGCGACGACGTCCAGGTCGGCGCCCGCGTCGACGAACGCCGGGGACTTGCCGCCGAGTTCGAGGGTGACGGGGGTGAGGTGCTCGGCGGCGGCGCGCATGACGATGCGGCCGACGGTGCCGTTGCCGGTGTAGAAGATGTGGTCGAACCGCTGGGCGAGCAGGGCGGTCGTCTCCGGGACGCCGCCCTCGACGACGGCGACCGCGTCGGTGTCGAGATGGGCGGGCAGCAGCCGGGCCAGCGCGGCGGAGGTGGCGGGGGCCAGCTCACTCGGCTTGACGACCACGGCGTTGCCGGCGGCGAGGGCGCCGACGAGCGGGGCGAGCAGGAGCTGGGCGGGGTAGTTCCAGGGGGCGATGACGAGGACCACGCCGAGCGGGTCGTACTGGGTCCAGGCGGTGGCGTCGGCGCCGAGGTGCGCCGGGACGGGGGCCGGTTCGGGGCGCAGCCAGTCGTCGAGGTGATCGAGGGTGTGGTCGATCTCCCGTACCGTGAAGTCGATCTCCGTGCGGTAGGCCTCCGGCTCGCTCTTGCCGAGGTCGGCGTGGAGGGCGGCGGCCAGTTCGGCGCCCTGGTCGGTGAGCATCGCGCGCAGGGCGTGCAGCTGGGCGGTGCGCCAGGCGACGGGCTTGGTGCGGCCGGTGCGGAAGGTGGTGCGCAGCCGGGCGACGGTGGCGCTGATCTGCTCGGGGGTCTGGTTCACAATGCCTCCTCGGTGGATGCAAATGCCAACCTTTCAGGTACCGAAATGAATTCCCGCAGGTGACCGAGGTCACCGGACCGGCGCCCGGCGGTGACGGTCACCCGACCAGCTCCCGGCGGCGACGCTCCAGGTAGCGGCGCTCGGCGGGGTCCGGGGCGAGCGCGAGGGCCCGGTCGTACGCCCGCACGGCGTCCGCCGTACGCCCGAGCCGGCGCAGCAGGTCGGCACGTACCGCGTGGAGGACGTGGTAACCGTCCAGCTCCAGGGCGTCGACCAGGTCCAGGGCGGGTCCGGCGCCCTCGGTCTCGGCGACGGCCACCGCGCGGTTGAGGGCGACGACCGGGCCCGGCTGCAGGGTCATGAGGTGGTCGTACAACTGCCTGATCTGCGCCCAGTCGGTGGCCTCGGCGGTCGGTGCGTCGCTGTGTACGGCGTTGATCGCGGCCTGGAGCTGGTAGGGCCCCGGCCGGTTGCGGCGCAGGCAGCGGCGGACCAGGTCCTGCCCCTCGGCGATCAGCGCGCGGTCCCAGCGCTCACGGTCCTGCTCGGGCAGCGGGATCAGGGCGCCCGAGGCGTCGGTGCGCGCGGGACGGCGCGACTCGGTGAGGAGCATCAGCGCGAGCAGGCCGGTGGCCTCGGGTTCGTCCGGCATCAGCTCGGCCAGCAGCCGGGCCAGCCGGATCGCCTCGGCGCACAGTTCCGGATCGCCGGCGTAGCCCTCGTTGTAGATCAGATAGAGCACGGCGAGCACCCCGCGCAGACGGTCGGGCAGGTCGGCGTCGCGGGGCACGCGGTACGGGATGCGGGCGTCGCGGATCTTCGCCTTGGCGCGCACGAGGCGCTGGGCCATGGTCGGCTCGGGCACCAGGAACGCGCGGGCGATCTGCTCGGTGCGGAGACCGCCGAGCAGCCGCAGGGTGAGCGCGACCTGGGCGGACGTGGCGAGCGCGGGGTGGCAGCAGGTGAAGATCAGGCGGAGCCGGTCGTCGCGCACGGGGCCCTCCTCGGCGGGCGGGTCGGCGGCGTGGAGCCGGGCCGCCTCGGCGTGCCGGGCGTCCCGCGTCGACTCGCGCCGCAGCCGGTCGACGGCGCGGTTGCGGGCGGTGGTGATGATCCACCCGGCGGGACTCGGCGGCACGCCCCTGTCCGGCCAGGTCCGCAGGGCCACCGTGAAGGCGTCCTGCACCGCTTCCTCGGCGAGGTCGATGTCGCCGAGGAAGCGGACGAGGACGGCGACCGCGCGGCCGTACTCCGCGCGGAAGACGGACTCGACGTCTGCGGTCATCGGTCCGCTTCGCCCATGAAGGGCCGGACCTCGATCGGCAGGGTGGTCGCGAGGGCGGCCTTGCGGCCCCAGTCCAGGGCCGCGTCCAGGTCGGGCGCCTTGATCAGGCAGATGCCGCCCAGGTGCTCCTTGCCCTCGGCGTACGGCCCGTCGGTGATCAGCACGTCGCCGCCCTGCGGGCGCAGCACGGTGGAGGACTCGGGTCCGTGCAGCCCCCCGGCGAACACCCAGGCGCCGGCCTGGCGCAGCTCCTGGTGGAAGGCCTCGAGGTTCGTGCCGATCTCGGCGAGCACCTCGGGCGCGGGCGGCTCGCCGGCCGGCTGCATCACGCTGAGCAGGTAGTACGTCATGACGGCCTCCTCGGCCTCGTGGGGTTGTCTCACCTCCTACACGAACGGCCGCGGCCCGGATCGACACCCGGGCCGAAGAAAGCGTCAGAAATTTCCGCGGGAGCCGGCGCCGATACCGATGCCGGTTTCGCTGCCGGAGCCGATGCCGGTTTCGGAGCCGGTGCCGGTTTCGGTGCCGCGCGTCGCCTGGCTCGTGAACGGCACCTGCGCGGCGGGAGGCGTCGCCGGGGCGGACGGGTGGCGCCACAGCCCCTGTGCGGCCAGCCGCGGCAGGACGCCCTCACCGAACCAGTACGCCTCCTCCAGGTGCGGGTAGCCGGACAGCACGAACTCCTCGATGCCGAGGGCCGCGTACTCCTTGACGCGTTCGGCGACCTCGTCGTGGCTGCCGACCAGCGCGGTCCCGGCGCCGCCGCGCACCAGGCCGATGCCGGCCCACAGGTTGGGGTGGATCTCCAGGCCGTCGCGGCCGCCGCCGTGCAGCGCGAGCATCCGCCGCTGGCCCTCCGACTCGCTGCGGGCGAGCCCGCTCTGCACCGCTCGCACGGTCTCGGGGTCGAAGCCGGACAGCAGCCGGTCCGCCTCGGCCCAGGCCTGCGCGGCGGTGTCACGGGTGATGACGTGCAGCCGGATGCCGAAGCGCAGGGTGCGCCCGTGACGCGCGGCGAGCCCCCTGATCCAGGCGATCTTCTCGGCGACCTGCGCGGGCGGTTCGCCCCAGGTGAGGTAGACGTCCACGTGCCGGGCGGCGATCTCTCCCGCGATCGGCGAGGAACCGCCGAAGTAGACCTGCGGGACGGGGTCGGGCAGCCGGGCGAGCGACGCGGCCTCCACCCGCAGGTGCTCGCCGTGCAGATCGACGCTCTTGCCCTCCCACAGGTCCCGCACGATCTCCAGGAACTCGCCGGTACGGCGGTAGCGGGCGTCCTTGTCGAGGAAGTCGCCGTAGGCGCGCTGCTCCTGGCTCTCGCCGCCGGTGACGACGTTGAGCAACAGCCGTCCCCCGGTGTGCCGTTGGAAGGTGGACGCCATCTGCGCCGCGAGCGTCGGGGAGACGAAGCCGGGCCGGAAGGCCACCAGGAACTTCAGCCGTTCGGTGTTCTGACTGACCATCGCGGTGGTCAGCCACGCGTCCTCGCACCAGGCGCCGGTCGGGGTGAGCGCCCCGGCGAAGCCGAGATCCTCGGCGGCGCGGGCGATCTGGCTCAGGTAGCCGACCGTGGGCGGCCGGTCCCGGCCGGAGGCGGTGGCCGGGCTGCCGTGGCCGCCGCCGACGACATCGCGGCTGTCGCCGTTGGTGGGCAGGAACCAGTGGAAGGTGAGGGACACGGGGTATCTCCGTTCGCGTGCGCCGGACGGGCGCGGCGGGGGTGAGCCGGGGTGGGCCGGTGGGGGCGGCGAGGGGTGGGTCAGCTCGCCGCGGCCAGGACCGGGACGCGGTGCAGGGCCGCCCCGAACTGGTCGACGACCTGTTCCAGGGCCTCAGCGGTGGCCTGGGCGACCGTCACCGAACCGTCCTCGCGGACGGTGATGTCCTTGTCGAGGGTGAACCAGCCCGGGACGATGTGCGCCGCGCCCATGGAGTTGAGCACCGGGCGCAGCGCGTAGTCGAGCGCCAGGACGTGGGCGGTGCTGCCGCCGGTGGCCAGCGGCAGGACGGTCTTGCCGGTGAGCGCGTACTGCGGGAGCAGGTCCAGCAGCGCCTTCAGTACGCCGGAGTACGCCGCCTTGTAGACGGGGGTGCCGACGACGACGCCGTCGGCGCGGGCGAACAGTTCGGTGGCCTCGACGATCGCCGGGTGCCGGAAGTCGGCGCCGAGGAGCGCCTCGGCGGGGACGGTACGCACGTCGAGCGGGATGACGTCGTGGCCCTGCGCGGCCAGCCGCTGGTCGAGGTGGCGCAGCAGACGGGCGGTGCGGGAGGAGGCGGAGGGGCTGCCGGAGACGGACAGGACGGTGGCCATGGGTCCTCTTTCTTGCAGGGGCTCCGCTGGCGGAGCTGCACGGGTGCGCGCGGCGGCGGGCGTGCACGCCTGTGGCGCGGCCGGGTCGCCGAGTACGCGACGGGGCTCGGGCGGGTGCGCGAGGGGGCGGGGAAGGGGAAACGCGGGCAGGCCGGGATCAGGGCAGGCGGCGGGAAGCCGGGCTCAGCTGCCGGCGGGAAAGAAAGGCGCGGCGGAGCGTCAGGCCGCGAGGCGACAAGAGGCGCTGGAGACGCGCGCGAGGTCGACGTGGCGTCGCCGCGTGAGGTCCAGTCGCATGGTCATGCCATGGATCGTGGCAGCAGCGGACGAGAACCGTCAAGGAAATCCCGGTCGTTCTCGCATCGCGGACCGAGTGGGTCGCCACCCCCTGCGACCTCTACACATAAAGGTGAAATAAGAGCAAAATGGACGCAGCGGTGCCGACCGCCCTCCACCCCGGACGCGGTCGGCCGGCCAGTCAAAGGAGACGAGTCATGGCCAACCTCTCGCACGGCAGGGGTGACATCACCACCCACCCGGACGTCTCCGAGATGCAGGCACGTTACGCCCGCATGCTCGGCGGTCGTGATGTGGCGCTCGTGGACGGACCGGTGTTCCTGCTCGGGCTCTACTGCGCCGTGTCCCCGTGGATCGTCCACTACACGGCCAGCCAGCCCCCACTGGTGACGCACAACCTCATCATCGGTGTCGCGATCGGCCTCCTGGCCCTCGGCTTCACCCGCGCCCCCGAGCGCATGTACGGCCTGAGCTGGGCCATGTGCGCACTGGGCATCTGGATGATCATCGCCCCGTGGGTCGTCGGCAGCAGCCCGGACACGGGCGTGGTGGTGAACAACATCGTCATCGGCGCGCTGGCACTGGTGCTCGGCATGCTGTGCGCCGGGACGGCGGCGAGGAGCGCGCCCCGGCCGTGACGCCCGGGCGGCGGCGACCGGACCATCAGGCGAGGCACCGCGGAAGAAGAAACCGCGGAAGAAGAAGGTGAAGGAGACAAGGGCCGGTCCGCACGACGCGGACCGGCCCTTCACGCAGATGCCACCGCCCCGCCGGCCGACGCCGCCGGCCGGCGGGACCGCCCTTTTTGGCGTCAGCTCACGTTGAGCGCGGTGTCGTCGAGGACGAACGAGGTCTGGAGGGTGGAGCCCTCGGTGCCGGTGAACTTGATCGTGACGGTCTGCCCGGCATAGCCCGAGAGGCTGAAGCTGCGCTGGGTGTAGCCGCTCGCCGCGTTCAGGTTCGAGTAGGTCGCGAGGGTCGACAGCACGGTGCCGCTGCTGCTGACGACCTGCGCCTTGAGCGTGTCGTAGGCCGTCGTCGTGGTCGTCTCGGCGGTGTCGACGTGGAGGAAGAAACTCAGGGTGGCGTTCGCGCACCCGGCGGGGATGGTCACGGACTGCGCGAGGGTGTCGGTGTGGGCGGCGCCGTAACCGTTCAGCCAGGCCTTGTAGGAGCCCGTGCGGGCGGCCTCGCCGGTGTCGTTGGTGATGACCCCGCTGGAGGCGGTCCAGGCGGTGGCGCCGGACTCGAAGCCGGGGTTGGCGAGCAGCTGGGCGGCCGTGCACGTGCCGGTCCCGCCACCGCCGCCCCCGCCCGTGGTACCCGCCCCGGCGAGCCAGGCGGTGGCGTTCAGGGCGAGCGGGGCGTCGGTCGCGCTGGTGTCGTTCCAGCCGTCGTAGAGCGTGTTGCCGGACTGGCCGGTGCCGTCGTCGATGGGCGAGCTGTCGCCCCAGAAGGCGACGCGGCCGCTGCCGAAGGTGCTGGTGGCGAAGAACGCCCCGGTGTTGCCGGAGTAACCGGTGCGGTAGAGCAGGCCCTTGACGTTCGGGTTGTCGGCGGGCTTCAGCGTGGCGGTGGTGCCGCTGGCGATGAGGCTCTTGGTGACCGTGCCGAAGGAACCGTGCAGCACGGGGTCGCCGGCGTCGCTGATCGCGGCCGGGTGGTCGGAGCCGATGCTCAGCGCGTCGATGGAGAAGCCGAACGGGTCGGTGGAGTCGACGCTGTTGTTCGTCATCAGGTCGTTGAGGATCTCGACCGCGTCCTGGCCGTCGTTGTTGCGGTCGGCCCCGGTGTGGTCCGAGATCATGAACAGCCCGCCGCCGTTCTTCACGAAGTTCATGATCGCCGTCTTCTCGGCGCTGGTGAACAGCGTGTTGGGCTCGGGCAGGACCAGGGTGTCGAACTGGGACAGGTCCGTCGCCGAGGTGCCTCCGTAGCTCAGGCTCGAGCCGGACGGCAGCGTCTTCAGGCTGTAGTCGCCCGTCTTCTGCAGCGCCACACCCCAGGAGGACAGGGCGCCCGTCCAGTCCGTCTCGGCGGACGGGGTGGCGTCCTGGCCCAGCGGGTCGGGCTGGCTGGTGGAGATGATCCAGTCGGCGTTTCCGGCCGTCTCGGCGTGGGCGTTGTCGAACAGGACGCGGTGGGGGGTGGCCGCGTGGGCCGGGGTGGCCGTGGTACCGGTCTGCAGCGCTGCTCCGGTGAGGCACAGGCCGAGGGCGGCGAGGACGGTGGTGACCGTACGGCGGGGTCTGGTCGATCCGGACATCCGGCGAACCTCCGGGTGAGGGGGAGTAAAGGCGGTGGGGGCGCCGATCTCCGCGCGTAGAGAAGAGCCGACCGGGAGTGTTCTACACGCGTGGAGACAGTTGAAAGGTACATGGCATGACGGCGCGGTGAACAGAGCGCGCGCTCGGTGGGGCGAGCCGACGGACACGCGACATCTTGCCGCCGGTGCGGATGCCGCCGTTGCCGCAGAGCGCCCCGGCGCCATGGTCGCGGGCCGGTGCCGGAGTTGACGCGGGAGGTACGGGTGGTGCACGTCCGGTTCCACCGGGGGCGACCCGGCCGCGGCGGTGCACGTCCGGTTCCACCGGGCGTGACTCGGCCGCGGCCGCCGACCCCCGCCCGGGGGTGGGCCGCGGGAGATAGGAAGAGGACCCGGCGGAAAACCACTCAACAGGTAACGGATAG
>NZ_JBEZWX010000059.1:0-32174 GCF_040637635.1 Streptomyces sp. NPDC028635 | reverse complement strand
AGTTCCCGCACGGCGGCGTAGGAACCGGCGAAGCCGATCCCCGCGATGATCAGGGCGCCGGACACGACCACACCGATCAGAATCCGGTGCATCCGGGTGAGCACCACCCGCGGCGGCCCGCCGGGGGGCCCTGATGTCCCGCTGCTCGCCACAGACTCATGGCGCTCACCCGTGGCGTGTCGCTCCCCCGCCGGCACGTGGCATTCCCCCGTTCGAACCTCGGACGTGATCGGTTCTCACACTCTCATGATCGAGCGGCGCGAAGCCGGGCGCCCGCCCCCGGCACGTGCAGCAGGGTGGCGTGGCGGAAGATGGGGCGGACAGCACCTGTGTGACAGGCCGAGGATCAAGGCCGGGGAGTCCGGGGAGTCCGGGGAGTCCGGGGAAGGAGCACCGCGATGGGTGAGACGGAGGGGGCCGCGGAGCGGCGAGGTGAGCCGCCCGTGCCGCGCACGCTGTGCGACGTACGGGCTCTCGCCGTGCCCGGCGCCGCGCGCGGCGTGTCGTGGAAACTCGCGGAGGCCGGGCGGCAGCTGGACGCCAACGTGGTCCATCTGCCGCCGGGCCGGAGCGTGGACACCCATGTCGAACCCGACCTCGACGTGCTGCTCCTGGTGGTCGCGGGCGAGGGCACCGTCAGCGGCGGCGGTACGGACGAGCGGGTCGGGGAGGGGGCCCTGGTGTGGCTGCCGCGGGGCAGCAGCCGCAGCCTGGCGGCGGGCGGCAGCGGGCTGCACTATCTGACGGTGCATCAGCGACGGCCGGGGCTGCGGATCGGACGGCGCGGGCCCTCCGCACCGTGAACGCCGCCTGATGACTCGTCAGCTCAGGGCCCGCCCCCTGTCAGGGACGCGGTGTCTGGGACCCGGCGTCAGGGACCCGGCGTCAGCGAGTCGATGTCAGCGACTCGGTGTCAGCGACTCGGGTGTCGGCCGCAGGACCAGCGTGACGAAGCCGAACGCGTCGCGGTAGCCGTGCAGCCACTCGCTCCGGTGGGTGGTGGCCGCCTCCAGGGCCTGGGCGCTGCCCGGATCGCCGGCGTGGTCCAGGGCCCACGCGGCCAGTGAGCCGGTCCAGGACCATTCGTAGGCGTCGAGTTCGTGCCGCGTGCTGATGTGGGCGTGGACCGGGGTCCATCCGTCGGCGACGATCCGGTCGACGGTGGTCGGCAGGTCGTCCATGTCGCCGAGCATCTCGACCGCGTCGGGGCCGGGCTCACGCTCCCAATAGCCGTCGCCGACCAGGACGCGTCCGCCGGGGGCCAGGTGCTTGCGGGCGGCGTCCAGGGTGGCGCGCAGGCCGCCGAAGGCATGGGTCGCTCCGACGCTGATCACCAGGTCGAAAGGGTCGGACGCGGTGAAGTCCGCGGCGTCCTGGCGGTGGAGCACGAGACGGTCGTCCACGCCGAGGTCGCTCGCTCGTTCACGGGCGTGTGCCAGCCCGCGTTCGGATATGTCGACGCCCTCGGCGCGCAGCCGGGGATGCGCGGTGAGGGCGCGCAGCAGCCACTCCGCGCCGCCGCAGCCGAGGTCGAGGACGCGGGCGTCGGCGCGCGGGACGGCACGGTCCAGCAGCCGCCGTACCGCTTCGTCGTCGAGCGGGGCCGCGATGGGGTGGTCCGCGTGGGCGAGTCGGGAGATCAGTTCGCGATTCACCGACGGAGCGTGCCACGGCCGGTCGACCGCACGCACACGGTTTTCCCTCATCCGGCCCCGCACGGTCTTGCCTCATCCGGCCCCGCACGGTCTTGCCTCGTCCGGCCCCGCACGGTCTTGCCTCGTCCGGCCCCGCATGGTTCTCCTCATCCGGCCTCCGCTCGCCGTGCGCGAGCAGGGCACGGATGCCGGCGTCGATGCCGATCGGGACCCGGCTCGCGCTCCCCCGTACGATCACCTGGTCCCCCGTCCCGCGAGGAGTCCCGTCCGGTGAGTGTCGTCGTCCCCCCATCCCGCTCCGCTTCCGCACTGCTGCCCGTGCGGCCGTGGGCCCGCCGGGAGGACGGCGAGCGGCTGCACGCGCTGGTGTGGCGAGCCGGGCCGGGCTGGCGGATGGTGAGCAGCGCCGTCCTCGGTGGTGGTCTCGGAGAGCGGCGCTGGGTGCTCAACGCGCAGGTGTCGCACGGTTACCGCCGCACGGATCCGGACCGCCACCTCGCCGAACTGGCCGCGGACGCCGGGGTGCGGGGGCCGGGTGTGGGACTGCTGACGGCCGCCGACGTCTCGCGTCCCGGGCAGGCGTGCGACGGCGGTGTGGAGGCGGTGGTCACCGCCGGGCTCGGGGTGCGGGGCTGGGCGGCCTCGCCCGCCGAGGGCGCGACCGGGCCGCAGCCCGCGGGCACGGTCAACATCGTCGTCGCGCTGCCCGTCGCGCTGACCGACGCCGCGCTGGTCAACGCGGTGGCCACGGCGACCGAGGCGAAGGTGCAGGCACTGCTGGACGCCGGGTACGACTGCTCGGGCACGCCCACCGACGCGGTGTGTGTCGCCGCGCGGACACCACGGGCCGGTGAGGAGGCCCACCCCTTCGCCGGCCCGCGCTCCCTCTGGGGCGCCCGCCTGGCCCGCGCCGTCCACGCCGCCGTACTCGACGCGGCCGGGCCCTGACGGGCACGCGCCCCGGCCGTCGACGGCGGCCCGGTGCCCGCGGCGTGAGCGTCGCGCGCCACCACGGTGCCGTCGACCCGCCGGGCGGTCCGCCCTCACCCCGGCTCCCGCTCACGGCCGTCGCCGGCCGCTGCTGCCCGTCCCTCGGAGGCCGGTTCGCGCGGCCGGCTGCCGTCGAGGGACCGCAGCAGGTGGACGCCTCCCCGCCACCCTCACCCGGCCCGCGGTGCGGGAGCCGCGGGCGAATCGCCCATGCCGGGTACAGGGGACGGCTGCGCCGGTCAGCCCTGCGAGCGGACGGGGTGCATGGCCCAGCGGATGGTGCGGGTCACGGCCTCGCCGGCCGGGCGTACCGTGATCTCCTCGACGAGGGGCAGCCGGGGCAGCCACAGCAGGCCGCGCGCCCAAGGCGGCAGCAGGGCCACGGCGTTGGCGGCGAGCGGGGCGTACAGCGGCCGGACGGCGAGCGGCAGGGGCGGTTGCAGGAGCAGGAAGCGTGCCGCGGCCCGCGCTTCGGCGGTGGCCCGCAGTTCCGGCCGGTAGGCCTCGAGTACGGCGGTCAGCTCGGCCCGGTCGCGGGGCGGGCGGGGCACGCCGAGCGCCTCGGCGACGCGTGCGGTGTCGGCCACGTACGCGTCGTACCCGGCGGCGTCCAGCGGGTTCGCGCCGAAGCGCTGGTGGGCGCGGAGGAAGCTGTCGGTCTCGGCGGCGTGCACCCAGCCGAGCAGGTGCGGATCGGCGGCGTGGTACGGCGTCCCGTCGGGTGTGGTGCCGCGGATCCTGTCGTGGATGGCGCGGACCTGGTCGACGGCCTGCTGGGCGTCGGCGGCGGTGCCGTAGGTGGTGACGGCCAGGAAGGTGCTGGTGCGCTGGAGGCGGCCCCAGGGGTCGCCGCGGAAGCCGGAGTGCGCGGCCACGGCGGCCATGGCGAGCGGGTGCAGGGACTGCAGCAGCAGGGCGCCGAGCCCGCCGATGAACATGGACGCGTCGCCGTGCACGGTGCGGATGGGCCGGTCGGGGGCGAACCAGCGCGGGCCGGGGGTGTGGTGGATGCGGGCGCGGTTGCTCGGCCCGTCCGGCCCTGCCACCCTGCGGAACAGGGCCTGCCCCAGCTGAGTACGCATCTGCGTCAGCACGGTCACCTCCCGCGGTGCGTTCAGTCTCCGGCATGCCCCGCGGGCGGGTCCAGTCCCGGGCCGGACGGCGTGCGCTCGAACGGGGTGCGCTCGAACGGGGTGCGCCGCGGAGGGGGCGCGCCGCCGGAGGGCTCGTGCCGGGTGTCAGGCCGCGCGCGCTCGTGCTCGCGCGGCTGCCGGGCGGACGCGGTACGTCGTCTTGGCCGGGTCGACGAGGGGTTCGCCGAGGGTGATCCGCCCGGCGCGGTGCAGGGTGTCGCAGGCGTCGGTGGGCAGGGCCACGTATCCGCCGCCGGTGCCGCCGCGCCCGTTCAGCGGGCGCCAGTAGCCGTACCGGCGGCGGCCGCCCGTGTGCACGGTGAGAAAGACGGCCGTCGCCGGGTCGGAGATGATGCGCAGGAGGTCGGCGACGGCGGGGCCGACGGGGGCGAGGAACCGGCTGCGGTGCGACAGGATCATCCCCTGCCCTTTCCACGTCGTTGATCAGTTATGCCGCATCATGCAGCACCCCACTGACAACGGCGTCGCGGCCGGCCGCCGGTCCGGCGGCTCAGTGGGCGTGGCCGGGCGCTTCCCCGGGCGCCACGGGCGCGGCAGCGGAGGGAGCGGGGCCGCCCGCGTGGACCGTGAAGGCCGCCGTGCGGACCTTGCCCTCGTGCCGGAAGTCGAGGAAGAGGCGGTAGGCGCCGGCGCTCGGCGCCATGGCCGTGAAGGAGATCCGGGGGCCGGGCCGTGTCGTGCCGTCGCCGGGCTCGCCGTCGGGGTGGACGTGGAGGTAGGCGAGGTCCCCGGAGCGCAGGGCGACCAGGTGGCCGTAGGCGCCGAGATAGGGCTGGAGGTCGCGCACCGGTTTGCCGCCGCGGGTGACCGTGAGCGTGAGGTCGCTGTCCCGGCCGGGGGTGAGCGTGCCGGCGAGGCGCACCTCGTAGCCGTCGACCCGGGCGGTGGTACCGGTCTCGGGCAGTGCGGCCGGCCGGTAGGGACCGGAGACGGCGAGGTCGGCGCCGAGGGTGAGGGCGTCGCCGCCCGCCGGCCTGAAGTCGGCGAAGACCCGGTAGCCGCCGGCCCG
Source organism: Streptomyces sp. NPDC028635 (assembly GCF_040637635.1). NCBI lineage: Bacteria > Bacillati > Actinomycetota > Actinomycetes > Kitasatosporales > Streptomycetaceae > Streptomyces > Streptomyces sp. NPDC028635. The sequence continues at coordinate 27,366 of NZ_JBEZWX010000059.1, read as the reverse complement.
TGGCAGGTCGACCGGCGTGGACCAGGTGCCGTCGGCGGCGCGCACGGGGTGCAGATGGCGGAAGACCGTGAGGTCGCGTGAGGCGACGATCAGGTGGAGCTCCTTGTCGTGCTGTGTCCGGTAGGCGGTGACCTTGCGGCCGGTGCCGTCCTGGACGACGGCGAACCGCAGGTCTGTGGTGCGGCCGGCCGCCACCCTCGGGGTCTTCAGGTCGAGGGTGTAGCCGTCGCGGGAGATCTCCAGGCCGCCGGGCGGTGTCTCCGCGCGGCCGCCGCCGTGCCCGGCCCGCGGGTCCCCGTGCCCGGCCTCCATCGCTCCGTGCCCGGCCTCCATCGCCCCCTGCCCGCTGCCGGTGTTCTTCGCTCCGGCGCCGTGACCCTCGCCGTGAGCGCCGGTCTTCGCCGCCGGGGACACCGGATCGATGGCGGTGCCCACGCCGTAGGCGGTGCCGAAGGTCGCGGCGAGCGCCGCGGCGAAGACGGTGATCCGCACACCGGTGTTCATGACCAGCTCCTGTCCCCGGCCGCCGCGGGTCGGCTGCCGACACCTCTCAAGATACCCCAGGGGGGTATGCAGTCAAGCCGAGTGAAAGGTTGCCACGGGGTACTGGCGGGGGGTATACCTGAGACGTCCGTGATACCCCCCAGGGGTATCTTCGTGCAACAGGGCCCGCCGCACGGGCCGCGAGGAGCAGACATGACCACCACCGCGCCCGGCACGGCCGAGGTCGAGCTCGCCATCGGCGGGATGACCTGCGCCTCCTGTGCCGCTCGCATCGAGAAGAAGCTCAACCGCATGGACGGGGTCCAGGCCGGCGTCAACTACGCCACCGAGAAGGCCAAGGTCACCTTCCGGGAGGACATCGACGTCGCCGATCTGATCGCCACGGTGGAGGCCATCGGCTACACCGCCCGGGAGCCCGCGCCGGCGCGTCCCGAGCCGGAGGGCGGCGCGGCCCGGGACGCGCCCGACGAACTGCGGCCGCTGCGGCAGCGGTTGGTCACCGCCGTACTCCTCGCCGGGCCCGTGATCGCCATGGCCATGGTGCCGGCCCTGCAGTTCACGTATTGGCAGTGGCTGTCGCTGACCCTGGCGGTACCCGTGGTGACGTACGCCGCCTGGCCCTTCCACAAGGCGGCCTGGACCAACGCCCGGCACGGGGCGGCCACCATGGACACGCTGATCTCGGTCGGTACGGCGGCCGCGTTCCTCTGGTCGCTGTGGGCGCTGTTCCTCGGCACCGCCGGCACCCCCGGCATGACGCACCCCTTCGCCTTCACCATCGCCCGCAGCGACGGCACCGGGAACATCTATCTGGAGGCGGCGGCCGGTGTCACCGCCTTCATCCTGGCGGGCCGCTACTTCGAGGCCCGGTCCAAGCGGAAGGCGGGCGCGGCGCTCAAGGCGCTGCTGGAGCTGGGCGCCAAGGAGGTCACCGTGGTGCGCGGGGGCCGCGAAGAGCGTGTCGCCGTCACCGAGTTGCAGTCCGGCGACCGCTTCCTCGTGCGGCCCGGCGAGAAGATCGCCACCGACGGAGTCGTCGTCGAGGGGTCGTCGGCGGTGGACGCCTCCCTGCTCACCGGCGAGTCCGTGCCCGTGGAGGTCGGCGCCGGGGACGCGGTCACCGGGGGCACGCTGAACGCGGGCGGACGGCTCGTCGTCGAGGCCACCCGGGTCGGCGCGGACACGCAACTCGCCCGTATGGCCAGGCTGGTGGAGGACGCGCAGAACGGCAAGGCCGCCGCGCAGCGGCTCGCCGACCGGATCTCCGCCGTCTTCGTGCCCGTCGTGATCGCCCTGGCGCTCGCCACGCTCGGCTTCTGGCTCGGCAACGGCGCGGACCTGAGCGCCGCCTTCACCGCCGCCGTGGCCGTCCTCATCATCGCCTGCCCCTGCGCCCTGGGCCTGGCCACGCCGACCGCGCTGATGGTCGGCACCGGGCGCGGCGCCCAGCTGGGCATCCTCATCAAGGGCCCCGAAGTGCTGGAGAGCACCCGCAAGGTCGACACCGTCGTGCTGGACAAGACCGGCACCGTCACGACCGGGCGCATGACCCTGCTCGCCGTGCACACCGCCGAGGGCACCGACGAGCCGGACGTCCTGCGCCTGGCCGGCGCCCTCGAGCACTCCTCCGAACACCCCGTCGCCCAGGCCGTGGCGGCCGGTGCCGCCGCCCGCGTCGGCACCCTGCCCGCGCCGGAGGACTTCGCCAATGTCCCTGGACTCGGCGTGCAGGGTGTGGTCGACGGGCACGCCGTCCTCGTCGGCCGCGAGCAGCTCCTCGCCGAGTGGGAGATCTCCCTGCCGGACGGTCTGCGGCGCGCCAAGGCCGAGGCGGAGGCGGCGGGACGCACGGTCGTCGCGGTGGCCTGGGACGGCGAGGCCCGCGCGGTCCTGGAGGTCGCCGACGCCGTCAAGGACAGCAGCCCGGAGGCGATCCGGCGGCTGCGTTCCCTCGGACTGACCCCGATGCTGCTCACCGGCGACAACGCGGCGGTCGCGAAGGCCGTCGCCGCCGAGGTGGGCATCGCGCCCGGGCACGTGATCGCCGAGGTCCTGCCGCAGGACAAGGTCGACGTCGTCAAGCGGCTCCAGGGCGAGGGGCGTTCGGTGGCCATGGTCGGCGACGGGGTCAACGACGCCGCGGCGCTCGCCCAAGCCGACCTGGGGCTCGCCATGGGCACCGGTACCGACGCGGCGATCGAGGCGGGCGACCTCACGCTGGTGCGCGGCGACCTCAGGGTGGCGGCGGACGCCATCCGGCTGTCCCGCCGGACCCTCGGCACCATCCGCTCCAACCTGTTCTGGGCCTTCGCCTACAACGTGGCCGCGCTGCCGCTGGCCGCCGCGGGCCTGCTCAACCCGATGATCGCGGGTGCGGCCATGGCCTTCTCGTCGGTCTTCGTGGTCGGCAACAGCCTGCGGCTGCGCGGTTTCCGGCCCGCCGACCGCTGAGGAGACGGCGTCACCCTGCCCGTCCAGGAGCCCGGACAGCAGTGCCGTCCGGGCCCGGGGCATGCCGTCGGAGCGGCGGTCAGGAGGGGGCGGTCGCCGGCTGCGGTGCGGGCGCGGGGGAGGTCAGCCGGCCCGAGCGGGCGAGCAGGGCGACGCATCCGGCGCACAGCGCGCCCGTCGCCGTGAGCGCCCACCAGGTCAGCTCCGGGTGACCGGTGCGGGCGGCGGCGTCCCAGACGGCGCCCGTGGCCAGGTTGCCGAGCGTGATGCCGAGTCCCGACACCGTGTTGTAGAGCCCGTAGTGGGTGGCGACCAGGCGGCCCCCGGCCAGGGAGACGACGGTGTCCATCTCGAAGGGGTACGCCACGGCGGTGCCCAGCCCGAGCAGCGCGACCGAGACGACCAGCGGCAGCAACGCACCGGCCCACCGGAACGGATCGCCCTGCCCGGTCACCGTGTCCGTCCGGGCCAGCAGCGGCAGGAAGGCCACGCCCGTCAGCGCGATCCCCGCCACGAGGGCGCGCGGCGCCGTCCACCGCGCGCGGGCCCACGCCGTGACCTTGAGCTGGCCGGCCACCGCCACCGCGGCCGACACCGCGAACAGGGCGGTCGTCACGGCGTCGCCCCGGTCCCCGGCGACCCGGCGCGCCTCGAGCGGCAGGGCGAGATACACCTGGAAGGTCAGGACGTACGAGCCGATCATGGCCGCGGAGAAGAGCAGGAAGGCACGGTTGGCGAGCACCGTGCGCCAGTCGGCGAGCACCCCGGCGGACACGGCCGGTGCCGCGCCCCGGCGGCCGGGCAGCATCCGTGCCTGGACGACCGTCAAAGCGGCGAACAGTACGGCCGCGACCGCGCACACCAGCCGGAAGTCGGCGGTGAGCAGGGCCAGTCCGACGAGCGGACCGGTGAACATCCCGGCCTGGTAGAAGACGTTGAACGCCGCGAAGGCCTCCACCCGTCGCTCGCCGGCCTCCTGGGCGAGATACGCGCGTACCGCCGGATTGAACAGGGCACCCGCGAAGCCGGTCGCCGCCGAGGCCACGACGAGCGCCGGCACGGAGCCGACCAGTCCGAGCAGGCCGAAACCGAGGGTGCGCAGCACGCACCCGGCCATGATCACCGGCTTGTGGCCGAGCCGGTCGGCGAGGGTGCCGCCGAGCAGGAACATGCCCTGCTGGGCGAAGTTGCGCACGCCGAGCACCAGGCCCACCGCCCAGGCGGCCAGGCCCAGGTCCCGCGCCAGATGGACGGCGAGATACGGCATCAGCATGTAGAAGGCGGTGTTGATGGTGAACTGCTGCACCATCAGCAGTCGTACACAGGGGGTGAACGACCGCAGCTGCGCGACCAGCGTCCTCATCGGGTGACCCCTCCCGGTGCGGCGACGCGGGTACAGCGTGTCCAGCGGTCGACCACGCGCTCACCGGGGTGGGTGATCTCGTCCGGATCCGGTGCCGGGGGACGGTCGAGGAGGCCCTGCCCTCGGCAGTAGTCGTCGCTGTAGACGGTGTTCCAGTACCGGTGGACACCATCGGGGAAGACCGCCGCGATGCGGGTGTCCGGGGATGCCGTGCGGGCGAACCAGTTCGCCACCAGGGCAACCGCGCCCACGCTCCAGCCGCCGCTGGCGTAATGGCCGCGGGCGAGCGCGCGGCACGCCCACACGGCCTCACCCGGGGCCACCCAGTGCACCTCGTCGAAGGCGGCGTGGTCGACGTTGGCCGGGTGGATGCTGCTGCCGAGGCCGCGCATGAGGCGGGGGCCGGCGGGCTGGCCGAAGACCGTCGAGCGCACCGAGTCGACGCCCACGAGTCTCAGCCCCGGCAGGAAGGCGCGCAGGGCGCGGGCGACACCCGCCGAGTGGCCGCCGGTGCCGACGGCGGCGACCAGGGTGTCGATGTGGCCCAGCTGGACCAGGAGTTCCAGGCCCAGCGGGGCGTAGGCGGCGACGGTGTCGGGGTTGTGGTACTGGTCGGGGCACCAGGCTCCGGGGGTGCGGTCGAGCAGTGCGCGCACCCGTCGCCGGCGCGCCTCCTGCCAGCCGCCCACCGGGTGCGGCTCGCGGACGACGTCCACCTCGGCTCCGAGTGCCCGCAACTGATGCGTCATCAGCGGTTCCAGACCGGGGTCGGTGACCAGGGTGACCGGGTGGCCGTAGGTGATCCCGGCGAGTGCCAGGCCGAGGCCGAGAGTGCCGCTGGTCGACTCGACGACCGGGGCGCCGGGGGTGAGGTCTCCGCGGCGGCGGGCCGCGGCAACCAGGTGCAGCGCCGCCCGGTCCTTGATCCCGCCGGGGTTGGCGCCCTCCAGTTTCGCCCAGAAGCCGCGCCCCGGCGGGTTGAAGGGCTCGCCGATCCACAGCACGGGAGTGTGGCCGACCAGCCCGGCCGGTGTCCGGCGCGCCGCTCCGGCGAAACCGGACGGGACGTGACCGAGTCGTTCGCCGGCAGGGTCCGTGGCGGGCGGAGTGGTACCACTCAGGGCAGTGCTCATGAAGGGGTCCTTCCGCGACCTCGCTCGCAGCGGGCCGCGCGTTATGTGCCGTACACAGGGAGGAGCCGCCGGCCCGCTCGGGCCTCCGGGTTCCGGGGCCGGGCGGGCGGGCGCGGTCAGGTACGGCTCACGCAGACCAGGCGCAGGACGTCGGGCCCGCGCCGGGCCGGTACGCCGGTCGCCCTCGCGCGTGACGGAGGGGCCGGCGGTGCGCTCGGGCCCCGGACCGTCAACGCGGTGAACATCAGGATCAGCAGCGAGGCCGCGCCGGGTACGCGGACGTCGCCGGCCCGGTCGGCCGGGTCGCAGCACAGCACACCGTGCCCGGGATGCCCGGGAGCGCCCGCGTCATGGCCGCCGCCGCAGTCGACGGCCTCCCGGACCCACGCTCCGGCCGCCTGCACGGGGGCGGTCGCCGCGATGGGCACCGCGGCCCGCGTGTGTTCCTCGTCCCCGTGGGAGTGCAGGGCGCACAGCACCACATGGGTCAGGAGCGTCAGCACCAGACCCACGAGGAGGGCGAGCGCCGGCGCGCGCACGGGCGTGCGGCCGGCGTTTTCCTGCGGCATGCGACCGATCGTAGGAGCTTGATCGCGTTTCGCCAGGGTTGGTCCCCGTACGAGTGAAAGGTGGCGACCGACCCGCCCATGCCGCGGCGCGCCGCACCGGCGGGAACGATCGGGGCGAGTATGGGCTGATACCGGCAGGGGGTATGTGCGGGCGACGGAAAGGGGCGCTGTCCGGCAGGCGAGGCCTCCTGGAGCGGACACCGCGCGGGTCCGGCGCACCCGGCTCGGAAAAGGGGGCCGCCCGCCGCTGGGTGTGCGCGGCGGGCGGCCGGGAGCCGGGTGCCCGCCGTGACGCCGACGGGCACCGCTCCGCTTCACTTTCAGTGCCAGTACTTCATGTCCGTACCTCCTCCCCCGCTCCTCGTGGGCGCAGCGTGACCTCGAAGCGGTCGAGACCGCGCAGGGTCAGGTTGCGCCGGTGGCTCGGTTCCGCGACCGCCCGCGCCTCGGGGTACCGCCCGGCCAGGGTGGCGAGGACCGACCCGGCGAGCCGGATGGCCATCGACGCGCCCAGGCAGGCGTGGGCCCCGCGCCCGAACCCGAGGTGCGGGTTCGGGGTGCGGTCGAGTCGCAGCTCTGTGGGGTGGGCGAAGCGGAGCGGATCGTGGTTGGCCGCTCCCAGCAGCAGCGTGACCGGGTCGCCCGCCCGGAGGGTGACGCCGCCGAGGTCGGTGTCCGCGACACAGACGCGGGCGTCCGCCTGGACCGGCGCGTCGTAGCGGATGAGTTCGTCGACCGCTGCGGCGAGCGGCGCCGCACGGAAGGCGTCCAGGGCGCCGGGCGTGGTGAGCAGCGCGGCGGCGGCGTTGCCGAGGAGCCGCGAGGCGGACTCGTAACCGGCGTGCAGCACGGCGCGCAGACTGTTGCGCAGGATCGTTTCCTCGACACCGGACGACTCGGCGTGCTCGGCGACGTACGCGATCAGCCCCTCCTTGGGCGGATCGGTGAGCCAGCCACCGGCGTAGGCGGCGAGTTCGGCGCGGGCCGCCACGGCCGGCTCGTTCTTCTCGGGCCACAGACCGGCGTCCATGCCGTCGACGACGGTGCGCGACATCGGCACGAACCAGTCGAGATCGGGGGCCGGGACGCCGAGGAAGGCGGTGATGAAGCGCAGCGCCAGCGGCTCGGCGAGGTCCCCGACGAAGTCGAAGGACGGCCGGGTGGCGAGGTCGTCGAACAGTGTGCGCACCTCGGCGTCCAGCCGCTCGTGCAGAGCCTGGCGGTCCTGGGCCCGGAAGCCGTCGAGCAGCAGGTGCCGGATGGCGGTGTGCTCCGGCGGGTCGAGCGTCTGCACGCTGAGCAGCGGCGCGGGGATCTCCTCGCCGGCCCGGCGCCAGTCGGAGGCGAAGCGGCCGCTGTCGGTGAGGACGGCGAGGCAGTCGGCGTGCCGGGTCAGCACCCAGGAACCGAGCAGTTCGTGCCAGAAGACGGGCGCGCTCTCCCGCAGCCGGGCGTAGGCGGGGTACGGATCGCGGAGCACCTCGGGCCGGGCCAGATCCAGCAGCGGATCCCCGGCGATCGCCTGTACGGCGCCCTGTTCCACGAACGTCTCCCCCCGCACACAGGCCCTGGTGGGGCCGCAAATGCTTCTGGCGAAACCGCTTCCGTCACCCAAATCGCCGGTGGGCGACGGGGATTGACGGCTACTTCTTTCGATCCGAACGCCGGTGACGCTACCACGCGACCCGGTCGGCTGGTATGACTACCTGCCTCGGATCTTCCACAAACATCACGGGGAGCAGCGGATGCCCGAGCAGAGCCCGACGATCGTCCACGACGTGCCGGTCAACGTCGCTCAACAGCCCGATCCCTACCCGCTGTTCGAGCGGATCCGCGAGCACGGGGCGGTACAGCGGGTACGGCTGAATCCGACCCTTGAGGTCTGGATGGTCACGGGGTACGACGAGGCCGTTTCCGCCCTCACCGACCCTCGGCTGAGCAGCAGCCCGGTGGCCGTGCGGGGTCTCGAGGACGAGATGGCCGAACAGGAGCGCACCAACATCCTGATGTCGAGCATGGTGATCGCCGACGGTGACACGCATGTGCGGCTGCGCAACCTCGTCTCCAGGGCCTTCACCGCACGCCGGGTGGAGGCGCTCGCGCCACGGGTGCAGGAGCACACCGACGCCTTCCTGGACGTGTTCGCGGGGCGTGGATCGGCGGACCTGGTCGAGGAGTTCGCGCTGCCGCTGCCCATGGCCGTGCTCAGCGACCTGATCGGCATCCCGGCCGAGGGACAGCCGGATTTCGCCAAACTGGCCGTGGGTCTCATCATGCCGCCCAACACTCCTGAGCGGCTCGCGAAGGGCGCCCGGGCCCGCGCCGCGCTCGTGGAGTTCTTCCAGCCGCTGATCGAGCGGCGCAAGGCCGAGCCGCGCGACGACCTGCTCAGCGCGCTGTGCGCGGCGCAGGCCGAAGAACGGATCAGTGACCGCGAACTGACCGCGATGACCATCCTGTTGACGCTCGCCGGACACGAGACCGTCGCGAGCCTGATCGCCAACGGCGTGCACGCGCTGCTGCGTCACCCCGAGCAGCTCGCCGCCCTGCGCGCGGACCCGGAGCTGCTCCCCGGCGCGATCGAGGAACTCCTGCGGTACGAGGGCCCGGTCAGCCGTGGTGTCGCGCGCTTCACCGTCGAGGACTTCGAGATCGCCGGGGTGACCATCCCGGCCGGCGAGATGATCATCGTCGGGCTGGCCGCCGCCAACCGGGACCCGGCCCGCTTCGACCGGCCGGACATCCTCGACGTCGCCCGCCGCGAGGTGCCGCAGCAGCTCGCCTTCGGGCACGGCGCGCACTTCTGCCTCGGGGCGCCGCTCGCCCGCATGGAGGCCAGGATCGCCATCGGCACCCTGCTGCGCCGCTTCCCGGACCTGACGCTGGCCACGCCGGACGAGACGCTGTCGCGCCGCGAGGGCATCCTGCGCGGGATGGCGACACTGCCGGTCACGTTCGCCCCGCAGCGCGCATAGGCACCTGACGGGCCCGGCAGCACGCGTGGGCCACCCGACGAAGGGACTCCTCATGGCATCGGCCTCCCCCGCGGCGGAGTTCGACCACATCGCCCCGGTGTACGACGCCTCACGCGGCGGCACCGACCGGGCCGCCGGCTTCGCCGACCAGCTGGCCCCGCTCCTCGATCCGGCACAGCCGGTGCTCGACGTGGGCGTGGGCACCGGCATCGTGGCCGAGCAGCTGACGGCCCGCGGCCACACCGTGGTCGGCGTCGACCTCTCCCCCGGCATGCTCGCGCTGGCCCGGCAGCGGCTCGGTGACCGGGTCGCGGTGGGTGACGCCTGCCGGCTCCCCGTGCGGACGGCCTCGGTGGCACAGGCCGTGTCCACCTGGCTGCTGCACACCGGACCCGACCGGACGTCGGTCTTCCGTGAGGTGGCGCGCGTCCTGCGGCCCGGCGGCCGCTATCTGGTCGTCCCGGCCCGCGGTATGCGCCCCGCCGACGACATCGGCCGGATCGTGGGCGCGCTGGAGGACCGGCTCGACCCGGAGGGACGGCGCCAGGACGGTCCGGACCACCTCGTACCGGTGGCACGGGCCCAGGGGTTCCAGTACGCGGGCACGGCCGCCGAGCGGCCCGCCACCTTCGAGGTCTCGCCCCGCGCGATGGCGAAGTCGCTGGCCGGCGGCCTCTTCACCGGTGCCTGGCAGCTGGAGGGCGAGGCCGACTTCGCCGCCGTCGCCGAGGCCCGGGAGCAGCTGCTCGCGCTGCCGGACCCGGACACGCCCCGCGTGCGGCGGATGGCCGACTTCGTCATGGTCTTCACGCGGAGCGCCTGACCGCGTCCGGGGCCGGCCCGCCCGGCACGGGCTCCTCAGGCCAGGTGCCCGGTGTGCTGCTGGGCGGCGTACGGTCCGCCCAGCAGCTCCGCCGCCCGGTGCTGGGTGTGCTCGGCGGCCTTCTGCGCCTCCGCGACGACGTCGCCGCGCTCGCGCAGCAGATCCTCGTAGATCGGGGGATGTTCGCTTTCTTTGACGCTGTACATCATTGCCAGGACCTTTCCGCTGTGGTGCGTTTTCCGCTGTCGTGCGTTCCAGATTTCCTCATGCCCGGTTGAGCCGGGCGGCGATTCCGTGGCCGATCAGCAAATAAATGATGGCGGGGAGACCGTAATTGAGGACGACGCGCAGGCTCTCTGTGTCCATCGTGAAAATGTCCTGTGCCCATCCGGACAGCCAGTCGGCGGCCGTGTGCACGAAATCGACGAAGGCATTGCCCTCGTTCGCGTCGAGCAGGTGAAGAAGGATCCACAGGACCAGCACACCGGCCGCGACATCGGCGATCGTGCAGAGGGCCAGGGCCGTCCGCCGGGCGGTGGCCTCACCGCGGGCGGTGCGGTCGGGCGGCGGCTGGTCGTGGACGGGGTATCCGGAAAGCGGGTCGGTGCTGTTCACACGGAATCCGATCTGATGCGGCGGCGGGCGTAGCCCTTTTCCTCCTTCTTCTGCGCCCCGCATTCCCCGCCGTGTTACACCGCACCGTCAATCCCGCATATGTCCCGGCTCTTCGGGCACGGCCCGCCATATCGGTATCCGGATCGCCCGCCGGGCACATTCAGCCGGGCCGCGGACCGGTCTCGGGAGCGGCCACGGGACCGGCGGGCCGGGCGGGGACGCTCAGGCGCGGGAAGGAGCGCGCGGCCGCGAGGAACGCGAGCGTCGTCAGCACGAACGGCCAGGTGAAGGGGTGGCCGCCGGAGGGGGCCAGCAGGGCGGCGACGGCCGGGGTCAGGGCGGTCGCGGTCGCCGCGCCGAGCAGCGCGTACAGCAGGGTGCGCCGGGTCGCCGCGAGGAACACCCCGCACAGGGCGAGCGCCACGAGCACCGCACTGCACCCCGCCGTCCCGTCCGCGATGCGTGCGGCCGGGACGCCGAGGATCCAGGCGGTGAGGAGACCGGTGGCACTGCCGGCGCAGGCCACGAGCCCGGCCACGCGGCTCACCAGGAACAGCCCGGCGAGCAGCAGCCCACCCGCGTACCACTCGTCCAGGAAGAAGACCTGTCCCACATTGCGCAGGAAGCCCCGCCACAGCTCGGCCGGACCCGGGTCCAGGGGGCCGGTGCCGGCGCGGGGCAGCGCGGCCAGGCTGTCACCGTAGGGCCAGACCCGCCCGAAAGCGGGTGCGGCGACGGTCACGGCGCTCGCCAGCAGACAGTACGGCGCGGTCAGCGGCGGCAGTTGCCACACGCGCAGCATCCGCACGACCGCCGCCGTGGCGACCGTGACGACGAGCGACCCCATCACGGCGAGCAGCAGGGTGGACGGCCGCCCGGCATCGAGGAACACCGCACAGCACAGGGCGAACAGGCAGGCGTTGAAGCCCTCCAGCCCCGCCTCCACCCGCTCGCGGGCCACGCCGAACAGCTGCGCGCCGGCAGCGCCCGACGCCGCCCCGGTGAGGGCGTAGGCGGCGTAGCGCCAGTCGGCCACCACCAGCGCGAGGCAGAAGGCCGCGCCCGCCCAGGCGTTGCGCAGGAACATCACCTGAGCCACCCCGCGCAGCGCTTGCGCCCCGACCCCCGAGCCGTGTCCCGTCCGCCCCCACCGCACGCCGCCGGACCGCCCCACTCCCGCCCCCTCACACGCCGACCATCTGATTCCGTCATACGGAATTACATTTCCTCCATACGATACAGAAGCGCCCTTCTCCCGGACAGACGGCCCCGCATGCACCGGGCGGCCCGCCCGGACCGGCGAACCACTGGGCCCATGCGGCGCGCTCGGCCAGGATGAGGGCCTGAACTTCTCCTGTGAGGTGGTCGTCCATGGACATCGTCGATCTCGCCGCGCTCGGTGAGTCCTTCACCCGTGACCCGTATCCGGTGTACGCCCGGTTACGGGAGCAGGGCCCCGTGCATCACGTCCGGATGCCCGAAGGGGGCGCCCTGGCCTGGCTCGTGGTCGGCTACGAAGCCGGGCGTGCCACGCTCGCGGACTCCCGGCTGACGAAGGACTGGAGCAAGGCCTCCCCCTCCCTGCCGATCGGCTCCGTCTCCTCCGGCATGCACATGCTCCGGGCCGACCCGCCGGATCACACCCGGCTGCGCAAGCTGGTCGCCCGCGAGTTCACCGCACGCCGCGTGGAGGAACTCGCCCCGCTCGTCCAGAAGACCACCGACACGCTGCTGGACCGCATGCTCACGGCCCCCGACGGGCGCGCCGATCTGGTCGAGGCGCTGTCCTTCCCGCTGCCGATCACCGTGATCTGCGAACTCCTCGGCGTGCCCGACCTGGACCGGGAGTCCTTCCGCACCTGGTCGAACGAGGCACTCGGCGGCGTGGACCCGGAGGTCCGCAAGGCCGCCGCGGTGTCGATGGCCGGGTATCTGGCCGAGCTGGTGGAGGGCAAGCGCGGGCGCTCGGGCAGCGATCTGCTGAGCGCGCTGATCCACAGCTCGGACGACGACGGCGACCGGCTCTCCCACGACGAACTGATCGGCATGGCCTGGCTGTTGCTCGTCGCGGGCCACGAGACCACGGTGAACCTCATCTCCAACGGCGTCCTCGCGCTGCTGACACACCCCGATCAACTGGCCGCCCTGCGGGCCGACCTGACGCTGATGGACGCCGCCGTGGAGGAGATGCTGCGCTACGACGGGCCGGTGGAGACACCCACCTACCGCTTCACCGTCGACCCGGTGACCATCGGTGACACGGTCGTCCCGGGGGGCGGCGAGCTGGTCCTGGTCGCGCTGGCCGACGCCAACCGCGATCCCGGCCGGTTCGCCGACCCGGGCCGGTTCGACATCTCCCGGGACGCCCGTGGCCATGTGGCGTTCGGCCACGGCATCCACTACTGCCTGGGGGCGCCGCTGGCGCGGCTCGAGGCCCGCGTCGCGATCCGCGCGCTTCTGGAGCGCTGTCCCGACCTGGCCCTGGACATCCACCCCGCGGCCGTCACCTGGCGCCCCGGGATGCTGATCCGCGGCCCGCAGAGCCTGCCCGTACGCTTCACGCCGTAGCGGCGCGGGGCCGCGTCAGCCCTGGGCGGGGGCGAGCACGACGAAGTCCGCCTGGAACGGGTCGAGGCAGACGGCGAGTCTGCCCACGCCCTCCATGTCCGCCGGCCCCATCTGCACGCTGCCGCCGCCCTCGGTGACCTTGGTGATCGCGGCGTCGCAGTCCGGCACGTCGAAGACCGGGTGCCAGTAGGGCCGGCCGCTCGTCAGGCTGAGGTCCGCCGGGCGGAGCTGCATCAGGCCGCCCTGCATGCGCTCCTCGGGCAGCCCCGAGGGCGTGATGATGGTGTACGTGCCCTCGCCGCCCGGCATCTCCATGTCGGAGTACTGCCAGCCGAAGACGGAGCCGTAGAACTCCTTCGCCGCGGCGGCGTCGGTCGTGTAGAGCTCGGTCCAGGACAGCGATCCGGGCGCGCCGACCAGCTCGAAGCCGGTGTTCCGCCCCGGCTGCCAGACCGCGAACTGAGCGCCCTGCGGGTCGGTGAACTGCGCCATCTTCCCCCAGTCGCCGAGGTCGCGGGGCTCGACGCGCACCGTGCCGCCGGCCCCCTGCACCGCCTGCGTCGTGGCGTCGGCGTCGGTGACGCAGTAGTAGATCATCCAGGCCGAACGCGCCCCTTCCTCGGTCAGCCTGCCCAGGCCACCGACGGTCTTGCCGTCCTTTTTCAGCGCTCCGCCTTCCATGTCGCCGCCCATCGGCTCGAACTCCCAGCCGAGCACCGAGCCGTAGAAGGACGCGGCGGCCTTGATGTCCGGGGCGCCGAGGTCGATCCAGCAGGGCACGCCCGGAACGAGGTCAGTGGTGATCACGGTCGGTTCCCTTCCGTAGGTTCGCTGCAACCCAGAGTGACACCGCCCACTGACAATCGCGCGCTGATCACCGTGCCCCGGACGGGCCCCCCGGTGCCGGTGACGCCCTCGGACCGTCCGGCGCCCCGGATGGCATGATCGACGGGTCCGGGCGGGCGAGCGGAGGGAGGTCTCCCTGGACAGCCTGCGGTCGGTGTTCGACCTGAACGTCCGCGCCGCCGTACAGGTCACCCAGGCGTTCGTCGGCGGCATGCGGGAGCGGGGCTGGGGCCGGATCGTCAATGTCACCAGCCGGTCGGTGTTCGGCGCGCGGCGGCGCAGCAGCTACGCGGCGGCGAAGAGCGCGCTCGTGGGGCTGACGCGGACCTGGGCGCTGGAGCCGGCCGCGGACGGGGTGACCGTCAACGCGGTCGCGCCGGGGCCGGTCGAGACGGAGCTGTTCCGCGCCTCGCACCCGGTCGGCGGCGAGGAGGAGGCCCGCGTGCTGCGGTCGCTGCCCGTGGGGCGGCTGGGGCGGCCCGAGGAGGTGGCGGCCGCGATCGCGTTCCTGCTGGGCGAGGACGCCGGTTTCGTCACCGGCCAGATGCTGGGGGTGGACGGCGGCGGCAGCATCCCGGGCCGCTGACGGCCGGGATCGTACGGCCACAGCGTCCCACCGCCATGCCGCTGACGCTGACGGCCGGGGTCGTACCGCCGCAGCGTCACTCCACCGCGCCGCCGGCCGGTCGCCGGTTCAGTCCGCGGGATGCCCCGGCTCGATGTCCAGCGCGTCGCGCAGACGCAGCAGCGGCGCGTCGGTGTGCCGGGCGCCCCAGCGCTCCGGTTCGAGGACGAAGCAGACGTGGTCGCCGCTGTCCAGGACGTCCCGCACGGCGCCCACGAACCACGCCGCCGCGTCCTCGAGGACGACCGCGCCGCCGTCCTCCCGGCGCCAGCGCGCCCGTGCGAACTTGTCGACGCTGTCGCCGGTCTCACCGCCGAACAAGGCGGCGAGTTCATGCTGGTCGCGGGTGAGCAGGTGCACGGCGAGCCGGTCCGCGGCGCGGGCCACGCCGTAGGTGTGGTTGGCCTTGGACAGCCACACCGCGTACCGCGCCGGCTGGATGGAGCACTGGGCGGAGAACCCGACGAGGCAGCCCGACCGCTCGTCTCCCGCCACGGCCGTGACCACGCACATCTCGGGGTTCAGCCGGTCCATGAACGCGTCGGCGCCCGCCATCTCTCCAGCACTCCCGTCCCCGGCCACCGCCGGCCCACGGCACGCTTCCCACCGGTCACCCTACGACTGCCCCGCTCCCGCGTCACAACTCCTGGTGGCGGCCAGGGGTATGGCCGAAGGTGCGCCGGAAGACGTCGATGAAGGCGCTGGCCGACGCCCACCCGCACCGGTGCGCCACCGTCGTGACCGGGGTGTCCTCGGCCAGCAGCACCAGGGCGTGATGCAGGCGGACCTGGGTGCGCCACTGCGGGAAGGTCATGCCGAGGTGGCCGCGGAACAGGCGGGAGAGCGTGCGTTCGCCGGCCCCGACCTCACGGCCGAGTTCGGCGAGGGTGCGGTTGTCGGAGGGATCGGCGCGCACGAGCGCGCACAGCGCACGCAGCCGGGGCTCGGCCGGCATGGGCAGGTGCAGCGGCTGCTGGGGCGCGGCCCTCACCTGGTCGAGCAGTACGGCCAGCAGGCGCCGCTGCTCGGGGGTTTCGGTACCGGGGGCGTGCGTGCAGGCGATGATCAGCTCGCGCAGCAGCGGGCCGACGCGGAGCACGGTCGGCGTGTCCAGGCCGAGCGGGTTCGCCGTGGTGGGCAGGCCCAGCAGGTGCAGTTCGAGGTCGCCGTGCGCCTGATGGGCGTGCACGGTTCCGGCCGGGATCCAGATGGCCCGGGTGGCCGGGGCGATCCAGGACCCCGCGTCGGTGGTGACGGCCAGGACACCGCGGCCGGCGTAGGCGATCTGGTGATCCTCGTGCCGGTGGGCGTCGATCCCGGTCCCCGGGGCCAGACGCTGGGTACGGGTCGGCGCGACCGGTGTGTGGCGGATCTCCGTCATTGGTTGGCAGATTATCGGAAGTACGACACCGGGTGCGGCATCGAGCATGACCAGGTGCGCAGGAACTCATCGATCACGCTGCTGTCCGTCGGCCATGCCTGTGTCGACGTCTATCAGGGCGCCGTGGCGTCCCTCGTCCCGTTCTTCGTCGCCGAGCGCGCCTACGGTTACGCCGCGGTCTCCGGGATCGTGCTCGCCGCCTCCCTGCTGTCGTCGGTGGCGCAGCCGCTGTTCGGGCTGCTGACCGACCGCCGGCCGTTGCCGTGGCTGCTGCCGTGCAGCACGCTGCTGGGCGGCCTGGGCGTCGCGCTCAGCGGCGTCGGCGGCTCCTACGCCCTGACCCTGGCGTTCGTGGCGCTCTCCGGCATCGGTGTCGCCGCCTACCATCCGGAGTCCGCCCGTGTCGCACGGATCGCCTCCCGGGGCAGTCACAGCGCGATGGCGTGGTTCTCGCTGGGCGGCAACCTGGGTTTCGCGACCGCTCCCCTGCTGGTCGCCGCCGTCGTCGCGCCCGCGGGACTGCGCTGGACGCCCTTCCTCGCCGTACCGGCCGCCGTCGGCTGCACACTGTGCCTGCCCGTCCTGCGCGCCCTGGGCCGTGCCGGACGGGGCGGCCGGGACACCGCGGTGGCGGCCGGGCGCGACGACACGGCGTCCTTCGTGAAGCTGTCGTGCGTCGTCGTGTGCCGCTCGATCGTCTTCACCGGCCTGAGCACGTTCGTGGCCCTGCACGTCGAGCAGCGCACCGACGGCGGCACCCGGGCGGGCACGGCGGCGCTGTTCGTGCTGTACCTCGGCGGCGCGGCCGGCTCGGTGCTCGGCGGGAAGCTGGCCGGCCGCTGGGACCGCGTGACGGTGTCCCGGTGGTCGTACCTGCTCAGCGTCGGCGCGGTCGCCGGGGTCGTCCTCGCCCGTGGTCCCGTCCTCTTCGGCTTCGTCGCGCTGACCTCGATCGGGCTGTACGTCCCGTTCTCCCTCCAGGTCACCCTCGGCCAGGACTACCTGCCGAGCCGGATCGGCACCGCGAGCGGCATCACGCTCGGGCTGACCGTCAGCGTCGGCGGACTCGTCAGCCCGCTCGTCGGCGCCCTCGCCGACGCCACCTCGCTGCGCACCGCGCTGACCCCGCTGATCCTCATGCCCGCGCTGAGCTGGCTGCTGCTGCGCACCCTGCCCGAGCCGGCCCCGCCCGCCGTGCCCACTTGGAGCACCGACCGGGACACGACGCCGTCCAGTGGGTAACCGTGCACCGACCTCCCGTCGATACTGAGGACAGCGCATGCAGACCGTCACACTGAACAACGGCGTCGAGATGCCGATCCTCGGCTTCGGCGTCTACCAGATCCCGCCCGGGCAGACCGAGCAGGCCGTCAGCGACGCCCTCGCCGCGGGCTACCGGTCGCTGGACACCGCCGCCGCCTACGGCAACGAGGAGGCCGTGGGCCGCGCGATCAGGAGCAGCGGCATCCCGCGTGAGGAACTGTTCGTCACGACCAAGCTGTGGGTGTCCGACGCCGGTGAGGAGCGGGCCCGGCGCGCCTTCGAGACCTCGCTGCGCAAACTCGGCCTGGACCGCGTCGACCTCTATCTGATCCACCAGCCGTACGGCGACGTGTACGGCTCGTGGCGCGCGATGCAGCGGCTGCTGGGCGAGGGCCTGGTGCGGGCCATCGGGGTGTCCAACTTCTACCCGGACCGCCTGGTGGACCTCATCGACCACAACGAGGTCACGCCCGCGGTGAACCAGATCGAGACCCACCCGTTCTTCCAGCGCACGGCGGACCAGGAGCTCATGCGCGAGCGCGGGGTGCAGATCGAGTCGTGGGGGCCGTTCGCGGAGGGCCGCAACCGGCTCTTCACCCACCCCGTGCTCACCGGCATCGCCGGCGCGCACGACAGGTCCGTCGCGCAGGTGGTGCTGCGCTGGCTGATCCAGCGCGGTGTCGTCGTGATCCCCAAGTCGGTGCGCGCCGAGCGGATGGCGGAGAACATCGACGTGTTCGGCTTCGAGCTGACCGGTGAGGAGATGGCGGCGATCGCCGCGCTGGACACCGGGGCGTCGCTGTTCTTCGACCACCGCGACCCGGCCATGGCCAGCCGGCTGGGCACCGTCAGCCTGGAGTCCTGAGCCGCCGGGTCACCACCGGGCACCGGGTCACCTTCCCGACTCGGCGGTCACCACCGGCCGCCGGGTCCCCTCGCCGGCTCGGGTCACCCTTGGCGCCGGGCCGCTCGCCGACCCGGGGGTCACCGCCCGACCCGGGGCCCACCGCCCTCGCCGGGCCCCTCGCCGACCCGGCGGTCACCGCCCGCGCCGCGGGTCACCACGCCATCTCGTCGATGAGCAGCGTCGCGTCCGGCAGGGCCGTGCCGCCCAGGTTCTGCTCGGCCCAGATCACCTTGCCGTGCGCCGCGTACCGGGTGCCCCACCGCTCGGCGAACTGGGAGACGAGGAACAGGCCCCGGCCGCCCTCGTCGGTGGTGGTGGCCCGGCGCAGCCGCGGTGAGGTGTTGCTGCCGTCGGACACCTCGCACACCAGCGTGCGGCCGAGCAGCAGGCGCACCCGGACGGGCGGGGCGCCGTAGCGGATGGCGTTGGTGAGCAGTTCGCTCAGGATCAGCTCCGTGGTGAACGACTCGTCCTCCAGCCCCCACTCCTGGAGCCGGCGGACGACCTCCGACCGGACGCGCGACACCTCCGTCACGTCGAACGGCACGTCCCAGGTGGCCACCTTGGCCGGGTCGAGCAGCCGGGTCCGGGCGACGAGCAGCGCCACGTCGTCGGTGGGGTGCGCGGGCAGCATGGTGTCCATCAGGGCCCGGCAGGTCTCCTCCGGCGTGCCGCCCGGGGCGGCCACGGCCGTACGCAGCATGGCGAGACCGTCGTCGATGTCGCGTCCCCGGTCCTCGATCAGCCCGTCCGTGAACAGCACCAGGCGGCTGCCCTCGGGCAGGTCCAGCTCTCCGCACTCGAACGGGAACCCACCGACGCCGAGCGGCGGCGACACCGGGATGTCCGGGAACGTGACCCGGCCCTGCGGGTCCACGACCGCCGGGGCGAGGTGGCCGGCGCGGGCCAGGGTGCAGCGGCCGCCGACCGGGTCGTAGATGGCGTACAGGCAGGTGGCGCCGGTCAGCGGGGCCGGGGCGGTGTCCGCGGTCTCCGCCTGCGTGTCCAGCCGCGCCACCATCTCGTCGAGATGGCCGAGCAGCTCGTCCGGGGCCAGGTCGAGCGAGGAGAAGTTCAGCACGGCCGTGCGCAGCCGGCCCATGGTGACCGCCGCGTGCAGCCCGTGTCCGACGATGTCACCGACGACCAGCGCCACCCGGAAGCCGGGCAGCGGGATGACGTCGAACCAGTCGCCGCCCACGCCGGACTGTGCCGGCAGGTACCGCCACGCGACCTCCAGCGCGTCCTGCTCCGGCAGGTCCCGGGGCAGCAGGCTGCGCTGGAGGGTGACGGCCATGGCGTGCTCGCGCGAGTAGCGGCGGGCGTTGTCGATGGCCACCGCGGCCCGGGCCACCAGTTCCTCGGCGACCGCGACGTCCTCCTCCTCGAACGCGGCCGAGCCCTCGCCGCGCCAGAGGTTGACCATGCCGAGGACCACACCGCGCGCCCGCAGCGGCACCGTGATGAGCGAGTGGATGCCGTAGTCCAGGGCCCGCCGCGCCCCCGCCGGGTCGTGGGCCCGCCAGTCCTGCGCGGTGTGCAGGTCGGTCACGAGGACGGCCTTCCCGCCGTGCAGGGCGGCGACCATGGGCGTGTCGGCCGCCACGAACCGGATCAGATCACCGACCGGCTGCAGCGGATGCCCGGTCTGCGACTCGCTGAGCGCGGTGCGCCGCATCTGCTTCACGGCGCCGGACGGCTCCTCGCCGCGCAGCACGGAGTCGAGCAGCTCGACGGTGACGAAGTCCGCCATGCGCGGGACGGCGACCTCGGCGAGCTCCTCGGCGGTGCGCCGCATGTCCAGCGTGGTGCCGATGCGCACGCCGGCCTCGTACAGCAGGGTGAGCCGGCCGCGGGCCACCTCGGCCTGGCCGGAGAGGGCGCGTAGTTCGGTGGTGTCGCGGAACGTGGCCACCAGGCCCTGGACGCCGCCGTAGGGCTCGGTCAGCCGGGTGTTGACCGCAAGCAGCCGGTCCCCGGCGGGGACGACCTGGTCGGAGACGGCCTCGCCGGAGGAGAGGATGCGGGTCGGGCCGGGGCCGAGTCCGAGCTCGGTGACCTGCCGCTGGTCGGCGTCCGCCGGGAGGTCCAGCAGCCTGCGCGCCTCGTCGTTGGCGAGCAGCACCCGTCCGTCGGCGCCGACGATGAGCACGCCTTCGCGCACGGCGTGCAGGACGGCGTCGTGGTGCTCGTACATCCGGGTCATCTCGACGGGGCCCAGACCATGTGTCTGCCGGCGCAGCCGCCGGCCGACCAGGGCGGTACCGCCGGTCGCGAGCGCCAGCGCCACCGCCGACGCGCCGAGCATCACCGGCACCTGGTGGTTCAGCACGTGGCCGAGGGTCTCGACCTGGATGCCGGCGCTGACCAGGCCGACCACCCGGCGGCTGGCGTCGGTCACGGGCACCACCGCGCGTACGGCGTCGGACGGCTCGCCGTGGAAGGTCTCGGTGAACGCCTCGCCCGCCGCGGCCCGTTCGACACCCTGGGCCCGGGTGCCGATCAGGGAGGGGTCGGTGTCGGTGAGCCGCACCCCGCGTTTGTCGAGGACGGTGATGAAGTCGACGCCGGATCCGTGGCGCGCCTGCTCCGCCGGTCCCTGCAGCAGCGCGTTGGGGTTCGGTGAGCGCAGCGCGAGGGCGGTGCCGGGCGCGTGCGCGAACGCCTCGGCGGTGGCCAGGGAGCGGTTCCTGGCGTTGCGCTCGCCGTCGTAGCGGCCCTGCACCACCAGGGCGGTGGCGGCCGCGGCGACGAGCACCAGCATGATCAGGGCCTGGAGCAGGAAGACCTGGGTGGCGAAGGTGCGGACGCTCAGCGACGGCGACAGCCGGTGGCCCGGTGATCGGCGGTCCTTCCCGCTGTCGCGGTCCGTATGGCCTGCCGCGGCTCCCCGGCGCCCCCGCTTTCTCGGGGCTTCCGGGGTTTCTTGGTCTCCCGGGGGCCGAGGCGCGTCGCGCAGCCGCCGTGCGCCGCTCGGCGGCGGCGCGGCCCTCGCCCGGGACCAGCGCGACCGTCCGCCCATGTCCCCCTTTGTAGCACCGCACCTCCGCGCCGGGCGAACGGTGACGGCCCTCCGGGGCAACCGCCACGCGGCCCGGCCCGGCGACCGGCTGCCGCCGTGAGGCGCGAGGCTGCGGCGCCCGCGCGCCACGGCCACCAGGATCACGCCCCCACGACCGCCCGGCGCGACCCTGCCGCGACCGCCTGCCGGCGCCGTCCGGCGCACCCCCGCCGCGACCGCCTGCCGGCGCCGTTCCAAACGCCCCCGCCGCGGCCGCGTCCCGCCGCTGCCCGGGGCGGCGCTGTCACGGCCTCGGGCCACCGCCGGGAGCACCGCTGCCGCGCGACCGCCTGCCCCGGGGTTTCCCGGCGACCTCGTCGGCGGCGGACCGCCGGGCCGCGACTTCTCGTCTATACGGGGGTGTCGGCGGACCAGGTCGGGCGGCCGCGGGAGAGGGCGCCGGTCAGGGCGCGCAGGGCCCCGGTGAGGGTGCCCACGTCACGGGCGTTGCCGAGGCACAGCCGGAACGCGCGCGGCGGCGGCTGGTCGGTGGCGCTGTAGTACAGCGTGGGGCTGACGGAGATGCCCTGGCCGTCGGCGAGGGCGAGCGCCTCGGAAGCGGTCCAGGGCGCGTGCAGTTCGACCCAGGCGTGCAGGGCGTCGGCCCGGATGTGGCTGATCGCCGGCGCCTCGGCCAGCAGGTGCACGGCGGCGGCGCGGCGGCGGCTCATCTCCAGGCGCTGCCAGTCGAGCAGGCGCTCGGCGGTGCCGTCCTCGAGCCAGCTCAGGGCGACCGCGGTGGCGAGCGGGGACGGGTTGAAGACGGTGGCGCGGACGAGCGCGCCGAGGCGGCCGGCCAGCTCGGGCGGTCCGGCGAGGAACCCGCAGCGCAGGCCCGGTGCGAGGGTCTTCGACAGGCTGGTGAGGAAGAGGGTGCGTTCGGGGGCCAGCGCGGCCAGCGGGGGCAGTCCGGCGTGGTCGGAGAGCAGCCCGAAGACGTCGTCCTCGATGATGACCAGGTCGTGGCGGCGGGCGATGTCGACGACGGCCTCGCGGCGCCCGAGCGGCAGCGTCGCGGCGGTCGGGTTGTGGGCCGTCGGCATGCAGTACAGGGCGCGCGCGGAGGGGGCGGCGGCGCAGGCCTCCTCCAGCGCCTCCGGAACGAGGCCCTCGCCGTCCATGGCGACGCCGGACATGCCGATGCCCAGCAGCCGGGCGGCGGTCTTGGCGCCGGGGTAGGTCAGCTCCTCGGTCAGCAGGGTCTCGCCGGCGCGCAGCGCGGCTCCGAACGCCACCAGCAGGGCGTGCTGGCTGCCGGAGCAGATCGCCACCTGGTCGGGGCCGACGTCCAGGCCGCTGCGGGCGAGCCAGCCGCAGGCGGTGCGCCGGTGCTCGTAGGCGCCGACATCGGACTCGTAGCCGAGCAGCGCGCCCAGGTCGGCGGTGCCGGCGAGCGTGGTGAGGGTACGGCGGAGCAGCTCCTCGTGCCGGCCCCGCGCGGGGGCGTTGACCGCCATGTCGTGCCGGACGGGCGCGTCGGCGTCACCGGCGTGAGGGGTGTCCCGCAGGTGCGGGATGCCGGAGGCGCCGGCGACGAAGGTGCCGCGTCCGACGGTGCTGCTGACCAGCCCCTGCTCCTCGGCCTCGCGGTAGGCGCGGCTGACGGTGGGGACCGCGACGCCGAGGGCTCGGGCCAGTTCACGGTGGGTGGGCAGGCGGTCGCCCGCCGACAGCCGGCCGGTGGTCACCGCGGTGGCGATCGCCTCGGCGATGCGCCGGTAGACCGGCCCACTCGTCCCGTCGTCGGCCAGCAACTGCGCGAACAGGCGGGGATCGGCCGCCATCGCTCTCCTCTTCTCATCGAGGCGTCTTCTCCACCCCAGGCGTCTTGTCGTGGGGGCGCCGTGGACGGTGCTCGTGAGGACCGTGACACGGGCGGTGTCGCCGGACCGTCACAGGTCGATCATGACGCTTGTGGTGGGACGAGCACAGCACACCGGGACCTGTCCCGGCTCCACGGGGGCCGTCGGTTCGATCACATAGGCGACCTCGCCGTCGTCGAGACCGGTCACGCAGGTGCCGCACAGGCCCGTGCGGCAGGAGGCGTCGGGACGCAGACCGGCCTGTTCGGCGAGGGCGAGCAGGCTGAAGGTGTTCTCCCGCCAGGGCACGCTCACCCCGGAGCGGGCGAAGGTCACCGTGACCGGCCGGCCGTCGGCGTCGCGCGCCACGGCACCGGTGTCCGCCTGCCCCTCGGCCTGTTCCGCGCCGGTCAGGGGCCGGGCCGCGCCGAAGAACTCGTGGTGCACCCGGTCGGCGGGGACGCCGAGAGCGGCCAGGGCGGCGACGACGTCCGTCATGAAGCCGGCGGGCCCGCAGACGTAGTAGTCCGCGTCGAGCGAGGGCAGGATCCGCTCCAGTACGTCCGGGGTGAGCCGGCCCGTCTCGTCGAAGTCACGCCCGGGTGTGTCCTCGGGCCCGGGGCGGCTGAACAGCAGGTGGGTGCGGAGCCCGTCCCGGGATCCGGCCAGCCGGCGCACGTACGGCCCGAAGGCGAGCTCGCGCGACGAACGGGCCTGGTGGACGAAGTGGACGTCACGCGCCGACTCGCCGTCCTGCCCGGCGAGTTCGGTGAGCATCGCGAGCACCGGGGTGATGCCGATCCCCGCGCTGACGAGCACGACGGGACGACGGCCCGGCTGGAGCACGAACCGGCCGCGGGGCGCCCGCGCCCGTAGCCGCGCACCGGCCGCGACATCCGCGTGCAGATACCCGGAGGCGACGCCCGCGGGGGCGCCCGGCGCGTCGGACGGGGCGGGCTCGCGCTTGACGGCGATGCGGTAGCCGAGGCCGTCGTCGGTGCGGCCGGCCACGGTGTAGGTCCGCACGACGGGCCGCGGCGCCCCGGGCACGTCGAGCGAGAGGGTCAGGAACTGCCCGGCCGCGAAGTCCGGCAGCCGCTCGCCGTCCGGATCGGCCAGGTCGAAGGAGACGACGTCCGCGGCCTCCTGGCGGCGGCCCGTGACGACGAGGGCGCGCTCGCCGGACCATCCCTCCTGCGTTCCGCGGGCCCGGTGCAGCAGCCGTTCCGCCTTGGTGCGCAGGAGCGGCGGCACCGCGGCGCACTCGAGGACCCGGGCGAGGGCCGCAGCGTCGGGCCGCTCCCGGTGCAGGACACGGGCCAGGGCCGCGACAGACAGACCCCCGTCGCCCCGGCGCACGCGCTCGATCTTGTCGCCGGCCCGGATCAGGCCGGGCTCCAGCACCCGGCAGAAGAAGCCCACGCGTCCGCTGCTCAGATAGCGGGCGGGGAAGTCCTCCTCACCGAGCCGGACGGCCATCTTGCGGCAAGGGATGCGCGGTTGTGTGACGCGCAGGAGCACCTCGCCTATGCGCAGCTCGTCGCCGATGCCGACCTCGTCGTCCGCGGGGCCGTCGACGGTGAGGTTCTCCCCGAAGGTGCCGTGCGGCAGGTCGCGGCCCAGCTCGCGGCGCCAGTCGTCGTAGTGACGGAGCTGGTAGCAGAGCACGGCGCGGTCCCGGTCGTCGGCGTCGTCGACGTGGTCGTCGGCGACCAGCCCGTCCGGGCCCACGGGCACGGCGCCCTGAGCGGGGCGCTTGTCGAAGCCGGTGACGATCGTCTCGCCCTGGACGGTCATCGGCCGCGCCTGCCCGAGGTTGACCGAGAGCAGCTCTCCGAAGATGTGGGTCATGGAGAGAAAGTAACATTACAATCCTCGAATGAGAAGACATTGTCCAACAACACACAGGCGACGGCGCCTCCATACGGCCCTCCCGCCCTGCGCCGCGCCATGGGCGGTGTGAGACTGCTGAGCGATGACGGCCCGGCGCGGGCGCGACGAGGGGAGCACGGGTGGTGATGACGCCAGAGACCGGCGACGACCTGCTGGAGCAGTTCCTGGCCGATCCGGCCAACTCCACCCTGGACCTGGGCACCGCGGCGGCCCGCGTGACCAAGGCCCTGGGTCTGCAGCAGTCCGTGGTGTATCTCGCCGATCTGCAGCAGCGCCATCTGATCCCGCTCACCGACGTGACGTCCACGCTGCCCATCGACGGCTCGCTCGCCGGGTGGAGCTACCGCACCCAGTCGCTGCGCGTGGAGGAGTCCGAGACCGGTGCGATGATCGCCTGGTTCCCGCTGCTGGACGGCGCCGAACGGCTGGGCGTCCTGGCGGTGCACACGCCCGCGCTCACCGCCGCCTCCCTGACCCGCGGCCGGGCGCTGGCCATGCTCATGGCCATGATGATCACCTCACGGCGGGCGTACCAGGACTCCTTCGTACGGCGGACCCGCACCGACCGGATGCAGCTGCCCTCCGAGATGCTGCGTGCCTTCCTCCCGCCCCGCACGATCGGCAACGCCCGGGCCGTCTCCACGGCCGTCCTGGAACCCGCCTACGAGATCGGCGGCGACGCCTTCGACCACGCGCTCACCGAGACGACGCTGCACGCCACGGTGCTGGACTCGCTGGGGCACAACCTCGCCTCCGGGCTGACCAGTGCCGTGTCGCTGGCCGCCTGCCGCAACGCCCGCCGTTGCGAGCTCGACCTGCCCGACCTGGTCAACAGCGTCGACAGCGCGCTCGCGACCTGGCTGCCCGAGCAGTTCTGCACCGCCGTCGTCGCCCAGCTGGACCTGGCGACCGGGATACTGCGCTGGAGCAACTGCGGCCACCCCGCGCCGCTGCTGATCCGCGACCACCGGCTGATCGTCGACGCGCTGGAACGCGAGCCGGACCCGCCGCTGGGGCTGGCACGGCTGCTGTCCACCCGGGAGCGGCGCACCCACGAGGTCGCCCTGCAACCCGGCGACCGGGTGCTCCTGTACACCGACGGTGTCACCGAGGCGCGCACGCCCGACGGGGAGCTGTTCGGGCTCCAGCGGTTTGCCGACTACGTCATCCGGGCCACCGCGTCCGGAGAACTGGCCGCGGAGACGCTCCGGCGTCTGATCCACTCGATCCTGGACGGCCAGGCCAGCCGGCTGCGGGACGACGCGACGATCCTGATGTTCGAGTGGCAGCCACCGGTGACCGTGACGTGACCGGTCCGCGCTCCAAAGACGGTGGTCGGCGTTTCAAGAACTTCCGTCCGGCTTGTTGACTCGCTGTCTCACCGGCTGCACATTACTTAGCGGTAGAACCGTGCAGTAACCCTGCGGTCGGTCCTCCCCGGCCGTCGCCGTGCGCCCCCCACGCTCATGACACGGCCGTAGGCACCTTCCTTCTGCTCGAGCCGCATTTCTCGCTCCCCTGCACGCCGCGCGGGCACAGCCGTGCCCGCGCTCGCGCCTGCGCTTCCCGAGAAAGAGAGAGCACATGCCGAAGCATGCCCTGCGTCATGTCATGCCCGCGACAGCCGCAGCCGTGGCCCTGAGCTTCACCGGGGCTCCCGCCCACGCCACCACCGCCCCGCTCGACTACGTGGCCCTCGGCGACAGCTACAGCGCCGGATCGGGCGTCCTGCCCGTCGACCCCACGAACCTGCTGTGCCTGCGCTCCACGGCCAACTACCCGCACGTCCTGGCGAACCGGACCGGCGCCCGCCTGACGGACGTGACCTGTGGCGGCGCCCAGACCAAGGACTTCACGCAGGCGCAGTACCCGGGCACGGGCCCGCAGCTCGACGCCGTCGGCGCGGGCACCGACGTGGTGACGCTGACGATCGGCGGCAACGACAACAACACCTTCATCAACGCCGTCGTGTCCTGCGGCACGGCCGGCGTCCTCAGCGGTGGCAAGGGCAGCCCCTGCAAGGACAAGTACGGCACGTCCTTCGACGACCAGATCGAGGCGAACACCTACCCGGCGCTCAAGGCCGCGCTGGCCGGCGTACGCGCGAAGGCACCCCACGCGCGCGTGGCGGCCCTCGGCTACCCCTGGATCGTCCCGCAGACCTTCGACGCCTCCTGCTTCCTCAAACTCCCCCTCGCCGAAGGAGACGTCCCCTACCTGCGTGCGATCCAGGCCCATCTCAACGCCGTCGTGGCACGCGCCGCCGAGGAGACCGGGACCGCCTACGTCGACTTCAGCGAGGCGTCCGAGGGCCACGACGCCTGCCAGGCCCCCGGAACGCGCTGGATCGAGCCGCTGCTGTTCGGGCAGAACATCGTGCCGGTCCACCCGAACGCGCTCGGCGAACGCCGCATGGCCGAACGCACGATGAACGACCTCGGCCTCGACTGACCACACAACGGGCGACGACGGCCCGCACCCGCCGACGGCGGCAAGGGGCCGGGGTGGGGGGTGTCCGCCCGCAGCGTCCGGCACCGGCACAGGGCGCCGTACCGAGTGACGGCCGGCCGGACCGAGGACGGACACC
>NZ_JBEZWX010000058.1:0-33560 GCF_040637635.1 Streptomyces sp. NPDC028635 | reverse complement strand
GGAAGCTAAGCCTTACAGCGCCGATGGTACTGCAGGGGGGACCCTGTGGGAGAGTAGGACGCCGCCGAACAATTATTGAGGGAAACCCCCGCATCCACGGATGCGGGGGTTTTCTGCGTTTCCGGAGCTTTTTCGCTCCGGGCTTTCGCTCCCCCGGAGGGAAGCGAAAGCCCGGATCAGAGTCGGCCTGCTGCCTTCAGCGCCAGGTATGCGTCGGCGAGTGCCGGCGCCAGGTCGTCCGGGGTGGCGTCGACGACCGTAACGCCGTGGCGGCGGAGCTTTTCCGTGGTGCGGTTGCGTTCCGCCTGCGCCTGGGCGGCTGCGGCGGCCTCGTAGACCGCGTCGGTGGTGCCGCGGGCCGCTGCCATGCGGGCGATGTGCGGATCGGACACCGAGGCCACCAGGACCGTATGGCGCTGGGTCAGTTGGGGGATGACCGGGAGGAGTCCTTCCTCCACGGGGGCAGCGTCCAGCGTCGTCATGAGGACGATCAGGGAGCGGCGGGGGGCCGTACGCAGGGCGGTGGCGGTCAGGCCGCGGGCGTCTGTTTCGACCAGTTCGGGTTCGAGTGTCGCCATCGTGTTGACCAGGGACGGCAGGAGATCGCCGGCCGTGCGGCCCTGGACCAGGGCGCGGACGCGGCGGTCGTAGGCGAGCAGGTCGACGCGGTCGCCGGCGCGGGAGGCGAGGGCGGCCAGGAGGAGAGCGGCGTCCATGGAGGCGTCCAGGCGCGGGGCGTCGCCGACACGGCCGGCCGAGGTGCGGCCGGTGTCGAGGACCAGAAGGATGTGACGGTCACGCTCGGGACGCCAGGTGCGGACGGCGACGGTGGTCTGGCGTGCGGTGGCGCGCCAGTCGATGGAGCGGGTGTCGTCGCCGGGGACGTATTCGCGGAGGCTGTCGAACTCCGTGCCCTCACCGCGTTGCAGCACGCTGGTGCGGCCGTCCAGTTCGCGCAGGCGGGCCAGTTTCGACGGCAGGTGCTTGCGGCTGGTGAACGGCGGAAGGACGCGGACGGTCCAGGGAACCTTGTGGGTGCCCTGGCGGCAGAACAGGCCGAGGGGGCCGTAGGAGCGGATGGTGACGCGGTCGGCCTGGCGGTCGCCGCGGCGGGTGGGGCGCAGGCGGGTGGTGACGCGGCGGCGCTCGCCCGCCGGGACCGTGAGGGAGTGGCGGGACGCCTCGAATTCCGTGCCGGGGCGCCAGCTGCTGGGCGGCCAGGCGTCGCGCAGCCGGGCGCGGAGCGGTCGGCCCGTGGGGTTGGTGACGGTCAGGGTGACGTCGGCGGCGTCACCCAGGCGTACCGAGGTGTCGCCCGAGCGGGTGAGGCCGAGGCGGCGTACGGGGGCGGCGAGGGCGTAGTCGCAGGCGCACGCCAGGGCCAGGGTGCCGTTGACCGCGAGGACGCCCGTCCAGCCGGGCTCCAGGATGCCGACGGGGAGGGAGCCGAGTGCCGCGAGGAGCGCGGCGCGTCCGGTGAGCGCCATCAGCGGGGCACGGGGACGTGGGTGAGGATCGCGGTGATGACGGAGTCGGCGGTGACGCCCTCCATCTCGGCCTCCGGGCGCAGTTGGACGCGGTGGCGCAGCGTGGGCAGGGCGAGGGCCTTCACGTCGTCGGGGATGACGTAGTCACGGCCGGTCAGCCAGGCCCAGGCGCGGGCCGTGGACAGCAGGGCGGTCGCGCCGCGGGGAGAGACGCCCAGGGTGAGGGAGGGCGACTCGCGGGTGGCGCGGCAGATGTCGACGACGTAGGCGGCGATCTCGGGGGAGACGGTCGTCTTGGCGACGGCGGCGCGGGCGGCTTCCAGCTGGGCGGCGTTCGCGACGGGGCGTACGCCGGCGGCGCGCAGGTCGCGCGGGTTGAAGCCGGCGGCGTGGCGGGTGAGGACGTCGATCTCGTCCTGGCGGGAGGGCAGCGGGACCGTGAGCTTGAGCAGGAAGCGGTCCAGCTGGGCCTCGGGGAGGGGGTAGGTGCCCTCGTACTCGACCGGGTTCTGGGTGGCGGCGACGAGGAAGGGGTCGGGGAGCGCGCGCGGGGTGCCGTCGACTGTGACCTGGCGCTCCTCCATCGCCTCGAGCAGGGAGGACTGGGTCTTCGGAGGCGTGCGGTTGATCTCGTCGGCGAGGAGGAGGTTGGTGAAGACCGGGCCGGGCTGGAAGGAGAACTCGGCGGTGCGGGCGTCGTAGACCAGGGAGCCGGTGATGTCGCCGGGCATCAGGTCGGGGGTGAACTGCACGCGCTTCGTGTCGAGTTCGAGGGCCGCGGCGAGGGCGCGCACGAGGAGGGTCTTGGCGACGCCGGGGACGCCTTCGAGCAGGACGTGGCCGCGGCACAGCAGGGCGACGACGAGGCCGGTCACGGCGGGGTCCTGACCGACCACGGCCTTGGCGATCTCGGCGCGCAGGGCTTCGAGGGCGGCGCGGGGGTCGCCCGGCTGTCCGGTCTGCCCGGCGTTGTCAGTGGTCGGGTCCATCATGGACGGCGTACCTCTCTTTCGAGGGCGTCGAGTCGGTCGGCGAGGGTGATCAGGGCTGCGTCGTCGCTGGGCGGCGGCCCGAACAGGAGGGTGTGCAGGGCTTGTTGTCCGTCGCCGTGCAGGCGGGCGGACAGGGCCGGGAGCAGGGTTTCGGGCGTGTGCGCCTGGGTGGTGGGCACGCCGACGAGGGGGGCGAGGCGGGTGCGTGTGGTGGAGCGCAGAGCGGCGGCGGCGCGGTCGCGGGCGTTCGCCCTGCGGTAGAGGCGGGCGCGGCCTTCGGCGGTTTCGGAGGCGCGGATCGCGACGGGGAGTTTTTCGGGGACGAGCGGGCCGAGCCGGCGGGCGCGCCACAGGGCGGCGAGGGCTGCCGCGACGAAGAGTTGCAGGGTGCCCCAGAGCCAGCCGGAGGGGATCAGGTCGACGAAGGACTTCTGGCCGCCGGGTGCGGTGGCCGAGGTGTCGGAGAGCGAGGGGAGGTACCAGACGAGATGGGGGCGGGAGCCGAGGAGTTGGAGGGCGAGCGAGGCGTTGCCCTGCTCGTCGAGGTGCTCGTTGAGGAGGATGTCGGGCGCGCCGAGGACGACGGTGTCGCCGTGCCCGGTGGCGTCGGGGACGCGTACGAGGGTGGCCAGGCCGTCGCTGGGGTAGCACGCGTCGGCGGTGACGTGGGTGGTGGTGTAGCGGATGCCGCCGGTGTCGGCGGTGCCGGCGCGCCGGGCGGCGGGAAGCGCGCAGTCGGGCGCGAGCAGGGAGTCGGTGCTGGTGACGGGGTCGGCGGTGACGCCGGGGGCGAGCCGTTCGACGGAGGTGTCGGCGGCGACGAGGAGGGTGCGGCCGCCCGAGCCGGCGGTGGACGTGCGCAGTTGGCGTTGCTGACCGGGCGTCAGGAGGTCGGGGACGGCGACCAGGAGGGTGGTGTCGGGGCCCGCGGCGGTGCGGGCCTCGTCCAGGGTGGTGACCACGCGCGTGTGCACGCCGTGGCCGGCGAGGAGGGCGGCGACGGCGCGGCTGCCGGAGGGGTCGGCGGAACGCGGGTCGAGGGAGCCGTGTTTGGTGGTGGAGCGGACCAGGGCGATCGCGACGGCCGCCGCCAGGAGCACGACGAGCGCGAGGGCGATGCCCCGGGCGCGGGTGAGGACCTGACGGGCGGTGGGCGAGGCCGAGGTGGTGGGGAGCGTGGCCTCGGTGGTCATCCGGCGGCTCCCTGGCGGTCGTCGGGGGTCGGGCCGGCGGTGCTGGTGGCGAACTGCGGCTTGGTGCGGTCCAGGTCGCGGTCGAGTTCGGCGAGTCGGTGGTACGACTGCTCGCTCGCTCTGCGGCCGCCGTATGTGACGTCGTCGAACTCCCGGGCGGCGGCGCGGAGTCGGTCCAGGTGCGCGGGCAGGGCGCGGCCGGCTTCGTCGGCGGCTTCGTCGGCGGTGCGGCCGGGGCGTACGTCGAGCAGGGCGCGTTCTTCCAGGGAGCGGACGATGGCGCGCATGCGGTCCTGGACGGCCTGGTTCCAGTGGCCTTGGGCGGCGTGTGCCTCGGCGGCCGCGCGGTGTTCGGCGGCGCTGCGGGGGCGGTCGTCGAACAGGGCGGCGGCGGAGGTGGGCCGGCGGCGGGGGGTGCCCAGGCGCCACCAGAGGGCGGCGAGGACCGCGAGCACGGCGACGACGATGACGACGAGGCCGACGGTGCCGCCGGGTGTCGCGGTGGTGGCGGCGTTGAAGAGGCGGTCCAGCCAGTCCCAGAAGGCGTTGAGGGCGCGCTGGAGCGGGCTGGGGTCGTCCTGGTGGTACATCCCCTTGGACAGTTCGCGGCGTGCGGCTTCCCGCGCGGCCTCGCGCGGTGTCGTCACCGGGGGTTCGCCGTCGGAGCCGGCGCGCGTGAGCAGTGATGTGCGGTGCAGGCGCAGCAGGGCGTGTACGGCGGTGTCGGTGGCGTGGGCCAGTGTGCTCGCGGCGCTGTCGGCGGCGTGGGCCGGCGCCGTGCCGGCCGTGGCCGCCGGGTGGGCCAGTGCCGCGGCGGCCGTGTCGGTGGCGTGCGGCCAGGCCGGCACGGCCGTGGCGGCGGTATGGGGCGGTGCTGTGGCCGCCGTGACGATTCCCCCCGTCAGGCTCACGGCATCAGCTCCTCGGTGTGCTGCCGGCCGGGCCGGTGCTGTGGTCCTGGAGGCCGGCGGCGCGGGCGAGTTCGAGGTCGAGTGCCTCGCGGCGGATGCGCTGGTCGATGTAGAGCAGCACGGTCACGCCGGCGCTGATCGGGAAGGTGATCATGGAGCCGATCACCGAGCCGATGCCGCTGATGATGAGGAACGTCCAGCCGCGTTCGCCCTCCATGAGGCCGGAGACGCCGCCCCCGTTCGCGGCGGCGGCGATGAAGCTGAAGGGGATGACGACGAGCGCGGCGACGATGTTCGCGATGATCGCGGCGAGCAGCTGGATGCCGAAGACCCGCCACCAGGTGCCGCGTACGAGCTTGGCGGAGCGGCCCATCGCTTTGCGGATGCCCTGCTTCTCCAGCATCAGGGCGGGGGAGGCCAGCGAGAAGCGGACCATGAGCCACAGGACGACGACGAAAGCGGCGAGGCCGCCGAAGGCGGCGAGTCCCGCTCCGCTGTCGGCGTTGCCGCCGAGGGCCACGAGGATGCCGGGGGTGATGCCCACGCCGACGACGACGGCGCCGATGAGGATCAGCAGGCCGATCAGCCCGAAGAGCCGGGGCAGCTGGGTGCGGGCGTCGCGCCAGGCCTCGCCGATGGTCACCGGCCGGCCGAGGACGGCACGGCTGGTCACCGTGGTGAGCAGGGCGGTCGCCGTGACCGTGCCGATCATGGAGATCAGGAAGATGACCGTCGAGTTGAGCATGGTGTCGCCCAGGGCGCGGGTCACCTCGCTGAGGGTGGCGCTGGGGTCGTCGAGGGCGTCGGCGCCCGTGGTGTCGAGGGCCAGGCCCTGCAGCAGGACGGCGAGGACCTCGGTGACGACGGCGACGGACAGCGTGATGCCGAGCACCGTGCGCCAGTAGGTGCGCATGGTGGACACCGCGCCGTCGAGGATCTCGCCGACGCCGAGGGGGCGCAGCGGGATCACGCCGGGCTTGGCCGCGGGGGGCGGTCCGCCCCAGCCGGCACCCCAGGCGCTGTGGCCGGGGGCGCCGTAGCCGTAACCGCCGGGGGGCCCGTAGCCGCCGGGGCCCGCCGGGGGCGGGGTGCCCCAGCCGGGGCCGGGCGGTGGGGGCGGCGGGGACTGGCCCGGGCTCTGCTGCCCGGCCGGCGCCGACCAGTGGCCGGCGGGTGGCTGCACCTGGGACCACTTCGTGCCGGGGCTCTGCGGGTCCTGAACCGGCTGGCCCGCGGGCTGTTCCGGCTCGGCGGGGCGGGACGCGCCGGGCTCGTGCCCGTCGGACGGGGCGGATCCGGGCGAGGCCCAGCCCGGAGTGTCGTTCATCGTCGCTCCTTCACGGTGCCCGTCCGCGGTCGCGGCGGCAGGTTGGCAGCCATCGTGCCATGGGGTGGTCATCCGGGTACCGGCCGAGGTCGGGCGTGCGCATCTTCAATTGTCCGCCGGATACGGGGAAGACTGACGGCATGGCTGATCAGTACGCGCACGTCGGCGAGGACACGCAGCTCACCGGGATCCCCGCGATCCGCTGGGAGGAGCCGCCCGAAGGCCCCGTTCTGGTCCTGCTGGACCAGACGAGGCTGCCGACCGAGGAGGTCGAACTGGTCTGTACGGACGCGTCCGCGCTGGTGGAGGCGATCCGTTCGCTCGCCGTGCGCGGCGCCCCGCTGCTGGGTGTCGCGGGCGCGTACGGGGTCGCGCTCGCCGCCGCGCGCGGCTTCGACGTGGACGAGGCCGCGACCGCGCTGGCCGGGGCCCGGCCGACGGCGGTGAACCTGTCGGTCGGCGTGCGCCGTGCCGTCGAGGCGTACCGGGCGGCGGGCGAGAAGGGCGCCACTCCGGGGCAGGCCGCGCAGGCGGCGCTGGCCGCGGCGCGCACGCTGCACCGGGAGGACGCCGAGGCCAGCGTCCGCATGGCCGAGCACGGCATGGCGCTGCTGGAGGAGTTGCTGCCCGCCGGAGGGCACCGGATCCTCACGCACTGCAACACCGGGTCGCTGGTGTCCGGTGGTGAGGGAACCGCGTTCGCGGTGGCGCTGGCGGCGCACCGGGCGGGGCGGCTGCGGCGCCTGTGGGTGGACGAGACGCGGCCGCTCCTGCAGGGGGCGCGGCTCACGGCGTACGAGGCGGCCCTGAACGGCATGGCGTACACGCTGCTCACGGACAATGCGGCGGGGTCGCTGTTCGCGGCCGGTGAGGTGGACGCGGTGCTGGTCGGGGCGGACCGGATCGCGGCCGACGGGTCGGTGGCGAACAAGGTGGGCAGCTATCCGCTCGCGGTGCTCGCCCGCTACCACCATGTGCCGTTCATCGTGGTCGCGCCGGTGACGACGGTGGACCTGGACACCCCGGACGGGGCGGCCATCGAGGTGGAGCAGCGTGCCGGTTTCGAGGTCACCGAGATCCCGGTGCCGCAGGTGCAGGCGAGCGGCCCGGGTGGCGGGGTGCCGGTGGCGCCGCTGGGCACGCAGGCGTACAACCCGGCGTTCGATGTGACGCCGCCGGAGCTGATCACGGCGATCGTCACGGAGGGCGGCGCGCTGTCGCCGGTGACGGGCAAGGGGCTCGCGGAGCTGTGCGCGCGGTCCCGGGAGGGGGCCGCCGGGTAGGCACGCGGCCGGTGCGGTGATCTCGCCCGCGAGGTCGCGGGCAGACAGTGACCGGTGAGTACGACTATCGTCACGGGCCAGTGACGTGCCTCACCAGGCGCCCCGGTCACTGTTACGAGAATGGGATGATGTCGTTTATGAAGGGACGAGTCCTTGTCGTCGACGACGACACCGCACTGGCCGAGATGCTCGGCATTGTGCTGCGTGGTGAGGGTTTTGAGCCGTCTTTCGTAGCCGACGGCGACAAGGCGCTGGCCGCGTTCCGGGAGGCCAAGCCCGACCTGGTGCTGCTGGACCTGATGCTGCCCGGCCGGGACGGTATCGAGGTGTGCCGTCTGATCAGGGCGGAGTCCGGGGTGCCGATCGTGATGCTCACGGCCAAGAGCGACACCGTCGACGTCGTGGTGGGCCTGGAGTCGGGCGCTGACGACTACATCGTCAAGCCGTTCAAGCCCAAGGAGCTGGTGGCCCGGATCCGGGCGCGGCTGCGCAGGTCCGAGGAGCCGGCGCCGGAGCAGCTGGCCATCGGTGACCTGGTCATCGACGTGGCCGGGCACTCCGTGAAGCGGGACGGGCAGTCGATCGCGCTGACCCCGCTGGAGTTCGACCTGCTGGTGGCGCTGGCCCGCAAGCCGTGGCAGGTGTTCACCCGCGAGGTGCTGCTGGAGCAGGTGTGGGGCTACCGCCACGCGGCGGACACCCGCCTGGTCAACGTGCATGTGCAGCGGCTGCGCTCCAAGGTCGAGAAGGACCCGGAGAAGCCGGAGATCGTGGTGACCGTCCGTGGTGTCGGTTACAAGGCCGGACCGAGCTGACATGTCCAGGGACAGCGCCGCCTCGGCTCCCGGCCGGTCCGGGGTCCGCGCCGGGCGGCCTGTCGGCCGGAAGCCGCTCGGCTCGCGCTGGGCACGGCTGGTGGAGGGCGGGCTCCTGCAGGGCGGGGTGCACGGCAGCCCCGTGGTCCGGCTGTTCATGCGCTGGATACGCCGTCCGCTGCTGCCGGTGATGCGGCTGTGGCGGCGCAACATCCAGTTGAAGGTCGTCGCCACGACGCTGCTGATGTCGCTCGGCGTGGTGCTGCTGCTCGGCTTCGTCGTCATCGGGCAGGTCCGCAACGGCCTGCTGGAGGCGAAGGTGAAGGCCTCGCAGAGCCAGGCGGCCGGCGGTTTCGCCGTGGCCAAGCAGAAGGCCGACGAGGCGGCCGCGGGCACCGACGACGGCACCGGTGTCGACACGCGTCCCTCGCAGAACGTGATCGAGTGGATGAGCAACCTCGTCTCGTCCCTCGCCAGCGGCGGACAGGGCGCCTTCGACGTGGTCACGCTGCCCGCCGGCGCCGGGGCCGCCGGCGCGGGCGGACTCGGCCCGCGCGCCTCCGGGTTCGTCAGCCCGTCGGAGAGCGTGCCGCTCGCCCTGCGCGAGCGGGTCGACTCCAGCACGGGCGCGGCGCAGAGCTACACCCGCATCATCTACAGCAACGGCCGCCCCTCGCAGCCGGCGCTGGTCATCGGCAAGCAGGTCAACGACCCCAACAGCGACCCGTACCAGCTGTACTACCTCTTCCCGCTCACCCAGGAGGAGAAGTCGCTCAGCCTGGTCAAGGGCACGCTGGCGACCGCCGGGCTGTTCGTCGTCGTCCTGCTCGGCGCCATCGCGTGGCTCGTGGTGCGCCAAGTCGTCACACCGGTGCGGATGGCGGCCGGGATCGCCGAGCGGCTGTCGGCCGGGCGGCTGCAGGAACGCATGAAGGTCACCGGCGAGGACGACATCGCGCGGCTCGGTGAAGCCTTCAACAAGATGGCGCAGAACCTCCAGCAGAAGATCAGCCAGCTGGAGGACCTGTCGCGGATGCAGCGCCGCTTCGTCTCCGACGTCTCGCACGAGCTGCGCACGCCGCTGACGACCGTGCGGATGGCCGCCGACGTCATCCACGAGGCGCGCGAGGACTTCGACCCGGTGACCGCGCGGTCCGCGGAACTGCTCGCCGACCAGTTGGACCGGTTCGAGTCGCTGCTCGCCGACCTGCTGGAGATCAGCCGCTTCGACGCGGGCGCGGCGGCCCTGGAGGCCGAGCCGATCGACCTGCGCGAAGTGGTGCGGCGGGTGGTCAGCGGGGCCGAGCCGCTCGCCGAGCGCAAGGGCACGCGGATCCGGGTGATCGGCGATCAGCAGCCCGTGGTCGCCGAGGCCGATGCCCGGCGTGTGGAGCGCGTCCTGCGCAACCTCGTCGTCAACGCCGTCGAGCACGGCGAGGGCAGGGACGTGGTGGTCAAGCTGGCCGCTGCGGGCGGAGCGGTCGCGGTCGCGGTGCGCGACTACGGCGTCGGGCTCAAGCCCGGCGAGGCGACCCGCGTGTTCAGCCGCTTCTGGCGCGCCGACCCGGCACGCGCGCGTACCACGGGCGGTACGGGCCTGGGCCTGTCGATCGCCCTGGAGGACGCGCGGCTGCACGGTGGCTGGCTGCAGGCGTGGGGCGAGCCGGGCGGCGGCTCGCAGTTCCGGCTGACGCTGCCCAGGACCGCGGACGAGCCGTTGCGGGGCTCGCCGATACCGCTGGAGCCCAAGGACTCGCGGCGCAACCGCGGGCTGAACGCCGCGGGCGCCGCCCGCGGCGGTGGGGAGAAGTCGGCGACCGTCCCGGCCCAGCCGGCGGCCGGTGAGCAGCGGCCCGGGCTGCCGTGCCGGGCGCAGCTGCCGCCCCGGCCGGCCGGGGCCGCGCCCACCGCGGACCCGACGGCGCTGCCCGGCAACGGCGCGCGCGTGGTGCCCCGGCCGGGCGGTTCCGCGCCACGCCAGGACGGTGCGGCGGGTGGGGAGCCCGCCAAGGGCCGGGCGGACGCCGCCGTGGCCCGGCCCGACGACTCGGACACACAAGGGGAGGCCTTCCGTGGGCGCTGACCGCGAGGGGGGCGCCCGGCGCACGCCGGCGCGCGCGGTGGCGTACGCCGCCTGTGGGGTCGTTCTGCTGGCGGGCTGCGCGTCGATGCCCGACAGCGGGGACCTGAGGGGCGTGGAGTCCACGCCGCGGCCGGACTCGCAGGTGCGGGTGTTCGCGATGCCGCCCGCCGAGGGCGCGCCGCCGGCGGACATCCTCCAGGGCTTCCTGGAGGCGCTGACCAGCGACGACCCCGGCTATGCGACGGCACGGCAGTACCTGACGCCGCACGCGGCGCGGGCCTGGCAGCCGGGAAGGGCGACCACGGTGCTGGAGGACGGCCCGAGCATGCAGGCCGCCCGCTCCGCCAGCCGGGAGGACGCCGACGACGCCGCCTTCACGCTGACCGGCACCCGGGTCGCGACGGTGGACGCGCAGCAGTCGTACCGGCCCGCCGACGGGCCCTACCGGCAGACGGTGCATCTGACGCGCGACGACAAGACGCAGCAGTGGCGCATCGACGGACTGCCGCAGGGCGTCGTCATGGGCAAGTCGGACTTCCAGCGCAACTACATGTCCGTCAACAAGTACTACTTCGCGTCCAACGTGGCCGCCACGAACGGGCAGACCACGGCCGTCGCCGACCCCGTGTACGTGCGCGAGCGCGTGGACCTGATGACGCAGGTCGTGCGCTCCGTGCTGCAGGGCCCCACGTCGTGGCTGCGGCCGGTGGTCCGCTCCAGCTTCCCCACCGGCACCGACCTGGCGCGGGGTACGGCGGCCCTCGCCCCGGACGACCAGAACAAGCTGACCGTGCCGCTCAACGACAAGGCCGCCCGGGTCGGCCGGGCCCGGTGCGACGAGATGGCGGCGCAGCTGCTGTTCACCCTGCAGTACGTCACGCCCACGGTGAACGAGGTCGAGCTGCGCTCCGGCGACGCGCACCTGTGCTCCCTCACCGCCGACCAGGCCGAGGCGGTGGCCGCGCGCGGCTCGACCGCGCTCCCGGACTACGTGTACTTCATCGACGACAAGAGCCGGCTGGTACGGCTGCCCACCGGCGCCGCCGGCACCAGGGCCGAGCCGGTGCCCGGCGCCCTGGGCCAAGGGGTGCGGCCGCTGCGCGCGGCCGCCGTGTCGCGCGACGAGCGCGAGGCGGCCGGCGTCAGCAGCGACGCGAGCGCCCTGTACGTCGGCTCGCTGGTCTCCAGCAGCTCGCTCGGCAGCGCGGTGGTGACCAGCCACGGCGCGACGCCCGCCACCCGGCTGACGACGCCCAGCTGGGACGCGAACGGCGACCTGTGGGTGGCCGACCGCGACCCCGTCCATCCGCACCTGTGGCTGTTGCAGCAGGGCGGGGGCACGCCCGTGGACGTGGCCGTCCCCGGCCTTGACGGGCGCATCCGCGAGGTCCGGGTGGCCGCGGACGGGGTGCGGATCGCGCTCGTGGTGGAGAAGGACGGCAAGCAGTCGCTGTTCGTGGGGCGGATCCAGCGCCCCGACGACAAGGATGCCGGCGGCCCCGAGGGCGCGCGGCCGGCGGTGTCCGTGGTGGAACTGCACTCCGCGACGCCCGGCCTGGAGGAGATCAAGGCGATGTCGTGGTCCGGTGACAGCCGGCTCGTCGTGGTCGGGCGCGAGGCGGGTGGCGTGCAGCAGATGCGGTACGCCCAGGTCGACGGCTCCACCCCGGAGGGGCCGCCGCCGGCCGCGCTGTCCGGCGTGGAGGACATCGCCGCCTCCGAGGACGACCGGGTGCCGCTGGTGGCGTACTCCGGTGAGGACGGCATCGTGCGGCTGCCGTCGGGGGCGCAGTGGCAGAAGCTCGTGAAGAGCGGTACGGCACCGGTGTACCCGGGCTGACGAGGGCGCTCGGGAGTTTTCCACAGGGCGTTGTCCACAGGGGTGGCCGGGGCCTCGCGGGCTTGGCACAGTGGTCCCATGCGGGGGTGGTGGCAGGACCTCACCGACCTGGTGCTGCCGGTCGAGTGCGCCGGCTGCGGGCGGCCCCGTGCGGTGCTCTGCCCCGAGTGCCGTACGGCGCTGAGCGGGGCCGTGCCGTGCCGGGTGCGGCCGGAGCCGCAGCCGCCGGGCCTGCCGGCCGTGCACGCGGCGGCGCCCTATGCGGACGAGGTGCGGGCGCTGCTGCTCGCGCACAAGGAGCGGGGCGTGCTGGCGCTCGCCAGGCCGTTGGGCGAGGCGCTTGCGGCGGCGGTGCGGGCCGGGCTCGGACAGGGCGGCACGCCGGGTGACGCGGCGGCGGTGCGGGCCGGGCTGCGGCAGGTCGGGGCGTCGGGGGACGCGCCGGCGGTACGGCCCGGGCTTCGGCGCACCGGGGGGCCCGCGGACGCGGGGGCGGGCGGATGCGTGCTCCTGGTGCCGGTGCCGTCGGCGCGTGCCGCGGTGCGGGCGCGCGGGCACGACCCGGCGCGGCGGATCGCGCTGGCGGCGGCCGGTGAGCTGCGCCGGGGCGGGATGCCGGTCCGGGTGGCTGCGGTGCTGCGGCAGCGGCGGGCGGTGGCCGACCAGGCGGGGCTGGACTCCCGGGAACGGCTGGCGAATCTCTCCGGTGCGCTCGCTGTCGTACCCGGTGGCGGGCGGCTGCTCGCGCAGGGCCCGGTGGTGCTCGTCGACGATCTGATGACGACCGGCGCCTCGCTCGGTGAGGCGGCGCGAGCGGTGCGTGATACCGGCGTGTCGCCCGTGTACCCGCGAGCCGTCGGGGAAGGACGAGAGGAACGCGAAGCCGCTGTACCGGAAGGGAGACCGGATCGGGCGCACGTGAGGTGGGGAATGCCGGACGAGTACCGCGCGGGTCGTGTCGTCTGCGCGGCGGTGGTCGCGGCATCTCCTGATGCTTTCGAAATAAACCGGAACTGATCGAGAACTTCTGTCGTTGCAGGTAATGAGGGGTCAATTCACCTGAAGGGAGGTACACGTCAGGAGAGGGTGACGACATCCGGCCGGGCGAGATATGTTCGGTTGTGAGGGAAAGCCGCAGGCCATGCCCCTCGTTTCCGAATGCCGTGCCGCGGGTTTTGAGTAATCATCCGCAGCACAGGGGGTGTAGATCTTGCCCATGGGGGAGGAGGAGGTGAAAGTCACCGAGTCCGAGGTTCCGGGCCACACCGGAGCCTGGTGCAAAAGGGAGATGCCCCGCCGGTGAAGCGGGGTGATCCGGGAACGGAGTTCTGCGTGGACATCGTCGTCAAGGGCCGCAAGACCGAGGTGCCCGAGCGGTTCCGGAAGCACGTGGCCGAGAAGCTGAAGCTGGACAAGATCCAGAAGCTCGATGCCAAGGTGATCAGCCTCGACGTCGAGGTGTCCAAGGAGCCCAACCCCCGACAGGCCGACCGCTGCGACCGGGTGGAGATCACGCTCCGCTCCCGCGGTCCGGTGATCCGGGCGGAGGCGGCTGCCAACGATCCGTACGCGGCACTCGACCTGGCGGCGGAGAAGCTGGAAGCCCGGCTGCGCAAGCAGCACGACAAGCGGTTCACCCGCCGCGGAGCCAAGCGGATCAGCGCGGCAGAGGTCCCCAACCACGTCCCGGGCGTCGCGACGCTCAACGGGAACGGCCATCCCGTCCCGCCGGAAGAGCCGGACAGCGTGCCCACCAAGAAGATCGGTTCGCTCGAGGTGCAGGGCGACGGCCCCCTCGTCGTACGCGAGAAGACCCACGTCGCCGCCCCCATGACACTCGACCAGGCCCTCTACGAGATGGAACTGGTCGGCCACGACTTCTACCTCTTCGTCGACTCCGAGACCAAGGAGCCCAGCGTCGTCTACCGGCGCCACGCCTACGACTACGGCGTGATCCACCTCAGTACCGACACCATGGTCACCGAGGCGCCCTCCCCGGACGCGGGCGGTTCGCTGGGCGGTTGACCCTCCGTACGACAGCCGGGCCGGTGCCCCTGGAGCGCGGCGTGCGCCCCCAGGGGCACCGGCGTGCGACCCTGCGCCCACCGCTGCGTCACCGCGTTGTCGCCGAGGCATGGAATCATGGCCGCAACGGCTCAACCGGTGGGTCGTTGCCTTGGGTTGGCGATGGCACAGGACCACAGGCCACAGCCTTCAGGGGGAGGAACGATGGCGGACACCTTCGGACCGATGCGGGACGAGGACGCCGATGACGGCGTCGTCGGCATGAGCCCGGGCACGGCGGGCTCCGCACGCAGCGAGCCGATCAGAGTCCTGGTCGTGGACGACCATGCCCTCTTCCGCCGCGGCCTGGAGATCGTGCTCGCGGCCGAGGAGGACATCCAGGTCGTCGGCGAGGCCGGGGACGGCGCCGAGGCGGTGGAGAAGGCCGCCGACCTGCTGCCCGACATCGTGCTCATGGACGTCCGCATGCCCAAGCGCGGCGGCATCGAGGCCTGCACCTCCATCAAGGAGGTGGCCCCCAGCGCGAAGATCATCATGCTGACGATCAGCGACGAGGAGGCCGACCTCTACGACGCGATCAAGGCGGGCGCGACCGGCTATCTGCTCAAGGAGATCTCCACCGACGAGGTGGCCACCGCGATTCGCGCGGTGGCCGACGGCCAGTCGCAGATCAGCCCCTCCATGGCCTCCAAGCTGCTCACCGAGTTCAAATCGATGATCCAGCGCACCGACGAGCGCCGGCTGGTACCCGCGCCGCGGCTCACCGACCGCGAGCTGGAGGTGCTCAAGCTCGTCGCGACCGGGATGAACAACCGCGACATCGCCAAGGAGCTGTTCATCTCCGAGAACACCGTGAAGAACCATGTGCGCAACATCCTGGAGAAGCTGCAGCTGCACTCCCGGATGGAGGCCGTGGTCTACGCGATGCGGGAGAAGATCCTCGAGATCCGCTGATTGTTCCGGCGGACCCTGCCGCTGATCGCTCGACTGAC
Source organism: Streptomyces sp. NPDC028635 (assembly GCF_040637635.1). Lineage (NCBI taxonomy): Bacteria > Bacillati > Actinomycetota > Actinomycetes > Kitasatosporales > Streptomycetaceae > Streptomyces > Streptomyces sp. NPDC028635. The sequence goes on along the minus strand of NZ_JBEZWX010000058.1, from coordinate 18,612 downwards.
CGCTGCCGTGTGCGTCAGGCCGTCAGCCGGGCCAGTTCGGCGACCAGCGGCTCGCGCAGCTCCGGCGCCTCGACACGCTCCACGCGTACGTCCGTGCAATCCACCCACGACGCCGCCTCCACCAGGGCCTGGGCGACCGCCGCGATGGCCTTCTTCCCGTCCACGGTGACCTGCTTGGCGACCAGCGTGGCCCCCGAGCGCGCCGGGTCGACACGGCCGACGAGGCGGCCACCGGCCAGGACCGGCATCGCGAAGTAGCCGTGGATCCGCTTGGGCCGCGGCACGTAGGCCTCCAGGCGGTGGGTGAAGCCGAAGATCCGCTCCGTGCGCGCCCGCTCCCAGATCAGGGAGTCGAACGGGGACAGCAGCGTGGTGCGGTGCCGGCCGCGCGGCGGGGTCTCCAGGGCCGCCGGGTCCGCCCAGGCGGGGCGGCCCCAGCCCTCCACCGTCACCGGCACCAGACCCGAGTCGGCGATCACCGCGTCCACCTGCTCGCCCTTGAGCCGGTGGTAGTCGGCGATGTCCGCGCGCGTGCCCACGCCGAGGGCCTCGCCCGCCTGGCGGACCAGACGGCGCACGCACTCGGTGTCGTCCAGCTCGTCGTGCAGCAGCTCCGCCGGGATCGCGCGCTCGGCGAGGTCGTAGACGCGCTTCCAGCCGCGGCGGGTCACGCAGACCACCTCGCCGTACATCAGCGCGCGTTCGACGGCGACCTTGGTGCCGGACCAGTCCCACCAGTCGTTCGTCTTCTTGGCGCCGCCCAACTCCGTCGCGGTCAGCGGGCCGTCGCTGCGGAGCTGCTTGATCACCTGGTCGTAGGCGCCGTCGGGCAGCTCGTGGCCCCAGTGCGGGCGGTTGCGGTAGGCGCGGCGGCGGAAGGCGAAGTGCGGCCACTCCTCGGCGGGAAGGATGCACGCCGCGTGCGACCAGTATTCAAAGGCGTGCGCGTCCGTCCAGTAGGCCTGCTCGACGGTCGTGCGGCCCACCGCGCCGAGGCGGGCGTAGGGGACGAGCTCGTGCGAGCGGGCCAGGACGGAGATGGTGTCGAGCTGGACCGCGCCGAGGTGACGGAGAACACCGCGGACGGCCGCGCCGGGGCCCGTGCGGCGGGCGTACGACGGCGTGCCGAGGAGGCCCTGGGCGCGAAGGGCGATGCGGCGGGCCTCGTCTGCGGTGAGCTCTGCTGTGGGGCGCGGGGTCGTCATGGTCGGCACGATAGGGGTGGGGACTGACAGGGGGGAATGACCTGGGGTTTCTCGCCGGGTGCGGCGGATGCTCGGGCGGTGCGCGGCTACGCGGGCTCCGCGCGGGCCGGCAAGTAGGGCGCCGTGGAGGGCAGGTCGAGGTCCGAGGGGAGCAGGGAACCCACCCAGCAGTCCCGGCGTACGCCCTTGTTGTTGAGCGCGGAGCGAAGGGTGCCCTCGATGGTGAAGCCGGCCCGTTCCGCCACCGCGCGGGAGGCGTGGTTGCCGACCTCGGCCCGCCATTCGACGCGGTCGACGGCGAGGTGGGTGAAGGCCCAGCGGGTGGCGGCGACGGTGGCCTCGGTGAGATAGCCGTGGCCGCGGTGCTCCTTCGCCGCCCAGTAGCCGACCTCCGCCATGCCCAGGGAACGCATCGTCAGGGCGAGCATGCCGGTCAGCTCACCGCCGGGCAGGAAGACGCCGAAGGTGCACATCGAGGCGTCGGCCCAGCCCTCCCGGACCGTCTGCTCGGTGAAGGCACGCGCGTGCTCCGGGAGGTAGGGCGAGGGGATGGTCGTCCAGCGCTGGATGTCCGGGTCCTGCGCGGCGGCGTACACCGCGTCGGTGTCCTGCGGGCCCACCGTGCGCAGGACGAGGCGGTCGGTGGCGAGCGTGACGGGTTCCATCGGCCGATTCTGCTCGGGCCGGTCCGTGACCGCCATCCCTTTGCTCCGGGTGAGCGGGCGATCACATTTCGCGCAATTCGTCGGCGGCATCCGGCACCATCGGCGCGGCTCGGCCGTTGTCCCCTTTGAAGGAGATTTGAAGCAGAGCAGAGAAGGAGCGGACGGTCCTCGTCACGGCAGGCCTCCCGGCGCGGCGGGGTCCTCGCATACGATGGCCGTTGCTCAGTAAGTCAAGTGGTAACCGACCGTCCCAGGCCCGACCGGCAAGGAGACCAACCCCCGTGTCCGTCCTCTCGAAGATCATGCGTGCAGGCGAAGGCAAGATCCTGCGCAAGCTGCACCGCATCGCGGACCAGGTCAACTCCATCGAAGAGGACTTCGTCGACCTCTCCGACGCCGAGCTGCGGGCCCTCACCGATGAGTACAAGCAGCGGTACGCCGACGGCGAGAGCCTGGACGACCTGCTGCCCGAGGCGTTCGCCACGGTCCGCGAGGCCGCCAAGCGCGTCCTCGGCCAGCGCCACTACGACGTGCAGATGATGGGCGGCGCCGCCCTGCACCTCGGGTATGTGGCCGAGATGAAGACCGGTGAGGGCAAGACCCTCGTCGGCACCCTGCCCGCCTATCTGAACGCCCTGTCCGGCGACGGCGTGCACATCGTCACGGTCAACGACTACCTGGCCGAGCGCGACTCGGAGATGATGGGCCGCGTCCACCGCTTCCTGGGTCTGTCCGTCGGCTGCATCCTCGCGAACATGACGCCGGCCCAGCGCCGCGAGCAGTACGCGTGCGACATCACCTACGGCACGAACAACGAGTTCGGCTTCGACTACCTGCGCGACAACATGGCGTGGTCGCAGGACGAACTGGTCCAGCGCGGGCACAACTTCGCCATCGTCGACGAGGTCGACTCCATCCTCATCGACGAGGCCCGTACGCCGCTGATCATCTCCGGCCCCGCCGACCAGGCCACCAAGTGGTACGGCGACTTCGCCAAGCTGGTCACCCGCCTCAAGCGCGGCGAGGCCGGCAACCCGCTGAAGGGCATCGAGGAGACCGGCGACTACGACGTCGACGAGAAGAAGCGCACGGTCGCCATCCACGAGTCCGGCGTCAGCAAGGTCGAGGACTGGCTGGGCATCGACAACCTCTACGAGTCGGTGAACACCCCGCTGGTCGGCTACCTCAACAACGCCATCAAGGCCAAGGAACTGTTCAAGCGCGACAAGGACTACGTCGTCATCGACGGCGAGGTCATGATCGTCGACGAGCACACCGGCCGTATCCTCGCCGGCCGCCGCTACAACGAGGGCATGCACCAGGCGATCGAGGCGAAGGAAGGGGTGGACATCAAGGACGAGAACCAGACGCTCGCCACGATCACCCTGCAGAACTTCTTCCGCCTCTACAACAAGCTCTCCGGCATGACCGGTACGGCCATGACCGAGGCCGCGGAGTTCCACCAGATCTACAAGCTCGGCGTGGTCCCGATCCCGACCAACCGCCCGATGGTCCGCAAGGACCAGTCGGACCTCATCTACCGCACCGAGGTCGCGAAGTTCGAGGCGGTCGTCGACGACATCGCCGAGAAGCACGAGAAGGGCCAGCCGATCCTCGTCGGCACCACGTCCGTCGAGAAGTCCGAGTACCTCTCGCAGCAGCTCAGCAAGCGCGGCGTCCAGCACGAGGTGCTCAACGCCAAGCACCACGAGCGCGAGGCGCAGATCGTCGCCCAGGCGGGCCGCAAGGGCGCCGTGACGGTGGCCACCAACATGGCCGGCCGTGGTACGGACATCAAGCTGGGCGGCAACCCCGAGGACCTCGCCGAGGCGGAGCTGCGCCAGCGCGGCCTCGACCCCGAGGAGCACATCGAGGAGTGGGCCGCGGCCCTGCCCGAGGCGCTCAAGCGCGCCGAGCAGGCCGTCAAGGCCGAGAAGGAAGAGGTCGAGAAGCTCGGCGGCCTCTACGTGCTGGGCACCGAGCGGCACGAGTCGCGGCGGATCGACAACCAGCTGCGCGGTCGTTCCGGCCGTCAGGGCGACCCCGGCGAGTCCCGGTTCTACCTGTCGCTGGGTGACGACCTGATGCGGCTGTTCAAGGCGCAGATGGTCGAGCGCGTGATGTCGATGGCGAACGTCCCCGACGACGTGCCGATCGAGAACAAGATGGTCACCCGCGCGATCGCGTCCGCGCAGGCGCAGGTGGAGACCCAGAACTTCGAGACGCGCAAGAACGTCCTGAAGTACGACGAGGTGCTCAACCGCCAGCGCGAGGTCATCTACGGCGAGCGGCGCCGCGTCCTGGAGGGTGAGGACCTGCACGAGCAGATCCAGCACTTCATGGACGACACCATCGACGCCTATGTGCAGGCCGAGACCGCCGAGGGCTTCCCGGAGGACTGGGACCTGGACCGTCTGTGGGGCGCCTTCAAGCAGCTCTACCCGGTCAAGGTGACCATCGAGGAGCTCGAGGAGGCGGCCGGCGACCGGGCGGGTCTCACCGCCGAGTTCATCTCGGAGTCCATCAAGGACGACATCCACGACCAGTACGCGGCGCGCGAGGAGCAGCTCGGCTCCGAGATCATGCGGGAGCTGGAGCGCCGGGTCGTGCTGTCGGTGCTGGACCGCAAGTGGCGTGAGCACCTGTACGAGATGGACTACCTCCAGGAGGGCATCGGCCTGCGCGCGATGGCCCAGAAGGACCCGCTGGTCGAGTACCAGCGCGAGGGCTTCGACATGTTCACCGCGATGATGGACGGCATCAAGGAGGAGTCCGTCGGCTACCTGTTCAACCTGGAGGTCCAAGTCGAGCAGCAGGTCGAGGAGGTTCCGGTCGAGGACGTCGTGCCGGCGGCCGGTGTCCAGGACGCGGTGCCGGCGCAGGCGGGCGCCTCGCGTCCGGAGATCCGGGCGAAGGGGCTGGACGCGCCGCAGCAGCGGAACCTGCACTTCTCCGCGCCGACCGTGGACGGCGAGGGCGGGATCATCGAGGGTGACCTGCCGACCGACGAGGACGGCGTGCGGTCCGAGACGGACGGGCTCACGCGGGCGGAGCGCCGCAAGCAGCGGGGTGGGCGTCGCCGTAAGAAGTGACGTGCGCCGCGCGGTGTTTGCCGGGTGACGTGAGGTGAGGGGCCGGGTACCTGTCGGGTGCCCGGCCCTTCGTCGCTCTTCACCCGGTCGTTCGTCGCCCTCCGGTCTTCCTCCCTCCCGTTCTTCCCCCACCCGCTCTTCCCCCTCCCGTTCTTCGCCTTGGCTTCTTCGCCCTCGGGTCAGTCCGTGTCCGGGCGGCGGGGGCCGCCGGTGTCGACTGCTGTGCAGCGCCAGCGCTGGTCCTGGCCGCGTTCCAGGCGGAAGGCCAGGGCGCTCAGGCGGTTGCCCGTGGTGATGCGGGCGAAGACCTCCAGGGCGTCGGGGTGGACCTCGTAGTAGCCGAGGTCGTGGACGACCGGTTGGGGGCCGCGTGCGGTGCGCAGGGGGCCGCGTTCGGCGAGCCAGGCCAGTTCGTCGTAGGCGCGGCCCCGGGTGTGGCCGAGCATGAAGTGGACGGGGCGGCGGCCGGTGAGGACGGCGAGGAGGCGTTCGGCGAAGAAGTCCGTGGGGACGAGGGCCGGCGGGGTCGTCGGGGTCGTTGGGGTCGTCGGCGGGCGGGTGTCCGTGGGCCGGATGCGGGCGCGGGGGGTGCGGCCCGGGCCGGCCGGTGGCCGGGCGCCGGACGCCGTGCGGGGCGGGGTGCCGCCCGGGGTGCGCGGGGGAGTGCCGCCCGGCCTGGTGGCCTCGCGGCGGCCGGTCGGGCGGGTGCCGGAGCGGCGCTGCAGCCTGGTCATGACCTTGTTCATACGTGTCCCCGTTTCACGGCGAGCCGGTCGATACCGCTCGGTAACTTGGTGTCACGGATCTTGTACGGCTGGTGAGGGCCGGGCAAGGGACGGATCCGCCGCCGAGGGCCGGGCGCAGGTTCACTTATCCGGGTGACGTGGTGCGGCCCGACCCCGTCGCGGGGCGGGCGGTGGAGAGTGAACCGGCGGACAGGGATGGACGCCTCCGAGCCTGGGGACAGAAACCCGAAAGAGGACCGCCCCACGTATCCTGAAGTCCCTTTGACCACGAGAAAGCGGCCGGCCATGCGCGTCTACGTCCCCCTGACCCTCCCCGCGCTCGCCGAGGCGTACAAGGCGGGTGAGCTGGGGGCCGGCGAGTCGGTGACGGCGTACGCGGTCACGCCCGGGCTGCGCGAGTGGTACGTCTCCGACGACATCGAGGAACTGGAGTACGCGGCGCTGAGCCGGGCCGCGCTGGCGTCGCTGAGGCTGCTCGCGGCGGACCCGGGCGCGGCGCGCCGGCGGGTGGTCGTCGCCGTGGACGTGCCCGACGGCGCGGCGAGCGCCGACCCCGGCCGGGCGCTGGACCCGGCGGCGCTCGGCGAGGTGCGGGTGAGCGGGGTCGTGCGGCTGGCCAAGGCGGCCGCGGTGCACGTGGACGCGGACGACGCCGAGGCGGACGTGACGGCCGCGGCCCAGGCGCTGCCGGCGGCGGACGACGGGGACGACGACGCGCAGTTCGTTGTGGACGGCGCCGAGGACCATGAGCTGCTGTGGTACGCCACGCAGGAGATCCCGAACCTGGTGCAGGGTGTCTGACCTGCGGTGATCACCGTCAGTCCCCGATTGTCAGTGGGTGCGGGTACCGTTTTTGGCATGGGGATGCGAGGAGCGTCGCACATTGTCTGGGACTGGAACGGCACGCTGTTCCACGACAATGAGGCGATCATCGGGGCGACGAACGCGGCGTTCGGCGAGCTGGGGCTCGAGCCGATCACGCTCGAGCAGTACCGCGCGCTGTACTGCGTGCCGGTGCCGAAGTTCTACGAGCGACTGCTGGGCAGATTGCCCACGGACGCCGAGTGGGAGCTGATGGACGGCATCTTCCACCGGTACTACGCGGAGCACCGCATACGGTGCGAGCTGACCGTGGGCGCGGCCGAGCTGCTGGCCGGGTGGCGGTCGGCGGGACACAGCCAGTCCATCCTGAGCATGTACGGGCACGAGGACCTCGTCCCGCTGGTGCGGACCTTCGGTATCGAGGAGCACTTCCTGCGGGTGGACGGGCGTACGGGGCCGTCCGGCGGCAGCAAGGCCGAGCACATGGTGCGGCATCTGAGTCTGCTGACGGGCGTGGACCCGGCGCGCACGGTGGTGATCGGGGACGCCGCCGACGACGCGGTGGCCGCGCGGCACGCCGGGGCACAGGCGGTGCTGTACACCGGCGGGTCGCACAGCCGGGCCAGCCTCGAAGGGGTCGGGGTGCCGGTGGTGGACACGCTCGAGGAGGCCGTCGAGGAGGCCCGGCGCATAGCGGCGGCCTGACGGTCAGGTCACGGGGGCCTTCGCGCGCAGCACCGTGAGGAACTCGCGCATCCAGGTCGGGTGGTCCGGCCAGGCACGGGAGGAGACCAGGGTGCCGTCGACGACCGCCTCCGTGTCCTGGAAGGTGGCGCCGGCGGACTGCATGTCCAGCTCCAGGGCCGGGTACGAGGTGACCCGGCGGCCCCGCAGGCCGTCGACGGCGGCGGTGATGAGCGGGCCGTGGCAGATCTGGGCGACCGGCTTGTCGGTGTCGAAGAAGGACTTGAGGATCTTGCGGAGTTCGGGATCGTTGCGGAGGTACTCCGGGGCGCGTCCGCCCGGGATGACGACGGCGGCGTAGTCACCGGGGTCGACCTCCGAGAACGCGAGGTCGGCGGGCCAGGTGTAGCCGGGCTTTTCGGTGTAGGTGTCGAAGCCCTCTTCGAAGTCGTGGACGACGAACTGGAGCTTCTTGCGGGTGGGGGCCGCGATGTGGACCTCGTAGCCCTCCTCGATGAGGCGCTGGTAGGGGTAGAGGACCTCCAGGGACTCTGCTGCGTCGCCGGTGACGATGAGGATTTTGGCGGGCATGTCGGCTGCGCTCCCCTCGGGGCAGTGGCTTCCAAGGGCAACGTGCCTCGCGCGGGCGCCCTTGCCAAGGGGGACGCGCCGGATTGCGTCGCGGATTCCACGGCGGCGACGGACGCCGTCCCTTGGCCGGGTGGCTTGCCGGGCGGGGGTCGGCCGCTCCCTAGGGCCCGCCGCGGGCCCCGAGGCGGCACGCAGGCGCACTGCGGGCGGCTTGCATGTCGCCCCCGGCGGCGGGCAGGCGCGCCCTGCGGGGAGCTGCCGCTCCCGCGTGCAACTCTCGGCCTGCGGGCCGTCGCTCCCCGCAGGCGCTCCGCATGCAGCTCGCGGCAGGCGGGGACTGCCGGCCCCCGGGGAGGGCAGGCGTGGGTGGCTGCGCGCCACCACAGGCGCAGGGCCTCCGTTGCCTCCTGTCGCGGCCGGCGCCGTCCGGTGAGACGGGTTGCCCACGGCGGCCGGGCGAGGTCCGTGGGGCCGGCGGCGGCCGAACGCTTGCGCGGTGCGGATTTCGTACCTACGTCACGCTCCGCCCGCCGGCCCCTGTGCAGAACGTCAAACTTCGACCCCTGGATTTGTACACATACGGCTCATGACGGGCCCCCGGTAAGGAGCGATAGCCTTGTGGCGTGATCAGCGCGATAGCTCGCGGGGGCAGTGTTGCCCCTGCCCTGCGCCCGGCGTGCACGGACGACATCCGTGACCGGGCGGCGGTCGCTGGTCTTCACGGGCGGGTCGGGGCCCCCAGGGCTCCCAGGACGCCGGACACATCCCTGAAGCAGGCGGCACGCGAAACGGCGTCCCGTGTTGCGGGTGTGTTGAACATGGCCGATATCCCCCCACTCATCTCACCTTGCGGCATAGCGTCGGAACAGACCGGACACCCCGCGTCTCGGCGTCACGTCGGAAGGCCGGAGACCGTACTTCCTTCTACGTCACGCAACGGCGCGCGACAGGAGCCAGAGGACAATGCAGACCAAGCTGGACGAAGCCAAGGCCGAGCTGCTCGAGAGGGCGGCCCGGGTCGCTGAGAACAGCCCGGTCGGGGGGCACCTTCCGACCGGGGCGACGGCCGAGGGCTCCCCGGACACCCCGGGCACGGGCACCTCGGACCGGGAGACCGTACTCGCGTTCCTCCAGCGTTACTACCTGCACACCGCGCCCGAGGACCTCGCCGACCGCGACCCGGTCGACGTCTTCGGTGCCGCCCACTCGCACTACCGCCTGGCCGAGAACCGCCCCCAGGGCACGGCGAACGTCCGCGTGCACACGCCGACCGTCGACGAGAACGGCTGGACGTGCAGCCACTCCGTCGTCGAGGTCGTCACCGACGACATGCCCTTCCTCGTCGACTCGGTCACCAACGAGCTCACCCGGCAGGGCCGCGGCATCCACGTCGTGATCCACCCGCAGATGGTGGTGCGCCGCGACCTCACCGGCAAGCTGATCGAGGTCCTCACCACCCCGCCGTCCGGCGACCTGCCGCACGACGCGCACATCGAGTCCTGGATCCACGTCGAGATCGACCGCGAGACCGACCGCGGCGACCTCAAGCAGATCACCGCGGACCTGCTGCGCGTGCTGTCCGACGTGCGTGAGGCCGTCGAGGACTGGGAGAAGATGCGGGACGCCTCGGCCCGCCTCGCCGACGGCCTGCCCTCCGAGTCCCGCCCCGACGACCTGCCCGAGCAGCAGGTCGAGGAGGCGTGCGAGCTGCTGCGCTGGCTGTCCGACGACCACTTCACCTTCCTCGGCTACCGCGAGTACCAGCTGCGCGAGGACGACTCCCTGGCCGCCGTCCCCGGCACCGGCCTCGGCATCCTGCGCTCCGACCCGCACCACGCCGACGACGACCAGCACCCCGTCAGCCCCTCCTTCGAGCGGCTGCCCGCCGACGCCCGCGCCAAGGCGCGCGAGCACAAGCTGCTCGTGCTGACCAAGGCCAACAGCCGCGCCACCGTGCACCGGCCGTCGTACCTCGACTACATCGGTGTGAAGAAGTTCGACGCGGACGGCAACGTCGTCGGTGAGCGCCGCTTCCTCGGCCTGTTCTCCTCTGCCGCCTACACCGAGTCCGTGCTGCGCGTGCCGGTCATCCGCCGCAAGGTCGACGAGGTCCTGCAGCTCGCCGGGTTCTCCCCGAACAGCCACGACGGACGCGACCTGCTCCAGATCATGGAGACCTACCCGCGCGACGAGCTGTTCCAGACGCCGGCCGAGGAACTCCAGGCCATCGTCACGTCCGTGCTCTACCTCCAGGAGCGCCGCCGGCTGCGGCTGTACCTGCGGCAGGACGAGTACGGCCGCTACTACTCGGCGCTGGTCTACCTGCCCCGTGACCGCTACACCACCGGGGTGCGGCTGCGGATCATCGACATCCTCAAGGAGGAGCTCGGCGGCACCAGCGTCGACTTCACCGCCTGGAACACCGAGTCGATCCTGTCCCGGCTGCACTTCGTCGTCCGGGTCGCGCCGGGCACCGAGCTGCCGGAGCTGAGCGACAGCGACAAGGAGCGCATCGAGGCGCGCCTGGTGGAGGCGGCCCGCTCCTGGGCGGACGGGTTCTCCGAGGCGCTGAACGCCGAGTTCGGCGAGGAGCACGCCGCCGAGCTGCTGCGCCGCTACAACAACGCCTTCCCCGAGGGCTACAAGGCCGACCACAGCCCGCGCTCCGCGGTCGCCGACCTCGTCCACCTCGAGGCGCTGGGCAAGGAAAAGGACTTCTCCCTCAGCCTGTACGAGCCGGTGGGCGCGGCCCAGGACGAGCGCCGCTTCAAGATCTACCGCAAGGGCGAGTCCATCTCCCTGTCGAAGGTGCTGCCGGTGCTGGCGCAGCTCGGCGTCGAGGTGATGGACGAGCGGCCCTACGAGCTGCGTTGCGCGGACCGGTCCGTGGCGTGGATCTACGACTTCGGCCTGCGCATGCCGAAGGCGGCGGGCGGCGGCGACTACCTCGGCGACGACGCCCGTGAGCGCTTCCAGGAGGCCTTCGCCGCGACCTGGACCGGCAAGGCGGAGAACGACGGCTTCAACGCCCTCGTGCTGAGCGCCGGGCTGACCTGGCGGCAGGCCATGGTGCTGCGGGCGTACGCGAAGTACCTGCGGCAGGCCGGCTCCACCTTCAGCCAGGACTACATGGAGGACACCCTCCGCAACAACGTCCACACCACGCGGCTGCTGGTCTCGCTGTTCGAGGCGCGGATGGCGCCGGAGCGGCAGAAGGCCGGACTCGAGCTGATCGACGCCCTGCTGGAGGAGGTCGACGCCGCGCTCGACCAGGTGGCCAGCCTCGACGAGGACCGCATCCTGCGCTCCTTCCTCACCGTCATCAAGGCGACCCTGCGCACCAACTTCTTCCAGAAGACGGACGCGGGCACGCCGCACGCGTACGTGTCGATGAAGTTCGACCCGCAGGCGATCCCCGACCTGCCGGCGCCGCGCCCGGCGTTCGAGATCTGGGTGTACTCGCCGCGTGTGGAGGGCGTGCACCTGCGCTTCGGTAAGGTCGCCCGCGGCGGTCTGCGCTGGTCCGACCGGCGTGAGGACTTCCGCACGGAGATCCTCGGCCTGGTCAAGGCGCAGATGGTGAAGAACACCGTCATCGTGCCGGTCGGCGCCAAGGGCGGCTTCGTCGCCAAGCAGCTGCCCGACCCGGCCGTGGACCGCGACGCGTGGCTGGCCGAGGGTGTCGCGAGCTACAAGACGTTCATCTCGGCGCTGCTCGACATCACCGACAACATGGTCGCGGGCGAGGTCGTCCCGCCCAAGGACGTTGTGCGGCACGACGAGGACGACACCTACCTGGTGGTCGCCGCCGACAAGGGCACGGCGACGTTCTCCGACATCGCCAACGACGTCGCGCAGTCGTACAACTTCTGGCTCGGGGACGCCTTCGCCTCCGGTGGCAGCGCGGGCTACGACCACAAGGGCATGGGCATCACGGCCCGCGGTGCCTGGGAGTCGGTCAAGCGGCACTTCCGCGAGCTGGGCGTGGACACGCAGAGCGAGGACTTCACGGTCGTCGGCATCGGTGACATGTCCGGTGACGTGTTCGGCAACGGCATGCTGCTGAGCGAGCACATCCGGCTGGTCGCCGCGTTCGACCACCGGCACATCTTCATCGACCCGACCCCGGACGCGGCGACCTCCTTCGCCGAGCGCCGCCGCCTGTTCGACCTGCCGCGCTCCAGCTGGGAGGACTACAACAAGGAGCTGCTGTCCCCGGGCGGCGGCATCTTCCCGCGCAGCGCCAAGTCGATCCAGGTCAACGCGCACATCCGCGAGGCCCTCGGTATCGAGTCGGGCGTCACCAAGCTGACCCCGGCCGAGCTGATGAAGGCGATCCTCCAGGCGCCGGTCGACCTGCTGTGGAACGGCGGCATCGGCACCTACGTCAAGGCCTCCACCGAGTCGAACGCCGACGTCGGCGACAAGGCCAACGACGCGATCCGCGTCGACGGCGCCGATCTGCGGGTCAAGGTCGTCGGCGAGGGCGGCAACCTGGGCGCGACGCAGCTGGGCCGGATCGAGTTCGCCCACCACGGCGGCAAGATCAACACCGACGCCATCGACAACAGCGCGGGCGTGGACACCTCCGACCACGAGGTGAACATCAAGATCCTGCTCAACGGCCTGGTCGCGGACGGCGACATGACCGTCAAGCAGCGCAACAAGCTGCTCGCCGAGATGACCGACGAGGTCGGCCGTCTCGTCCTGCGCAACAACTACGCGCAGAACACGGCGATCGCCAACGCGCTCGCCCAGTCCAAGGACATGCTCCACGCCCAGCAGCGCTTCCTGCGCCACCTGGTGCGCGAGGGCCACCTGGACCGGGCGCTGGAGTTCCTGCCCACCGACCGCCAGATCCGCGAGCGCCTCGCGCAGGGACAGGGCCTGACCGGCCCGGAGACGGCCGTGCTGCTGGCGTACACGAAGATCACGGTGTCCGAGGAGCTGCTGGCGACCTCGCTGCCGGACGACGAGTACCTGCGCGAGCTGCTGCACTGCTACTTCCCGAGCGCGCTGCGCGAGAAGTTCGCCGACCGCATCGACGGCCACCCGCTGCGCCGCGAGATCACCACCACCGTGCTGGTCAACGACACGGTCAACACGGGCGGTACGACGTATCTGCACCGGCTGCGCGAGGAGACCGGGGCGTCGCTGGAGGAGATCGTCCGGGCGCAGACCGCGGCCCGTGTGATCTTCCGCTCGGCGAACGTGTGGGACGCGGTGGAGGAGCTGGACAACAAGGTCGACGCCGCCGTGCAGACCCGCATCCGGCTGCACTCGCGCCGCCTGGTCGAGCGCGGTACGCGCTGGCTGCTCAACAACCGGCCGCAGCCGCTGCAGCTGCGCGAGACGGTGGACTTCTTCGCCGAGCGCGTCGAGCACGTGTGGCAGGAGCTGCCGAAGCTGCTGCGGGGCGACGACCTCGAGTGGTACGAGCAGATCTACGACGAGCTGACCCGGGCCGGCGTGCCGGACGAGCTGGCCACGCGGGTCGCCGGGTTCTCCTCGGCGTTCCCGACGCTGGACATCGTCTCGATCGCCGACCGCATGGGCAAGGAGCCGCTGGACGTCGCCGAGGTGTACTACGACCTCGCCGACCGCCTCGGCATCACACAGCTGATGGACCGCATCATCGAGCTGCCGCGCAACGACCGCTGGCAGTCGATGGCCCGCGCGGCGATCCGCGAGGACCTCTTCGCGGCGCACGCGGCGCTCACCGCGGACGTCCTGGCCGCCGGTAACGGCACGTCCACGCCGGAGCAGCGCTTCGAGCTGTGGCAGCAGAAGAACGCGCCGATCCTCGGGCGGGCCCGCACCACGCTGGAGGAGATTCAGGGTTCGGACGCGTTCGACCTCGCCAACCTGTCGGTCGCGATGCGCACGATGCGGACGCTGCTGAGGGCGCACTCGTAGTCGCACCCGCGCACAAGGGGGCGCCCCGGGCTCCTACGGGCCCGGGGCGCCCCCGTTTCGTGTGTCCGGGCCGGCTACCTCTGCTTGAAGAGGGTGAGCTTGGTGGCGTAGTCGGGGAGGTTGCCCGTGCTCGCGGTGACGGCGGTGACCTTCAGCATGGCCAGGTTGCCCTCGTCGGTCTCGGTGCACAGGACCGAGCCGACCGGGATCATGGTGCGCAGGTCCTTCGCGTCGATCTGGGTGGGCAGCACGTCGCCCCGGGCGCCCTCCAGGCACTGCTCGGGCGTGGTGCCCGCGCTCTTGCCCCAGGGCGTCTTGAAGCTCCAGTGGCCGCCCGCCACCTCGTCGAGCTCGATCTCGTTGCCCGATGTGATGTCCGACGTGGCGTGCACGTTGGGGATGTCCAGGTCGGCCTCGACGACGGCGGCCGGGCCCGGGGAGCGCAGGGCGAAGGTCCGGTCGGTGAACACGGCTGTGTACCCGGAGTCGGCGGCGGGGGACCCCGAGCCCGAGGCGGTCGGGTCCGGGCCGGGCGGAGGCGTGGCGGAGTGGGTGGGCTGCGCCGTCTGCTTGCCGTCCCCCTGCCCTTCGTCCGACGTGCCGTGCGAACGGGCCAGCGTCCACGTCACCACCACCGCGAGAACGACGGCTACCGCGGCGCCCGCGACGACGAGCCCGTTACGGGAACGCCGCGGGGCGGTGGGGGAGTACGCCGGCGGGGGCGGGCCCACGGTCGGGGCGCCGGCGAAGGTGGGACCGTGCGGCGGTGTCGGCCCCCGCGACCCACGGTCGGTGACCGTCGGCTCCGGCGGCGGGGTGAGCGCGGCCCGCTCCCGCGCGGCGAGGTCGGCGGCGAGCGGCTCGGGGAGCCAGCCGGTGAAGTCGTTCAGGGGGCGGCCCGCGGCCTGTTCGCACAGGGCGGCCAGTTCCTCGGTGCCGATGCGGGCGGCGGGGTCGGCAGCGAGGCAGCGCTGAAGGATCGGGCTCAGCCGCTCGTCGTAGCCGTCCAGGCGGGGCGGTCGTACGGCGGTGTTGGCGATCTGCGCGGCGAGGGTGAGGGCGCCGCCGTCGCCGTAGGGGTGGCGGCCGGTCGCGGCGACGGCGGCGATCAGGCCGAGCGAGAAGACGTCGGTGGCGGCCCCGACCGGCTCGCCGAGGGCGTGTTCCGGGGACATGAACTGCGGGGTGCCGATGACAGCGCCGGACACGGTGAGCTGGGTGGCGTCGGCGGCCCGGGCGATGCCGAAGTCGATGACGTAGGGACCCTGGTTGCTCAGCAGGATGTTGCTGGGCTTGAGGTCGCGGTGCACGATGCCGGCGGAGTGGATCGCGGTGAGCGCCCGCGCGGTGCAGCCGACGAGCTGCAGCACGGCCGGCAGCGGCAGCGGGCCGTGTGCCGCGAGGGCCTCGTGCAGCGGCAGGCCGGGGACGAACACGGAGGCGAGCCAGGGCCGTTCGCCGCTCGTGTCGTGGTCGACGACCGGGACGACGTGGTAGCCCTGGACCCGACGGGCCGCCTGCACCTCCTGCTCGAAGCGTGCGCGGAAGCCCGGGTCGCCGCCGAGGTCGCGCCGGATCACCTTCAGTGCGACGGGCTGGCCGCCGCGGGTCCGGGAGAGGTAGACGGTGCCCATGCCGCCCTCACCGATGCGGGCGAGCAGCCGGTACCCGGCGATCTCCCGCGGGTCCTCGGCCCGCAGCCGTTCCCCTGTCACGTCCGCCGCCATGCCGATCGCGCCCCCGTTCCTTGATCGTCGTGTGCGGCGAGGGTAACGGAGGGCGGGCCGGCGCCGCGCGCGGTTTCAAGTGCCGTGCGCCTCAGGGTCGTTGCTCAGAGGGGCTTGGGCTTCTTGCCGCCCTTGGTGAAGGCCTCGTACTCCTTCATGACCTCCTCCGTGGGGCCGTCCATGAGGAGTTCGCCGCGTTCCAGCCACAGCACGCGGCCGCAGGTCTCGCGGATCGAGGCGTTGCTGTGGCTGACGAGGAAGACCGTGCCGGCCTGCCCCCGCATCTCCTCGATGCGCTCGGCCGAGCGCTTCTGGAAGCGGGCGTCGCCGGTGGCGAGGGCCTCGTCGATGAGGAGGACGTCGTGGTCCTTGGCGGCGGCGATGGAGAAGCGCAGCCGCGAGCCCATGCCGGAGGAGTACGTGCGCATCGGCAGGGAGATGAAGTCGCCCTTGTCGTTGATCCCGGAGAAGTCGACGATCTCCTGGTAGCGGGCCTTGATCTGCTCGCGGGACATGCCCATGGCCAGGCCGCCGAGGTAGACGTTGCGCTCGCCGGTCAGGTCGCTCATCAGGGCCGCGTTGACGCCGAGCAGGGAGGGCTGGCCGTCGGTGTAGATGCGTCCGTTCTCCACCGGCAGCAGGCCCGCGACGGCCTTGAGGAGCGTGGACTTGCCGGAGCCGTTGGTTCCGACGAGCCCGACCGCCTCGCCCTTGTACGCGACGAAGGAGACGTTCTTCACGGCGTGCACCCGGCGCACGCCCGCCGCCTTCTCGGCCTTGCCGCGGCCCAGGATGCGGTTGAGGGCGGCGGTGGCGCTGCCCCGGCCGGCACCGGTGCCGTTGACCCGGTAGACGATGTCGACGTGGTCGACGACGACGGTGGGGGCCGGCGCGGAGGCGTCGCTCGGGCGGCTGTCGGACAGGATGTCGTTCACCAGGGTGTCAGCCACGGCCGTACGTCTCCTCTGCCTTCCAGAAGTAGATGAACCCGCCGACGCCTGCGAGCAGGGCCCAGCCCGTCGCGACCGCCCACACGTGCGGCGGCAGCTGGTTCGCGTGGAAGGTGTCGATGAGGGCGAAGCGGATCAGGTCGATGTAGACGGCGGCCGGGTTGCACTTCAGGGCGGTGAGGACCCAGTGCGGCAGGTCGTCGTGGCCGACCGTCTTCTGGATGCTCCACATGACACCGGAGACGTACATCCAGGTGCGCAGCAGGAACGGCATCAGCTGGGCGATGTCCGGGGTCTTCGCACCCATCCGCGCCATGATCATCGAAACGCCGGCGTTGAACGCGAACTGCAGGACCAGCGCCGGGACCAGCAGCACCCAGGACAGGGAGACGGGGACGCCGCAGCACAGCAGGATGACCAGCAGCGCCGCCATCGAGAACATCAGCTGCTGGAGCTGTTGGAGGCAGAAGGAGATCGGCAGCGCGGCGCGCGGGAAGTGCAGGGCGCGCACCAGGCCGAGGTTGCCGGAGATGGCGCGGGTGCCGGCCATGATCGAGCTCTGTGTGAACGTCCACACGAACACGCCGGTGACCAGGAACGGGATGTAGTCCGCCACGCCGTGCTTGGTGCCGAGCAGCACGCCGAAGATGAAGTAGTACACCGCCGCGTTCAGCAGGGGGGTCATCACCTGCCACACCTGGCCGAGCTTGGCCTGGCTGTACTGGGCGGTGAGCTTGGCGGTGGCGAAGGCGGTGATGAAGTGGCGGCGCGCCCACAGCTGGCGGACGTACTCCGGCAGGGAGGGGCGCGCGCCGCTGACCGACAGGCCGTGGCGGGCGGCGAGCGCCGCGAGGTCGATCTGGGCGGCCGGGTTCGAGGTCGGGGGCGGTGTGTCGAGGGCCTGGCTCACATCCGCTGCTTTCGTTCGGGGCGGGGGTCTTCCCGTCGTTCCTTACGGTTCTCTATCCGCTTTCTTACGTCGGAACGAGACCGTAGCGTCGTAACGCGAGCGTAGGCCCATCCGACGTCGGGACGCAACCGTTTCGTCGTGACGCCCTATGCTGGGCGTATGACGACGAACGCCGACGGGCCCCAGACGCCTGCGCGCCGCCGGGCTCCCGCCGGCGCCGCCGTACTCCGCGAGGACGTGACGGAGGCGATCCGCGCGGCTGTCTTCGAGGAGCTCGCGGCCGTCGGCTACGCGCGCATGTCCATCGAGGGCATCGCCCGGCGGGCGGGCGTCGGCAAGACGGCGGTGTACCGGCGGTGGCGCTCCAAACTGCACCTGGTGCTCGACGTGGTGTCGGCGCTGGCGGTGATGGGCCTGCCGGCGCCGGACACGGGCACGCTGGAGGGCGACCTGCGGCTGCTGTACCAGGTCACCTCGCGCGCCCTGCGCCACCCGGTGGCCTCGCAGATCATCCCCGACCTCCAGGCGGAGGCGGCCCGCAATCCGGACATCGCCGCGGCCATGCAGAAGACCCTGCGGGAGGGGCAGGAGGGCGTGGCCAGCGGCATCGTGGCGGCGGCGCGGCGGCGCGGGGAGATCCGCGAAGGCGCCGACGAGGACCTCGCCCTCGATCTGATCTCCGGCCCCCTGTACTGGCGCTCGGTCGTCATCCGCGGGCAGCTGCCGCGGGGCTACCTGGACGCGCTGGCCCGCACCACGGCAGCGGCCCTGCGGGCGCTGTAGGCACGGCGGCGCGTGCGGGTGCGGGTGCGGGTGCGTGGTGGCTGGTCGCGCAGTTCCCCGCGCCCCTTAGGTGTCCACGGTGGCCGACCGCCGGAACGGACCGCCAGGCCCGCACCCGGCCGGCGGGGGCCTCAGGGCCTGTGCGGGCACGTCGTGGCTGGTCGCGCAGTTCCCCGCGCCCCTAGGTGTCCGCGGTTACCGTCCGCCGTGGACGGACCGCCCATCCCGGGGCGCGGGGGCCCGTGCGGGCGCGTCGTGGCTGGTCGCGCAGTTCCCCGCGCCCCTTAGGTGTCCACGGTGGCCGACCGCCCGAACGAACCCCCCCGGCCCGCCCGCGCGCCCCGCACCGGAGCCGGAAGGGGCGACGGGCCGCAGGCGCGTACGGCGGGAAGGGGACGGGGTGGGGGGTGTCCGCCCGCAGCGGCCGGCACCGGGCAAGGGCGCCGTGTCAGGAACGGGCGGCCGGACCGAGGACGGACACCCCCCACCCCCCCCCCCCCCCACAACCCCCCCCACGCGCC
>NZ_JBEZWX010000057.1:0-35243 GCF_040637635.1 Streptomyces sp. NPDC028635 | reverse complement strand
GTGTCCGTCCTCGGTCCGGCCGCCCGTCACTCGATACGGCGCCCTGTGCCGGTGCCGGACGCTGCGGGCGGACACCCCCCACCCCGGCCCCTCGCCGCCGTACGCGGGTGCGGACAGCGTCGTGGCGTGCGGTGCGGGCCGCTGCGGCCGTCGTGGCGGGGCGTGGGTTGCGCCGTCGTCTTGGTGCGGGTGGCTCGGCCATCGGGCGGGATATCGGCGCGTCCGCTCCTGCCCGGTCGGGGTGGCGGTGTCTCATGGCGGGGTGGTGGCTTCCCGGGACCTGCGGCGACCGGCCGTGATCGTGCTTCAGGCGCTGGCCGTCGCCGCCTGCTACTACGCGGCCGGCCGGCTCGGCCTGATCCGGCAGCTCGTGGTCGAGAGCGCGGTCGTCACCCCCGTCTTCCCCGCCTCCGGTGTCGCCGTGGCCGCCCTGCTGATCCTCGGTCTGCACGTGTGGCCCGGCGTCGCCGTCGGCACGCTGCTGCTCATCGCGTCCATCGCCCCGGTCCATTGGGACGTCCTCGGCACCATCGCGGGCAACACGCTCGCCCCCGTCTGCGCCTGCCTGCTGCTGCGCCGCGCCGGCTTCCGGCTCAGTTTGAGCCGGTTACGCGACGGCCTCGCGCTCGTCTTCCTCGGTGCGCTGACCGCCATGCTGGTCAGTTCCTTCGCGGGCGTCGGCCTGCTCGTCGCCACCGACAAGCTCCCCGCCGGCGACTTCTGGCCGGTCTGGCTGGCCTGGTGGGTCGGCGACGCCATGGGCGTCCTGATCGTCACCCCGCTGCTGCTCATGCTGTACACCCTGCGCGGGCGGCCCCCCCTCATGCGGTGGAAGGAGGCCCTCCTGCTCAGCGTCATCGCGTGCACCCTGATCCCGCTGGCCACCCACTCGACGCTCAGCGTGCTCTTCCTGGTGTACCCGCTGCTGATCTGGGCGGCCCTGCGTTTCCGCCTCGCGGGCAGCATGCTGTGCGCGCTGCTCACCTCCGTCCTGGCCACCATCGCCGCCACCGACCGCGTCGGACCCTTCGCGCAGCTCACCCGGATCGAGGTGATGGTGAAACTGCAGGCGTTCAACGGCTCCATGGCCCTGACCGCCCTCCTGCTGTCGGCGGTGATCACCGAGCAGCTCAACACCCGCCGCTCGGTGGAGAAGGCCTGCCAGGAACTCGTCGAGGTCCTCGAACACCTCACCGCCGGCGAGCCGCCGCCCCCGCGCGACCGCACCGACCACTGACGCGGTGCCCACCCTCGCGGGATCCGCGTACGACCTGGAAAGATGAGCAGGGCAGGAACGATCTACCAGGGACCGAACCCAACCGGAGGAGCGGGCACACATGCAGCACGAGCGAGCGGGCAAGCAGGCCGGACCCGAGGACCTCGTCGACGTCGCCCGGCTGGTCACCGCGTACTACACACTGCACCCCGACCCGGCGGAACCGGGCCAGCGCGTGGCGTTCGGCACCTCCGGCCACCGCGGCTCGTCCCTGGCGACGGCCTTCAACGAGGACCACATCGCCGCCACCAGCCAGGCCATCTGCGAGTACCGCGAGGCCCAGGGCATCGACGGCCCCCTCTTCCTCGGCGCCGACACCCATGCGCTGTCCGAGCCCGCCAAGGCCACCGCCCTGGAAGTGTTCGCCGCCAACGACGTCACCGTGCTCATCGACAGCGTGGACGGCTACACCCCCACCCCGGCCCTGTCGCACGCCATCCTCGCCCACAACCGCGGCCGCACCTCCGGCCTCGCCGACGGCGTCGTCGTCACCCCGTCGCACAACCCGCCCGCCGACGGCGGCTTCAAGTACAACCCGCCCAGCGGCGGTCCCGCCGGCTCCGAGGCCACCTCCTGGATCCAGGACCGCGCCAACGACATCATCCGGGGCGGTCTCAAGGACGTCCGCCGGGTGCCGTACGCGCGTGCCCTGGCCGCCGCCACCACCGGGCGCTACGACTACCTGGGCGCCTACGTCGCCGACCTGCCGAGCGTCCTCGACCTGGACGCCGTCCGCTCGGCCGGTGTCCGCATCGGCGCCGACCCGCTCGGCGGGGCGTCCGTGGCGTACTGGGGACGCATCGCCGAACAGCACGGCATCGACCTGACCGTGGTCAACCCCCTCACCGACCCCACCTGGCGCTTCATGACGCTGGACTGGGACGGCAAGATCCGCATGGACTGCTCCTCGCCCAACGCGATGGCCTCGCTCATCGCCCAGCGCGACCGCTTCCAGATCGCCACCGGCAACGACGCGGACGCCGACCGGCACGGCATCGTCACCCCGGACGCCGGGCTGATGAACCCCAACCACTACCTCGCCGTCGCCATCGACTACCTCTACCGCCACCGTGAGCAGTGGCCGGCCGGCGCCGGCGTCGGCAAGACCCTGGTGTCCTCCGCGATGATCGACCGGGTCGCCGAGGGCCTCGGCCGCCGGCTGGTCGAAGTACCCGTCGGCTTCAAGTGGTTCGTCGACGGCCTGCTCGACGGCTCTCTCGGCTTCGGCGGTGAGGAGTCGGCCGGCGCGTCCTTCCTGCGCCGCGACGGCTCGGTGTGGACCACCGACAAGGACGGCATCCTGCTCGCCCTGCTGGCCTCCGAGATCACCGCGGTCACCGGACGGACCCCCTCCCAGCACTACGCCGACCTGACCGCCCGCTACGGCGAGCCCGCCTACGCGCGCACCGACGCCCCCGCCACCCGTGAGGAGAAGGCGCTGCTCGGCAAGTTGTCCCCGGCCCAGGTCGGCGCCGACACCCTGGCCGGCGAGGCCGTCACCGGTGTCCTCACCGAGGCCCCCGGCAACGGCGCGGCCATCGGCGGCATCAAGGTGAGCACCGCCAACGCCTGGTTCGCGGCCCGCCCCTCCGGCACCGAGGACGTGTACAAGATCTACGCCGAGTCCTTCCTCGGCGCCGACCACCTCGGCCGGGTCCAGGAGGAGGCCAAGGGCGTGGTGCTGGCGGCCCTGGGCGGCTGACGCGGCGCTGTCCGGGCCGGCCGGCGATCCTTGCGCCGGCCGGCCCGGACACCGTGCTCAGATCCAGCCGTCGAGCGCCTTGAGGAATCCCTCCAGATCGTCACGGTGGAGGGTGTGCCCGGCACCCGGCACGGTCCGCACCTCGAAGCCGCGGCCGCGCAGCAGCTCCGCCTCGCCCGGCCCCACCAGGCAACTGGGGTCGGCGAGCGCCACCAGCGACGGGACCTCCGCGTGCCCCGGCAGGAAGCCCCGCAGGGGAGCGCCGCCCAGGAAGTGCGCGGTCCGCGGGTCCCAGTCGGCGAGGGTGGCCAGCTCCACGTCCACGTCCTCGTCGGCCCAGGCCGGGTTGAGCGCGGTGATCTGCTCGCGGGTGGCGTTCTTGAAACCGGCGAACACCGTCGGGTCCACAGCCGCCTGCGGGTCGGCGGTGGACCAGGCGGGGTCGGCGTACACCGCACGGCCGGGCCGCAGCCGGTCCACGGCGAGCAGCAGCGACAGACCGCCGAGCGAGTGCCCGATGGCGAGGTCGGCGCCCGCCGGGAGGGTGTCGGCCAGGTCGTCGGCGAACAGCTCGGGGGAGTAGGCGGCGGCACGCGGCGAGCCGCCGTGCCCGCGCAGATCGACGGCGATCACGCGGTATCCCCGGTCGGCGAGCAGCGGACCGACGCGGTGCCAGGTGCGGGCGTCGGACATGATGCCGTGGACCAGCAGAGCGGTCCGTTCGCCGGTACCCCATTCACGGGTGTTGAGCAGCACGGTGTGGTTCTTCCCTTCGTGTGTGCCCGCTCGCGCGGGCGGCTTGTGGTAACGGCGGGTCAGCTGTGGTGCCCGCCGAGGTAGGCCCGCAGCCGGGCGGTCTCCGCGTCGGCGGGCGCGGTACGGTCGGGCGTGAGGGCGCTCAGGGAGACGTGACCCGCGGCGACCGCCGTGCTGTCGGCGTCCTCGCGTGTCTCGCCACGGCACCCGGGGGCCTGGGGGCACAGCGCGCCGCCCACGGTGAAGGTGCCGTCGGCCGCTCGCCGGTAGGTGTGCACGGCCACCGTGCCGTCCCCGACCCGGGTCCAGCGCTCACCCGCCGGTTGCGAACCCCCGCTGGTGTCCGGGTAGTTGACGTTCAGCACGTGGGTCGGGGAGAGCAGGCGGTGCGCGCGCAGCCGGCCCAGCAGGGAGGCGCCGTAGCGGGCCGCCGCCCGGTAGGTCGTGTCGCTCGGCAGCGTCGAGCCGTCCGCGATCCAGGCGCTGAACGCCACGGCCGGCACCCGCTCGTCGACGGCGGCCAGCGCGGCCCCGGCGGTCCCCGAGTCGTTCACCTGCGAGCTCACGTTCGGCCCGGAGTTGATCCCGGTGACCACCGCGTCCGGCGGCGCGGTCCAGCCGGTCAGCGCCCGCAGTCCGCCGCGCAGCGCGAACCTCACGGTGTCCGCGGGCGTCGCGCTCGGTGCCGTGTCGGTGCACGACGGCGTGCCGGCGGTGCGGCACAGGCCGAACACCGCGCCCCGGGTGGGCGCACCGGAGCAGTCTCCGGCGTAGCGGGCGGGCAGCCGTGTGCGGCGCTGGGCCGCGAAGGCACCGCTGTTGCTGACGCTTGTGCCGGCGCCGCTCATGTACTGCCACGGCGCGAGGACGACCACGTCGGCCCCGGCCGCGCACAGCGCCTTGCGCATCTCGTACAGGCCGCGCCCGTCGGCGCCGTCGGGCCGGGCGGCCCGCATGGAGTCGTCGTTGCTCAGCAGCACCCGCATGCCGGTGAGAGGGGGCCGCTCACCGTGCCGGACGGGGGCGGCGGGGGCGGTGGCCGTGCCCAGGAGCAGCGCCGGGCCGAGGGCGGCGCTCACCGCGAGGGCACGTGCGCCGCGGCGGCCGGCCGCTCGCCGGGGGCGGTGGTTCGTCTGCATGGGTGGGTGTCCGTTCTTGTTGAGACGTCTGTTTCCCGGGCCCGCGAGGCCGGTCAGCGCACGCTGCGGATCGGGCGCACCGACAGTGCCCCGGCGACGGAGAGGACGGCCGCGGCCACGAAGAGGGTGGTGTAGCCGCCGGTGACGGTGACGACGACCGAGGCGGCGAAGGGCGCCATGATCTGCGGTCCCGCGTTGGCGATGTTCAGCACGCCCATGTCCCGGGCGGCGTCCTCGGCGCTCGGCAGGACCAGCGTGACCAGCGCGGTGTCCACCGCCATGAAGCAGCCGAAGCCGAGGCCCACGACGCCGGCGAAGACGAGCACGGCCGGCCAGGTGGGGGAGAGGGCCGGGACCAGCAGGCCCAGCGCGGACAGCAGCGCCGAGGCGCCGACGAACAGTTTGCGCCGGTCGAGCCGGTCGGACAGGTAGCCGCCGAGCACGGTGGAGAGCATCATCGCGACGCTGGTCACCGGCGTCACCACGGCCACCGCCTCGGCCGGCTCCATCCCGGCGGGGAGGTCGATGTGGTCCTGCAGGATGTAGACAAGGTAGGTGTTGACCAGGAAGTAGCCCAGGACGAGCAGGGCCCTGCCGATGAACGCCCAGCGGAAGTCGGCCACTTTCAACGCCCCCGCGAACGCCCTGACCTGGGCCGAGACCGGTGTGGACGGTCGCGCGGGCAGCCGCTCCTCCCGTGTACAAGCGGTGAACACGACGGCGGTCACGGCGACGAGTGCGCCGAAGAGCAGATAGCCGGTGCGGTAGCGGTCGGTGAAGGCGGCCGCCACCAGGGCGCCGCCGATGCTGCCCAGCGGCAGTCCGAGGCCCACCGCCGCGGAGGCCCTGCCGCGGCTCTCCAGCGGTATCCGGTCGGGGACGACCGAGGTCAGGGCGGCCTGGTAGACGTTCATCACGGCCTGCACCAGGCACCAGCCGATGGTGATCAGCAGGACCGTGTGCACGCTGCCCAGCAGGAACGCGGCGGGCAGCGCGAGCAGCCCGCCGCCCAGGATCCACGGGTTTCGGCGGCCGGTGCGGTCCGACAGCGCCCCGGCGAGCGGGTTGAAGACGGTCGCGAAGACCGCGGCGATCCCGGTGACGAGCCCCAGGTTGGCCTCCTTGTGGGCCGGGTCGACATGCTCCACCTGGAGGGCGAGCAGGACCCCGGCGACGCCGATGTAGAGCGCGTACATCGCGGTGTTGCCGAGCAGCAGCAGCGGCAGCAGACCGCGTGCGGGCCGGGCCGGGCCGGCGGGGCGGCCGGCGGCGGTGGCCGCGGGGGACGAAAGGGCCACGGTGCCCTCCTCGATCGTGTGGGCGAGGCGCACCCCGGGCCGTGACGGCAGGCACGAAGCCGTGACGGGCCAGGGAACGGCGGATGAGGGGATTGAACGAGTTACACGTGTCAGTAACCCGTGTGGCTTCATTTCTTAACAGTCGTCGGATGGCCTGAACAGACCCCCTGCACCGAAAAGATGCGAACGGAAACCAACAAAAGGCGAGGCCGTGCGGGGATGCCGGATCAACGGGGCGGCATGGGAGCGCTCGCCGGGGTTACCCGTCGGGCATGGCGAAGCTGCATCTTCCGGGACGGAAGGAACACGGCGACGGCGAGGCGGAACGCGCGCCCGCACCGGCGCCCGAGGACATGGGTCCCGGGCCCGATGTGGAGCGCCGGGCGCCCGACACCCCGACCAAGCTGCCGAAGGGCGCCTGGCGGCGGATCCTCAAAGGGAGCCTGCGGGAGTTCAAGGACGACGAACTGACCGACCGGGCGGCCGCCCTCACGTACTACGGCGTGTTGGCCCTCTTCCCGGCGCTGCTGGTGCTGGTGTCCATCCTCGGCCTGACCGGCCGCTCGACCACGGACAAAGTGCTGGACAACATCCGCAAGCTCGCCCCCGGTTCGGCGCGCGACATCCTCACCCGGGCCGTCGAGCAGTTGCAGGGCAACGCCGGCATCGGCTCCCTCATGGCGGTCGTCGGCGTGGTGGTCGCGCTGTGGTCGGCGTCCGGCTATGTGGCGGCCTTCATGCGGGCGGCCAACGCCGTCTACGACATGCCGGAGGGCCGGCCCGTCTGGAAGATCCTTCCGGTGCGGCTCGGTGTCACCGCCGTGCTGATGGTGCTGGCCGTGGTGAGCGCGCTCATCGTGGTCTTCACCGGAGGCATCGCCCGCAGGGCCGGGGACGCCCTGGGCCTCGGCGACACCGCCCTGACGGTGTGGTCGATCGCGAAGTGGCCGGTGCTGGTCCTCCTGGTCACCGCGATGATCGCCCTGCTGTACTGGGCGGCCCCCAACGCCAAGGTCAAGGGGTTCCGGTGGATCACCCCGGGCAGCTTCCTGGCCCTGCTGATCTGGCTGATCGCCTCCGGCGGCTTCGCGGTCTACGTCGCCAACTTCGCCTCGTACAACAAGACCTACGGCACCATGGCCGGCGTCATCGTCTTCCTGGTGTGGCTGTGGATCGGCAACCTCGCGGTGCTGCTGGGCCTGGAGTTCGACGCGGAGACCGTGCGGCAGCGGGCCATCGCGGGAGGGCTGCCGCCCGACGCCGAGCCGTACACCCAGCCCCGGGACACCCGCGCCTGGGACGAGGAGGACGCGCGGCGCATGGGGGCGCCCGACGACGCCTGACCCCCGACGGTGCCGGGCCGCCCCGGCGCCCATGTAGAAAACGGAGCGCCCCGCCGTCATGACGGCGGGGCGCTCCGCAGTGTCAGCCGAGCAGCCTCCGCTTCTGCTCCTCGAACTCGGCCTCGGTGAGGATGCCTTGCTTCCTCAGTTCGCCGAGCTCCTTGAGCTGGTCGATCTTGCTGCTCATGTCGTCGTGCGCCGGGGCCGGTGGCGCGGGTTCCTCATAGGCCTGCTGGTACCCCGAGGGCTCCGCGTAGCCGGCCTGCTGGGCCCAGCGGCCCTGCTGGCGGCGGGAGACCCTGTTGGAGACCGCGGTCGCCGTACCGGCCACCACAGCGGTACGGGCGATGCCCCGAAGTAGTCCTGGCATGGTGATCGGCTCCTGTCGGGAGGAACGTGTCGTCGGGGTGCCCGGTGCCTCAGGAGGCAGCGTCCGCCGCGTCCAGGGACGCGAGTACGGCCTGCACGTTCAGCCGTCCCGAAGCGACCAGTTGCGCACCGCCGCGGCGCAGCGCGCTCGCGAACGGAGCGGCCCACAGGTTCTCGTAGACCAGCAGACCGGCGGAGTTGCCGGGCTCCACCGCCGCGGCCGCCTCTTCGAGGTCGTCCTCGCCCAGCAGGCCGGAGCGCGCGCCCTCGAAGACGGCGAGGTCCAGCCGGCCGTCCCCGGTGAGGTCGGCGATCTCCAGCGCGCTCACCGAGCCGTCCTCGTCCTTCCTGATGAACATCAGGTCCAGGATGCGGATGATGCCGCGGTCCACCAGGTCGACCAGCAGGGGGAAACCCTCGCCGGTCATGTGATTGCCGGGAAACTCCACCACCACGTAGTCGATGGGCCCCATGTCCTCGAATTGCTCGCTCACGGCGGTCACCCCTGCTGCTCGAGCGTCCCCCGAAGGCCATTCCATCACCGCGGGCCGCCCCGCGCACCCCGCGCCGGCTCCTGCCCGGCCGCTCGGCATCGGACCTCCGGTCCTCCTGCGGCCACGGTCGCCGTGCCGTTCGCGGGGAGATAGGACGCGACGCTCCGCCGGCGCCGGGAGCCGACCGCGCCACAGAGCCGTCACCCGGACGCCGGGGGCAGGACGCGACCTGAGGCGGAAATGCGCACTCCATATCGTCACATGATGTAACAGTACGGTCATGAACGCACAGCAGAGAGTGATGACCCGTTCCGCCGCCCGCCCGTCCCGCCGCGCGAGGACGGCGCTGGTGCTCGTGACGACGCTGGCCGCGCTGAGCACGGCCGCGACGACCGCCGAGGCCCAGCCGAGGTTCGGAACCGACTGGGACGCCATCGCGGCCTGCGAGTCCGGAGGCAACTGGAAGGCCAACACCGGCAACGGCTACTACGGCGGCCTGCAGTTCAGCCGTTCCAGTTGGCGGGCGGCCGGCGGGCTCAGATATGCCCCGCGCGCCGACCTCGCCACCCGGCGCCAGCAGATCAAGGTCGCCCGGCGCCTGGCCGCCCAGCAGGGCATGTCCGCCTGGGGCTGCGCCTAAGCCGTTGCCGCAGGACCGGGCCCGGGTCCGCCGCGGCACTCCCGGCCATCAGCGGCGGATCAGGCCCAGGTCCGAGGCGACCGCGACCGCGGCGGTGCGCGAGTCCACGCCGAGCTTGGCGTACACCCGCGCCAGGTGCGACTTCACGGTCCCCTCGGTGAGGTGCAGCCGCCCGGCCACGGCCTGGTTCGACAACCCGTCGGCCACCAGACCCAGCACCTCCGTCTCGCGCCGCGTCAACGACGTCCCCGGTGTGCGCAGCCGGTGCAGCAGCCGGTCCGCGACCGCCGGGGCCAGTGCCGTGCGGCCGGCCGCCGCGGTGCGCACGGCCGCGGCCAGTTCCTCGGGCCGCGCGTCCTTCAGCAGATAGCCGGTGGCCCCGGCCTCGATGGCGGGCAGGGTGTCGGCGTCGGAGTCGTAGGTGGTGACGATGACGACGCGCGGCGCACCCGGTCGCGCCGTGATCGCGGCGGTGGCCTCGGCGCCGTTCATGCCGCCCTTGAACTGCAGATCCATCAGCACCACGTCGATGTCCCCGCCGGCCGCCCGTACGACGGCCTCCTCGGCGGTGGCGGCCTCGGCCACCACGGCGAGACCGGGTTCCGTCTCCAGGACGGCGCGCAGCCCGGCCCGCACCACGGGGTGGTCGTCGGCCAGCAGCAGGCGGATGGGGGCGTCGGTCACGGGCGGGCCTCGGGCTCGGAGTCGGCGGACGGGGGCAGCGGCAGCCTCACGCCGAGGGCGGTACCCCGCCCCGGCGCGGACGTCAGGGAGAAGGTGCCGCCCAGGTCCTGCACCCGCGCCCGCACGGCGGCGAGACCGAACCCGCCGCCCTCGGGGTCGGGGACGGACACCAGCCGCGGGTCGAAACCGGTGCCGTCGTCGACGACGTCCAGGATCACCTCGCCGTCGAGGCGGCCGAGCGTGAGGTCGACACGGGTGGCGCCGGCGTGGCGCACGGTGTTGGACACGGCGGACTGGGCGATCCGCAGCAACGCCACCTCGTGCCCGGTGGGCAGCGGCCCGGGTGTGCCGGTGCGGTGCAGGTGCGCGGCGAGCGGATGGCGCGCCGACGTGGTGACGCACAGCCGCTCCAGGGCGTCGGCGAGCGTGCTGCCGTCCAGCGCCGGCGGGGCGAGCGCGGCGACGAAACGCCGGGCCTCGGCGAGGTTGTCCACCGCGGCCTGCCGGGCCTGCTCCACATGACCCGCGGCGACCTCCACGGCGCCGGGCAGCGCCCGCCCGGCCGCGGTCAGCAGCAGCTGGATGCTGGACAGGCCCTGGGCCAGGGTGTCGTGGATCTCGCGGGCCAGCCGCTCCCGCTCGGCCAGCACCCCGGCCGTGTGCTCGGCGGCGGCCAGGCCGGCACGCGTCGCGGTCAGCTCCTCGATCAGCCTGCGCCGCTGCTCGCTCTCCCGGTACAGGGCCTGATAGCCCCACACCACGGCCACCGCCACGGCCGCGCCGAGCGCCGGACCGATCGCCATCGCGGGGCCGAACGAGCCCTGGTGTGCGGCGTATCCGGCGATCGCGGCCGCCGCGGTCGCCGCGACGGCGGCCGGACCCGTACGCCGGGGCAGCAGATGGAGCTGCAGGAAGTACAGCGGGAACGCCAGCCACACCGCGTCCGCGCTCACCGCCAGCAACCCCAGCCACACGACCCCGACGGCGCCCAGCCAGACCGCGGCCGCCCGGCGCGAGAGCCGCACGCGCGGCAGCAGGGGACCGGCGGCGTAGACGAGCCCGCAGAGAGCGGCGACGGCGGTGACCGCCGCGGCACGGGGGCTGCCCGAGGTGACGGCCCGGACGGCGGCCAGCGCGAGCAGCCCGACGACCAGCAGATGCAGGCACCAGGTCAGGACCCGGGTGGTCGGGGTGGTCAGGGGTGGGGTGGCGGCGGTCACGGCCCTTGCGCAGAGATTCACGGTGCTCACGGATCAGGGAGGTCTCGGGGCCACCTTACGGTCCGCCCGCCGGGCGCCGCCTCTGTCGAAAGGTGCAAGCACCCCCACACCTTTCGGCCCGAGAAGTGCCCTCCCCGGCCGGATGCCCGCGCACCGGTCCGCGGGAGACGGTGGGGCCGTTCCCCTTCATCCTCCTGTTCACCCTCCTGGAAAGGCCTGGCCGCAGCCGTGTTCGTCGCCTGGCGGGACCTCCGCTTCGCCAAAGGGCGGTTCGCCCTCATGGGTACCGTCATCGTGCTGATCACCCTGCTGGTCGGCCTGCTGTCCGGACTGACAGCGGGCCTGAGCCGGCAGAGCACCTCAGCGATCACCTCTCTTCCCGCCGACCGCATCGCCTTCGACGCCCCGGCCGGCGGCCGCGACCTGTCGTACACCGACTCCACCGTCACCGAGGAGCAGTGGCGGCGCTGGGCCGCCACGCCCGGTGTCACGCGTGCCGAACCGCTCGGCATCACCCCGGCCAAGGCCACCGCGGGGACGCGCAGCGCCGGGGTGTCCGTCTTCGGCGTGCTGCCCGGCTCCGCCCTCGCACCGGACGGCGGCCGCATCGACGACCGCTCGGCGGTGCTGTCGACCGGGGCCGCCGACGATCTCGGTGTCCAGGCCGGCGACACGCTCACGCTCGCCGGGCACCGGCTGACGGTGGCCGCCGTCCGAGGGGACGCGTCGTTCAGCCACACGCCGGTCGTGTGGACCAGTCTGGGCACCTGGCGCGGCACCGCACCCCCCAGCGGGGGCGCCGGTGCGACCGCGACGGTGATCGCCCTGACCACGGCGCCCGGCGCCGACCTGAGGGCCGCCGACGCCCGGGCCCGCACCGAGACCGTGTCCAAGGACGCCTCCCTGGCGGCGATCGGCTCCTACACCTCCGAGAACGGCTCCCTGCAACTGATGCGCGCTTTCCTGTTCGGCATCTCCGCGCTGGTCGTCGGCGCCTTCTTCACCGTGTGGACCATCCAGCGCAGCGGCGACATCGCCGTCCTCAAGGCCCTCGGCGCCTCCACCGCCACGCTGCTGAAGGACGCGCTCGGGCAGGCGGTCGCCGTGCTGAGCGGCGGCACCCTCGTCGGCACGGCCCTCGCCGCCGCCGTGGGCGCCCTGGTCGCCGGGCGCGCGGTGCCGTTCGTCCTCACGCCCTCGACGGTGCTCGTGCCCGCCGGTGTCCTGGTCGTGCTCGGTGCGCTCGGCGCCGCGCTCGCCGTCCGCCGTATCACCTCCGTCGATCCGCTGACCGCCCTGGGGAACGCCCGATGAGCCTGCATCTCGCCGACATCACCCTCACCTACCCCGACGGTGAGCGCCGCCTGACCGCCCTGGACCGCGTCGGCCTCAGCGTGCCGAAGGGCAGCCTGACCGCCGTGGTCGGCCCCTCCGGCTCCGGCAAGTCCAGCCTGCTGGCCGTCGCGGCCACCCTGCTGACCCCGGACCACGGCACGGTCACCGTCGACGGAACCGTCACCACCGGCCTGTCCCGCGCGGAGCTGACCGCACTGCGGCGGCGGCGGATCGGCCTGGTGTTCCAGCAGCCCAGCCTCCTGCCCTCACTGACCGCGGTGGAGCAGCTCCAGGTCATGGCGCATCTCGCCGGCCGCCGTCCCGGCGCGGCGCGCGGGAGGGCACTGGAGCTGCTGGACGCCGTCGGTCTGTCCGGGCAGGCCGCGCGCCGCCCGCACCAGCTCTCCGGCGGCCAGCGCCAACGCGTCGCCATCGCCCGCGCGTTGATGAACGAGCCGACGGTCCTGCTGGTCGACGAGCCCACCAGCGCGCTGGACCGGGCACGCGGCGCCGCCGTGATCGACCTGCTCACCCGGCTGACCCGCGAACGGGCCACGGCCACCGTCCTGGTCACCCACGACCCCACTCATCTGGCCCATGCCGACCAGGTCGTGGAGGTCCGCGACGGACGGTTGCGGGACACCACGCGCACGTGAACCCGTCGTGCCCGCCACACGGCCGTCCCGGTCGCCGGTGTGCTGCGTCTCATCGCCGCCGTGCGCGCGGCGGCCGTGTGCGCCGTGGCCCCGAGACGGCCCGGCACCGAGGCACGCCGAGCCTGGTCGCCGGGCGGCGCCGCGGAAACCTCGTCGGGCCCGGGACGTACGGATCTCAGGCGTGGTCCACCACCGCGAGCCCGGCGAGCAGCCCCACGACGGCCGGCCCGGCCACGGCGCAGACGATCAGCACCAGCCGGCCCGTCAGGATGCCCGCCGAGGCCGGACCGTGTCCCTCGCCGCCGGACCGCCGGACCGCCGGCCGCGGAAGCGGCCCACATGGCCGGCCGGGACGCCGGACGGTGCCATGGCGTCGCGTCGGTCAGAGGTCGAACTCGTGCGGCGGCAGGTCCAGCGCGTAGCACGCCTCGCGGACCACGGCCTGCTCGTCCTTGTCGAAGTCGCCGTCGGCGCCGCCGATGACGATGCCGATCTGGATGACGGCGCGCGCCTCG
Organism: Streptomyces sp. NPDC028635; assembly: GCF_040637635.1. Classification (NCBI taxonomy): domain Bacteria; kingdom Bacillati; phylum Actinomycetota; class Actinomycetes; order Kitasatosporales; family Streptomycetaceae; genus Streptomyces; species Streptomyces sp. NPDC028635. The sequence goes on along the minus strand of NZ_JBEZWX010000057.1, from coordinate 21,816 downwards.
GCGGGCTTCTTCTTCGCCTTGGCGACCTCCTGCAACACGCTGACCTTACCGAAGGCGAAGTCGGCGGTCAGCTTGTTCAGATTGTCCTCGAACCGGCGGCGCAGGTCGTCCGCCGGGAAGTTCTGCAGCACCTCGTTGGTGCCGATGAGCTGCGCCACCCGCTGGCGCTCCGAGGGGTCGACGGTGCCGTCGGCGGCCGCGACGAGCGCGCACATCGCCATGCTGGCGTCGCGGAAGGCACCGCTCTTCAGGTCGTTCTTCTTCGCCACGAGCTGCGTCTGCATCTGCGACGCCGAGTCCTTGATGCGGTCCCACAGGGCCATGCCGACTCCATACGAGTAGTGAGCTGTCCCCGGCCGGGGAGCGGCCGGAGCTGCCGTGAACTTCTACAACGCTGTAGAAACTATCAGGAGGGGAAGGAGCAGGTCGCGCCGCTTCCCCTCCTGGATACGAACGGCGGCCCCGCGTCGTTCCGGCGTCAGTCCTCGCCGTCGTCGCCTTCGTCGTCGTCCTCGAAGAAGTCCCCGATCTCGTCAACGACTTCGGCCGCGACCATGCCGCCCACGACACCGACCGCGAGACCGGCGGCCCCCGCGGCGACGGCGGTGCCGATGCCGGGGCCCGAGTGGTGACCGGTGTGGTGGTGCACGTCGTGCCCCGGGGCGTACCCCGCGGGAATGCCGTGTGCGGGTCGCTGCTCGACGAGCCGGCGGATCCAGCCGTCGACCTCCGCGTTCCAGTCGCGCACGTCGTGGTGGCCGACGGTGTACCGGGCGAGCGCGTCGTGGCCCGAGGAGAACAACCCGCCGCGCTTGTCGGCCTCCAGGACGACTTCCACCCCGGCCGGACCGGCCAGGAAGGTGACCTCGACCTCGTTCACCGCTTGGGCGTACTGCGGGGCCGGTGTCAGCTCGATCTCCTGGTAGAAGGGCAGTTGCTGCCCCGTGCCGCCGATGTGGCCCCGTTCGAGGTCGGCCGATCGGAAGGCGAAGCCCAGTTGACCGAAGGCCTCCAGGATCGCCTCCTGGGCGGGCAGCGGGGCGACGGCGAGCGGATCCAGGTCGCCCCTGTCCCGCGCTCCGTCCACTGCCAGCTCCGTGCGGACACCGAGGACGACGCCCAGCCCCTGGCCGTACAGCTCGGTGACCGGTGTCTCCCACGGCAGCACCAGGCTGAAGGGCACGCTGCGCACCTCTTCGGCCCCCAGCCGGAAGCCGCCCCCGACGGTGCGGCGCTCGAAGGCGACCATGCCCTCGCTCTCGCCGTCGGCGTGCTCGGTCTCGACCCGGGCCACCAGCTCCAGGGTGAGGTGCTCGACGGTCGACTCGGCATTGCCGCCCCGCAGGTGGACCTGCCCCGACAGGGCCGAGCCGGGCCGGAAGGGCCCGGGGTCGAGAACGGTGTCGACGGTGGGGCCGCCCACACCGAGTGAACCGAGCAGTCGCTTGAACACCATCGTGGCGTTCACTCCTTCTTGTGCGTCCGTGCGTTCCTGGCCGGCACGTTTCTACAGGCGAGTAGAAGAATACGACGCGCGAGCCGGCGTGCGGACGCCATCTGAGGGCGCGTCATACGAACGGCTGGAAAACGACGAGGACGCGCCGAGGGGTGCGCAGGACCGAGCCTGCGCACCCCTGGGCCGGCCGAATCAGGAGCCGACGGTGATCTGCTGGGCGGGATCGGTCGTGTCGGCCACGGCGTAGGCCAGGTTGACGGTGGAGGTCGTGGCGCTGGTCGGGCAGCCGAACGTGCCGGTGACGGTCACGGGTACGACAGCGTTGGTGAAGGCCAGGCCGGAGGGTGCGCCGTTGGTCCAGGTGCCCGCGATGGGCGCCGGGCCGCTCGGCGCGGAGGTGATGGTGCAGGTGGCCAGGCCGCTGGTTTTGACGACCAGACCGCCCTGCGGGACGGTCAGGGTCGCGGTGCTCGGCGCGCCGTTCTGGACGGCGATGCCCCACGTGCCGCTGGTGGTGACCGTGGGGGTGACGCCGGGCAGGCTGGACGTGCACGAACTGAACGCGGGAGCGGCGAGGGTGGAGGACACCGGGCCGGCGTCGTTGTGGTTGGCGGGCGCGGCGGGGACCTGACCGGTCGTGGAGGAGACCGAACAGGTGAGCGTCACGGTGCCGGCCTTGAACGTGGCCTTGCCGGAGAGCGTGGCCTTGTAGGCGTGCCCGGCCGGGGTGACCGTGGTCGACCCGGCGGCGGTCTGCGCCTCGGCGGCCGGACCGGCGAGCAGCAGCGCGGCGGTTGCCGCGCCGCCGGTGGCGATGGCGAGGAGCGTGCGGACACTGTGGGGAGGTGTCATGGTGTGGATCCCTTTCCGTGCGAATCGGCTGACGGGACGGGAACGGTCGGTGCGACGGGGTGCACGGTGGCGCCTGTGGGGGGTGGCGTACCGGGGGCGCCCGGACGGGACCGGGCGGCGGGGGCGGAACCGGCGGACTCACCGGAAGCGGTGGAGCCGGCGGACTCGCCGTGATCGAGGGACGCGGCGGACTCGGGGGCGGTGTCCGTGTCCTGAACCGGCTGCCAGGCGAAGATCATCGAGCCGCCGACGATGCCGAGGACGGTGCCGAACAGGAATCCGCCGAGGTTGGACATGACGAGGGCGGCGACGGCCAGCAGTACGGTCAGGACGCCCGCCAGGCCACGGTGGTGCGGGGCGATCCACGCGGACAGGCCCAGCACGACCATGACCAGGCCGAGCAGGACGGACGGCAGCCCGGCGACGCCCTGTTCGAGCATGACCTTGAGCGGGGCGAGCGGGAGGACGCAGATCTCGCTCCCGGCGACGACGGTGGCCAGACCGCCCCAGAAGGGCCGGCTGCGGCGCCAGGTGCGCCACGCGTGCCGGCTCAGAAACATTCCTTCTTCCCCTTGGCGATCTTCATCTTGAGCCCGGACAGCTTGAACGTGCCGGCGTTGGCGGCCCATGCCACCTGCCTGAGGTTGTCGATCTGCATGTCGTCGGCCTGCTGCGAGAAGGCGTCCTGCATGCCCTGCGCGCCCTCGGGCCCCTTGTCGAGGGTGGAGGCGTCGCGGCCGATCTCGATGGTGTGGAAGGTGGCGTTGCCCTCCAGCTGGGTGGCGTCGAGGAAGAGGTTCTCGGCTTCGACGGGGGTGTCACCGGCACCGGCGGTCAGGGTGAGCGAGATGTTGCCGAGCACGGGGAGCTTGGTGACCACCGACTGGCACAGATTGTTGATCTTCGCTGTGCGGATGCCGACGGTCGCGACCGGGAGCAGGTCGCCTCGGGCGTTGGCGTCGATGTTGCCGTACTGGGCGAACCCCTGGCCGGTGAGGCTGTCGGCGGACACCTTGAACTGCTGGCCCGAGACGGCGAACGAGGCGGCGACGGCGCCCTGCGCCAGCGCGATGCCGAGCGCGGCGGTGGCCGCACAGCCGGGAACGGCGAGCAGCGCGAACCGCCGCCACCTGATCCGGCCGACCACCTGTCTGCCTTGCTGGTCTTTCATCCTCTGGGTCCTTTCGGTGCGGGTGCGGCACACGGCGCCCGGGTGGCGAGAGGGGTGAGGGACCGGCGGCACGAGCGAGGGCACGCGAAGGCCGAGAGGACGGTCGCGCCGCAGGCAGTGCGGACTTACTGACGAGTCAGGTTAAAGGCGCCAGCGGCCGTTGGCATAGTTGCCGGAGGAACGCGGTTTCGGTCATGTTTCCGCACGGCGAAAACGCGCTGAACGGCCGACTGGGGCCGCTCAGCGCGTGGTTGCTCGCTCGGGTGACCATGGCCGGTTCGCCGCCGCGCGGACCGGCCGGGTATGCGCTTGCGTCAGCCGCGCGTGGCGAGGGCCTCGCCGACGATCTCCTCGACGGCCGGCAGTGCCGCCTCGCGGTCCTCGGGCACCACTCCGATCCGGGTACGGCGGTCGAGGACGTCCGCGGCGTCGAGCGCGCCCTCGTGGCGCACGGCCCACACGAGTTCGGCACCGGTGACCGGGTGGCCGGGCACGACGGGTTCGCCCAGCCGTGGGTCGTGTGCGGTCAGGGCCTGAACGGCGGCGGCCTCGGTGCCGTACCGCTGGACGAGACGGCGTGGCGCGGGCAGCGTGCCGAGCCGGGCCGGGGCGGCGGCGCCGACCAGCGGCAGTGCGGCGGTGGGGGAGGGGCCGGCGGTCAGCCGGTGGTTGGCGACGGCGCGGTCGACGGCGTCCTCGGCCATGCGCCGGTAGGTGGTGAGCTTGCCGCCGACGATGGTGACGACACCGTCGGCGGAGGTCAGGACCGCGTGCCGGCGGGAGATGTCGGAGGTCCTGGCCGACGAGCCGTCACCGGCGGTGTCCAGCAGGGGACGCAGCCCCGCGAAGGCTCCCACGACGTCGTCGCGGTGCAGCGGGGTGTCCAGCGCGGAGCCGAGGATGTCGAGCAGGAAGCCGATGTCCGTCTCCGGAACCTCCGGCACGTCCGGCACCGGCCCCTCGACGGGTTCGTCGGTGAGGCCGACGTAGACCCGGCCGTCGCCCTGCGGCAGGACGAGGACGAAGCGGTTGGTCTCGCCGGGGACGGGGATGTGCAGGCCGGCCGGCAGCGGCCCCAGGCGGTCGGCGCGCAGTACCAGGTGGGTGCCGCGCGAGGGGCGGATCCGGATGCCGTCGACCAGGCCGTCCGCCCACACGCCGGTCGCGTTGATCACCGCGCGGGCGCGCAGGAAGCCTTCCTCGCCGGTCAGTTCGTCGCGCACCCGGGCGCCCGCGCCGGAGAGCTCCAGGGCTCGTACCCGGGTCAGCACGCGCGCGCCGTGCGCCGCCGCGGTGCGGGCCAGCGCGGTGACCAGGCGGGCGTCGTCCGTGAGCTTGCCGTCCCAGGAGAGCAGGCCGCCGCGTAGTCCCTGGGAGCGCAGGCCGGGGGCGAGTGTGCGGGTCTCCACCGCCGACAGGCGGCGCGGCGCCGGCAGTGTGCCGCGGGCCGTGCGCGCGGCCAGCCGCAGTGCGTCACCGGCCCGGAACCCGGCCCACGCCAGCGCCGCCTGGCCACGTGACACCAGCGGCGTCAGCGGCAGGACGAACGGCTGGGCGCGCACCAGGTGCGGCGCGGTGCGCTCCATCAGCACGCCGCGTTCCACGGCACTCTCGTGTGCCACGTCGAACTGCGCGGAGGCGAGGTAGCGCAGGCCGCCGTGGATGAGCTTGGAACTCCAGCGCGAGGTGCCGAAGGCCAGGTCGTGGGCGTCGACGGCGGCGACCGTCAGCCCCCGGGCGGCCGCGTCCAGGGCGACTCCGGCGCCGGTGGCGCCGAGCCCGACGACCAGGACGTCCACCGGCTCGGCGCCGACGGTCGTGGCGAGTTCACGGGTGCGGCGGGCGGCGGACAGGGACGAGCCGGGGTGCGGGGCGTCGGTGCTCCGGGTGCTCTTGGCGCTCATGGCGTGAGGGTCCTCTCCAGAAGGGTCCGCAACTCCCCGAGCAGGGCGGCGGCGTCGAGGTCCGGGTCGTCCTCGTCGGTCATCGTCCGCAGCGACAGCGTGAACGACTGGACGACGAGCAGCAGGGCGCGCGCCTGGCGTTCGGGGTGGCCGGCGCGGACCGAGCCGTCGGCGTGGCCGTCGCGCACGCCGTCGGACAGCAGGGCCAGCAGAGCCTCCTGGCTCGCGCCGCGCCGGTCCAGGACGTACGGCAGGAGCAGTTCCGGATCGACGTCGACGATCTTGGTGAAGAGCGGGTGGGCGCGGAAGGCCTCGACGCCGTGCACCAGCCCGTCGACGATGAGTCGGCGCGCGCTGCGGCCCGGCTCCCGCTGCGGCATGGCGGCGGTCGCCACGCCGACCCACTCGCGCGTCATCAGGTCGCCGACCAGGGAGCGCACATCGGGCCAGCGCCGGTACAGCGTCATCCGGGAGACGCCCGCGCGGCGCGCCACGTCGGTCAGGGTCGTGCGGCGGACGCCGACGGCCAGAACGCAGTCGCGTACCGCGTCGAGCACCGGATCGTTGTCCCCATCGTTGTGACGAATAGGCGTCATGTGTCACAGTGTAACGCCCGCGCCGCGGTGACCGCCCCACCGGCGTCCCTCGCCGCGGCGATTCGACGCCGACCCGGGCCGACAGATCGATGGATCGACAGATCGATGGATCGAGAGGTCAATCGACCGACAGATGAGGACAAGCGCCGTGGACATGCTGTGGAACGGCTGGGGCGACCCGGCCAAGGCGGCACCGCTGCCCGAGCCGGTGATCGGCCTGCTGCGCGAGATGCTGGGCGTCAAGCCCCGCGAGGCCGAACCGCCGGGCCTGGCGGACATCGCCGTCCCCGGCTCGCCGCTCGAACCGGCCGTACTGCGGGAGCTGGCCACCGCCGTCGGCGGCGAGGATCACGTCCGCACCGACGCCGAGACCCGGCTGCGGCACACCCGCGGCAAGTCCACCCCCGACCTGCTGCGCATCCGTGCCGCCGACGTCACCGACGTCCCCGCCGCGGTCGTCCTGCCGGCCGGACACGACGACGTCGTCGCCGTCCTGCGCGTCTGCGCCGGTCACCGGCTGCCCGTCGTCCCGTTCGGCGGCGGCACCTCCGTCGTCGGCGGCCTCGCCCCCGGGCGGCAGGGTCCCTTCGTCGCCCTCGACCTGCGCCGCATGGACCAGCTGCTCGACATCGACGCCGTCTCCCGCACGGCCACCCTGCAGCCCGGCCTGCGCGCCCCGCACGCCGAAGCCCTGCTGGCCGAGCACGGGTTCACCCTCGGCCACTTCCCCCAGTCCTACGAGTGGGCCACCATCGGCGGCTTCGCCGCAGCACGCTCCAGCGGACAGGCGTCCGCCGGGTACGGCCGCTTCGACGACATGGTGCTGGGCCTCACCCTCGCCACCCCCGAGGGCACCCTCGACGTGGGCCGCGCTCCCCGTTCGGCCGCCGGACCCGACCTGCGCCAGCTCGTCCTCGGCTCCGAGGGCGCCTTCGGCGTGATCACCTCCGTCACCGTGCGCCTGCGCCCCGTGCCGCCGGTCCGCCGCTACGAGGGCTGGCGCTTCGCCTCCTTCGCACAGGGCGGCGAGGCCCTGCGCCGCCTCGCCCAGGACGGGCCGCGCCCCACAGTGCTGCGGCTGTCCGACGAGACGGAGACCCTCATCGGCCTCGCCCAGCCCGACGCGATCGGCGCGAACGGCCTGCCCGGTGATGCCGGCTGCCTGGCGATCGTCGGCTTCGAGGGCACCGAGGAGGACACCGCGCACCGCCGCGAGGGCGCCGCGACCGTCCTCACCGAACTCGGCGGCACCTGCCTCGGCGCGGAACCGGGGGAGCGCTGGGCGCACGGCCGCTACTCCGCCCCGTACCTGCGCGACTCCCTCCTCGACGCCGGCGCGTTCGCCGAGACGCTGGAGACCGCCGCCTTCTGGTCGCGCATCCCCGGCCTGTACGCCGCCGTACGCGACGCGCTCACGGCGACGCTGACCGAGGCCGGCACCCCGCCCCTGGTGATGTGCCACATCTCGCACGTCTACGACAACGGCGCCTCGCTGTACTTCACCGTCGTCTCCGCGCAGGGCGAGGGCGACCCCGTGGCGCACTGGACGCGGGCCAAGCACGCCGCCAACGAGGCGATCCTCGCCGCCGGCGGCACGATCAGCCACCATCACGGTGTGGGCAACGACCACCGTGACTGGTACGTACGGGAGGCCGGCCCGCTCGGCGTGGCGGCCCTGCAGGCGGTCAAACGGCGACTGGACCCGGACGGACTGCTCAACCCCGGTGTCCTGCTGCCGACCGACTGACCCCCTTCCGGCCGACCCCTCGGTCACATCCCCCCGGCCCGCCCGCTCGACCGCCCCGGAGGCTCACCCATGCGACAGTTCACCGCCGTCGTCAACCCCACCGCGGGCGGCTCGACCGCCGCGGCCGCGTTGCTGCGGGTCGCCCACACGCTGCGGGCGGCCGGGGCCGAACTGGACACCGAGTACAGCCGCAGTCTGGCCCACGCCCAGGACATCGCCCGCCGCGCCGGTGAAGCCGGCCGGGTCGTCCTCGCCGTCGGCGGCGACGGCATCGCCGGCGGCGTAGGCGGCGCCCTCAGCGGCACCGGCTCGGTGCTCGGGCTGGTCCCCGCCGGCCGGGGCAACGACTTCGCCCGCGCCCTCGGCCTGCCGGCCGAACCCGACGCCCTCGCACGGCTGCTGCTGGAGGGCGAGCCGCGGCCGGTGGACACCATCGAGGTCGAGTCCGCCGTCCATCCCAGCACGGTCGTGCTGGGCAGCGTGTACGCGGGTGTCGACGCGCTCGCCAACCGCCACGCCAACCACGCCCGCCTCCTGCGCGGCTCCGCCTCCTACTACGCCGGCGGGCTGCGCGCGGTGACCACCTGGCGGGCGGCGAACTACCGCGTCACCGTGGACGGTACGGAGCACACCCACCGCGGTTACACGGTCGTCGCCGCCAACTCCCCCTACTACGGCTCCGGCCGCATGATCGCCCCCGGCGCCCGCGTCGACGACGGCCTCCTGGACGTCGTCATGATCGAGCACGCCCCCCGCCGGCTCTTCTTCGCCCTGATGAACGAACTGTCCACCGGCGCCCACGTGTCCCGCCCCCAGGTGCGGGTGGTGCGCGGCCGGGAGATCCGCATCGAGGCCGACCGCGCGGTGCCCTACGGCGCCGACGGCGAGGTGGACGCGGTCCTGCCCGTCACGGCGCGCGTGCTTCCCGGGGCGCTGCGCGTCCTGTACTGACGTGTGAGCCGCCCCGCCGTCGCAGGATCACCTCCGTTCCTGATCATCAAGCCCATCGCGTCGGCCGCCGCGCCGACGCGGGACTCGCTCAGGGGCGCCTTTCCCGGTGAGGGTTGGTGACCCGCCTCCCGCCGGGCGTCTCGTCGATCGCGCCGGGCCACAGACGCCTAGGGTGGGGCCCATGTACACGACCCGGCTCTCCCGGCACGTCCGCGCTCCCCGTTCCTCCGTCTACCGGGCCCTGCTGGACGCGGACGCGATCGCTCGGTGGCGGGTGCCGGCCGGGATGACCAGCCGGGTCCATGAGTTCGACGCCCGCCCGGGGGGACGCTTCCGTGTCTCCCTCACCTACGACGCTCCCGCGAGCGAGGGCAAGTCCGCCGCGCACACCGACACCTACCACGGCCACTTCGCCGAACTGGTCCCCGACGAGAAGGTCGTCGAGGTGCTGGAGTTCGAGACGGACGACCCCGCTCTGCGCGGGCGCATGACGATGACGACCACGCTCACCGACGCGCAGGACGGTGGCACGCACGTGCTCGTCCTGCACGAGGGCATCCCCGACGCCGTGCGCCCCGAGGACAACGAGACCGGCACCCGCATGGCGCTCGACCAGCTCGCCCGCCTCGTCGAAGCGGGCGGTGAACCGCCCTCTGGCCAACGCGCGTAGACCTCGGGCATCATCTCCCTGCACCACCTGCACAGTCACCTCACAGGACGCATGACTTCTCGCAGGGAGGTTCCACGTGAAGCGCGTGAAAACACTCATGGGGCTGCGGATCAGATCGATCCTCACCGCCCTCGCCCTCGTCATCGCCCCCGGCGCCGTCGTCCTCGGCACCGCAGGAGACGCGTTCGCCGTCACCAAGATCAGTCACGCCACCGCCACGTCGATGTTCCGCGAGGTCGGCATCACCTGGTCGTCCTCCGGCAACTGCTCCGACCGCAACAACCCGACCTGTACGTCCTTCGACCAGCTCAACCTCGCCACCGCGCAGGGCGCCCAGACCCTGAAGCGGGCCAGCGGATGCGCGCTCAACATCACCGGCGGCACCGAGACCGGGCACGCGTCCGGGACGTACTCGCACTGGAACGGCTACAAGCTCGACTACAGCAAGTACACCTGCGTCGGGAACTACATCAAGAACACCTTCACCTACATCGGCCTGCGCGGTGACGGCGCCCCGCAGTGGAAGTCCGGCTCCGGCAACATCTACGCCGACGAGGGCAGCCACTGGGACGTCCTCTACTACAACTGCGGCGGCTGCTGACCCGCCTGAGCCCCGGCGCCGTACCGGCCGGGGCTCACCCCTCGCATGGCTGCCGAGCCGACCCGGGCAGCCGCCCGGGCCCGCGACACAGGTGACCCCTCGCCACGCCGGAACCGGGCCCTGCCCCGCGCCCTCGCCGGGCAAGCCGCTTGACCGACACTCAGTCTGCCGCCGGTGCGCCGATCACCACGGCGCCCGCGAAATCGGCGAGTGTGATGCTGTTCTCGACGTCCGGGCCGGATGCGAAGTGGAGGGTCTGCCGCACCCGTACGACCCGGCCCACCCTGTCGATCCACGCGTCGGTGTCGATCGCGGTGGCGGAGTGCAGATGGCGCCCGACGACCGCGTCGACCGTCTCGATGTCCTCGGCGGTGAGACGGGCCGACACCCGGATGTTCTCGTCGCCCTGCCGCACCGAGCCGCCGTGCCCGAGCATCAGCCGCACGTACCGCGGAAGCCGGTCCGTGGGAATGCCGCCCTTGGCCGCCGACGCGGGGAACTCCTGCCATCTGCCGTGCGCGCCGGCGGCACGCCGGTACACCTTCTGCCGGGTGATCACGACATCCTCGGTGTACTGCTCGGTCGTCTCTCTGGCACGCCCGCTCAACGGCGCGTTGAGGTTGATCCGACCGGTCATGAGCTGCAGTCGTCTGGACTCCGACTGCGTGACGGCTGTCATCGCGGCCGAGTAAGGGGCGTCATCGGCTGCGGCGAGCCGGTCGAGGACCACCTGCCGACCGGTGTCCGCGACCGCGTCCGAGCCCGGGGCGCAAGCCGACAGCGTCAGTCCTGCGAGTGCCACAACCAGTGCTGCGGTCCGGTGGTGCATCACGTGTGAGTCCTCTGCGTACGAGGCCCGGCAGGGAGTGTCGGGGCCGCAAGTGCATGCCGGTCCGATCATTCCCTGCCACCGGGAAGCAGGTGGCGTGCGGGGCAGGGACCGTGATCTCCCGTCTGCGAGAGGGTTACGAAAGCGATCCCTGCGCCCGTACAACCAGCCAGAGGGGTCACTTGTGAACGACGGTGCGGCCCTCTGTGACCCACAGGCCGGCCGGGACCGGGGTGCACTTCGTCGCGCGGGCGGGCTTGGTGGGGTCCACCAGGTCGGCGCCGGCCCAGCCGACCCGGCGCTCGCCCTGCTGGTCGGCCGGGTAGAAGGTGAGCCCCGTCTCGGGGTGCCAGCCGGCGGGCCCGGTGGTCGGCGACCCGTCGACCGGGGTGGCCGTGGCCGTGTCGACCGGCCCGGTGACGGTGACGGCACCGCCGTCCAGGGTCAGGCAGTCGACGTCGAACTCGACCCGTATCGTGCCCTTGCCGATGAACACGTGCTCGACGACGGCGTGCCCGCGGGCGTGACCGCCGACGGCCCGCGCGTCCACCCGGGCGGTGAGCCGCTCGCCGGGGTTGGCGCCGGGGCCGTGCTCGTTCAGCAGGGTCCAGCTGTGCACGGCCAGGTGCTCGGCGGGCACCCGGGGCGTTGCGGCGGCGGCGGTCGTGGCGGTGCCGGTCAACAGGGCGGTGGCCGCGGTACCGAGAGCCACGGCGGCGGTGAGCTTACGCATGGTCAGTTCTCCATGAGGACGAGGGAGTCGGGCGATCACCCGCTGCCTCAAAACTCCCACCTCACCCGCGCCCGGGGCCTCACCCGCACGGATGGACCGCCTCCGCCGGGCGGCGGAGGCCCTGTCATCCGCCCGTCTCAACGGCCTGCCGTCGCCTGCCCGGCCGCCGGTGTCACCGGCGGAGCCCCCGCGTCACCGCTCCGCGGCCGGCGCCGACACGGTCGCCAGGAACCGCTCCCGGTCGACGACCGCCCGGTCGATCTCGCCGGTCGCGACCAGGTTGCCCGAGCCGTCGACGGCCTGCACGGCGAAGGTCAGACGCCGGCCGTCCGCCGTGGACGGCGGCTGCGCGGTGACCTCGACCGCCTCACCCACCTGTGACGCCCGCAGGTGCCGGATCCGTACCGCCGTGCCCACGGTCGTACGGCCCGCCCCGGTGAAGGGCGCGGCGGCCTCCATCGTCGCCGCCTCCATCCACGCGATCAGCCGTGGCGTGGCGAGGACGGGCACATCACCGCTGCCCACCGCCGTCGCGGTGTCGGACTCGGTCACCTCATGGCGCATACCGCCACGCTATCGCGAACGCCCGGGCCGAGCCGCGCACACTGCCCGGCCGTACAGCACCGCACACTGCCCGGCCGTACAGCACCGCACACGGCCGAGCCGTGACCGCCCTCGGGGTGGCATGGGCGGAGAGAGCTCCACGAGCCCCGCATCCGCCCAGCTCAGCCCCCAGATAAGCGGCGCCTATCAGGTGATCGAAAACCCCTCTTTGACACCGATTCGGCCACGGGACGAAGCTGCCGGTCGGTCATCGCGCAGTCGGCAGGAAGAGCGGACGACACCATGAGCGGTATCGAGGACCCGGGCGACGATCTGTCGGTCACCCCGCCGAAGCGCTGGGCGACGGGCATGCCCGCGGTGACCCACGCGCTGGAGTACTCCCTGGAGCAGACCTCCGTGCGGCGCACCGCGCTGACCCTGCTGAACATCAACCAGGCCAAGGGGTTCGACTGCCCCGGATGCGCCTGGCCGGAGCCCGCGCCGGGCAAGCGCCACCGCAACGAGTACTGCGAGAACGGCGCCAAGCACATCGCCGACGAGGCCACCACACGCCGGGTCACCGCCGACTTCTTCCGCCGCCACTCGATCGCCGAGCTGGACGGGAAGTCCGACTACTGGCTCAACCAGCAGGGCCGGCTGACCGAACCCATGGTCAAGCGGCCCGGCGCGCAGCACTACGAGCCGATCGGCTGGGACGAGGCGCTCGGCCTGCTCGCGCGGGAACTGCGGGGCCTGGACTCACCGGACGAGGCCCTCTTCTACACCTCGGGACGGCTGAACAACGAAGCAGCGTTCCTGCTGCAGCTCTTCGCGCGCGCACTCGGCACGAACAACCTGCCCGACTGCTCCAACATGTGCCACGAGTCCAGTGGCTCGGCCCTGCAGGAGACCCTCGGCATCGGCAAGGGCAGTGTCTCGCTGGACGACATCCACCAGGCCGACCTGGTCTTCGTCGTGGGGCAGAACCCGGGGACCAACCACCCGCGGATGCTCACCGCGCTGGAGGAGACCAAGCGGGGCGGCGGCCGGGTCGTGGCGGTCAACCCGCTGCCCGAGGCCGGACTGATCCGCTTCAAGCACCCGCAGAAGGCGCGCGGGATCATCGGCCGGGGCACCGCGATCGCCGACCGGTTCCTGCAGATCCGCCCCGGCGGCGACCTCGCCCTCTTCCAGGCGCTCAACCGGCTGCTCCTGGAGGCGGAGGACGCGGCCCCGGGCTCCGTGCTCGACCACACCTTCATCGACACCCACACCACCGGCTTCACCGACTTCGCGGAGCACGCGCGCAAGACCGCCTGGGACGACGTCCTCGCCGCGACCGGGCTCACCCGCGAGGAGATCGAGGACGTGCACGACCTCGTCCTGCGCAGCGAGAAGATCATCGTCTGCTGGGCGATGGGACTGACCCAGCACAAGCACGGCGTGCCCACCATCCGCGAGGTCGTCAACTTCCTTCTGCTGCGCGGCAACATCGGCCGGCCGGGCGCGGGCGTGTGCCCGGTGCGCGGGCACAGCAACGTGCAGGGCGACCGCACGATGGGCATCTGGGAGCGGATGCCGCAGTCCTTCCTCGACGCCCTGGGCCGCGAGTTCGGCTTCACCGCGCCGAGCCGGCACGGGCTGGACTCGGTGGACGCGATCCGGGCCATGCGCGACGGCCGGGCGAAGCTCTTCCTCGGCGTGGCGGGCAACTTCGTCCGGGCCACGCCGGACAGCCGGGTCGCCGAGGAGGCCATGCGCAACTGCCGCCTCACCGCGCACATCTCCACCAAGCTCAATCGCTCGCACACGGTGTGCGGTGAGACGGCGCTCATCCTGCCCACCCTCGGTCGAAGCGACCGCGACATCCAGGCGACCGGCGAGCAGTTCGTCACCGTCGAGGACTCCATGAGCGAGGTGCACGCCTCCCGCGGGCGCCTGGCGCCGGCCTCACCGCACCTGCTCAGTGAGGTCGCGATCATCAGCCGGCTGGCCCGCCGTACCCTCGGCGACACCCCGGACATCCCCTGGGAGGAGTTCGAGGCGGACTACGGCACCGTCCGCGACCGCATCGCCCGGGTCGTCCCCGGCTTCGAGGACTTCAACGCCCGCGTGGCCGGGCCCGGCGGCTTCCGCCTGCCCAACCCCGTCAACCAGGGCGTGTTCCGCACGCCGAGCGGCAAGGCCGTCTTCACCTGCAACGAGTTCACCATGCCGCACGTGCCGGAGGGGCACCTGCTGCTGCAGACGCTGCGTTCCCACGACCAGTGGAACACCGTCCCGTACGCGATGAACGACCGCTACCGCGGTATCCACAGCGCGCGCCGCGTCGTCCTCGTCAACCCCGACGACCTGACCGCTCTGGGCCTGGCCGACCGGGACCTGGTGGACCTGGTGACCGTCTGGCACGACGGGGTGGCACGCCGGGCGGAGGACTTCCGCGTCGTCGCCTACCCCACCCCCCGCGGCTCCGCGGCCTCCTACTATCCCGAGACCAACGTCCTCGTCCCGCTGGACAGCGTCGCCGACATCAGCAACACGCCCACCTCCAAGGCCGTCCTGGTCCGCCTCGAACCCGCGGGGGCGCGCCCCGGCACCGCGGACGGAACGGAGCCGTCGTGGGACGCGTGACCGCTCGGCGCAAGGTGCTGCGCATCCGTGACGGCGTGGCTGCGTGGCGTCCGGACACCCTCGCCGCCGAGGAGCCGATGGAGATCCGGGTGGGCGGGCGTCCCCTCGCCGTCACCATGCGCACACCGGGCGACGACTTCGACCTCGCCGCCGGATTCCTGGTGAGCGAAGGTGTGCTGCACGCCGCCGCGGACGTCACCGCGATCCGCTACTGCGCCGGCGCCACCGCGGACGGCGGCAACACCTACAACGTGGTGGACGTGTCCCTGGCGCCGGGCGTGCCCGCCCCCGACGCCTCACTGGAGCGCAACTTCTACACCACCTCCTCCTGCGGCCTGTGCGGCAAGGCCGGGCTGGACGCGGTGCGCACATCGGCCGCCTGGACCGTGTCCGGTGACCCGCTGCGCATCGGCCCGGACCTGCCGGCTCGGTTGCCCGGCAGGCTGCGGGCGGCGCAGAAGGTGTTCGACAGCACCGGCGGCCTGCACGCCGCGGGCCTGTTCAGCGCCGACGGAGACCTGCTGTGCCTGCGTGAGGACGTGGGCCGGCACAACGCCGTGGACAAGGTCGTCGGACACGCGCTGCGCGCCGGACTGCTGCCCCTGCGCGGACACGTGCTGATGGTCAGCGGCCGGGCCTCGTTCGAACTCGTGCAGAAGGCGGTGATGGCCGGCATCCCGATGCTCGCGGCCGTCTCCGCGCCCTCCTCGCTCGCCGTGGACCTGGCCGAGGAGAGCGGTCTGACCCTGGTCGGCTTCCTGCGCGGCGAGTCCATGAACGTCTACGCCGGAGCCGGGCGCCTGGCGCAGCTGTGCTCATGACCGGCCGGGATCGGCGGGCAGGCGTTCCAGGGCGGCGGCGACATCGGTCCGCCGGGCGATGTCGAGGAGGGCCCGCGCCATCACCGACCCCGGCTCCCGGGCCATGACGACCAGCCCGACCGGCACCGTCCGGGCCGGCTCGACCAGCGGCACCGCCCGCATCCCGTACGGCACGCCGAAGACGTGCAGCCAGGCATGCGCCACGATGCTCGCCCACCGGCCCGTCCTGACATGGGCGAACAGCGCGGCCACCGAGTCGGTCTCGACCCGGGGCGAGGGCTGGGTCCCGGCCTCGGCGAACTGCTCGTCGAGCACCCGGCGTCCCTGCATCGACGGGTTCAGCAGACACAGCGGCAGCCGGGACGCCTCCGCCCACGTCGCGGTCGTGCGCCGGGCCAGGGCGTCGGCCGCCGTGAGCAGCAGGACGTAGCGCTCCTCGTACAGCGGCACGGAGTGGAACTGTTCCGGCAGTGGGTCGCGCACATAGGTGAGACCCGCGTCGATCTCGAAGTTCTGCAGTTGCCGCAGGATGTCCACCGACTGCAGGTCAGCGATCACCTCCACCGTGGTCAGCGGATGCGCCGCGCAGAACGGGTCCGTCAGCAGCGAGGCGGCTCCCGACGCGGTCGGCACGGAACCGATCCGCATCCGCCCGCTCAGCCCGCTGCGCAGGGCGCCGGCCTCGTCCTTGAGGGCGTCGCGGTCGGCCAGGACGCGCTGCGCCCAGACGACGATGCGCTCACCCTCGGGGGTGAGGCCCTCGAACTTGCGTCCGCGCCGCACCAGCGGCACGTCGAGTTCCTCCTCCAGCTTGCGGATGGCCTCCGACAGGGCGGGCTGGGAGACGTAGCAGGCCTGGGCGGCACGGGCGAAATGACGTTCCCGGGAGAGGGCCACCAGGTACTCGAGTTGACGAAACAGCACGTCCTCGGTCTACCCGACGCCTCCCCGGAACGCCAATCAGCCGCTCGGCGCCGCGTCCGTGCTCGCCTCCGCGCTGCCCACACCGACGGCCCGGGCCGGGGCCGGCGCGAGCGGTGGAGGGGTGTCAGGGCCCGGAGTATGGTGAGTACGGGTACGCCAGTGACCTGTGTGTTCTCCGTTCATGACGTGGGAGGTCACCATGTCGTCCAAGCGACGCCGCAAGAAGAAGGCCCGCCGCGGTCACGCCGCCAACCACGGGAAGCGCCCGCAGTGCTGACGATGCGTCAGCTCTCCTGCCGGGCCTCCTGCTCGGCCGCCTTCGTGTCCGCCCCGGTCGTTACGGGTGCGGCCTCGGAGGCGGTGTAGAACACCGACGTGCCCTGCTTGGAACGCTGGGCGTGGTTGCGGGCGACGAGGCTTTCGAGCGTGGTGCGCACGACCGTCGTCTTGATGCTGCGCTCCGGATGCGCCTTGCCGAGCGCCTCGGCGATCTCCGCCGCCGAGCGCGGCTCGTTCTGCTCCGTGAGGTGCTGACGGACGAGGTCGACGAGCTTCGGCGCACCGCCGCCCGCCGGTGTCCGGGCGGCCGACTTCTTGGCCGCTTGCTTCTTCGCCGTGCCGCGGGTCGCCGTCGCCGTGCCGCGCGTCGCCGCCTCGGCCGCCCCCGCCGTCTTGGTCGCCTTCGCCGTCTTCGCCGTCCTGGCCGACTTGGTGGACTTCGCGGTGGTCGCCCGCGTCCGCTTGCTCGCGGCGGGCTTGCGGCTTCCCGCCGTGCGCGGGGCGGGCACGACGACCGCCTCGGACGTGTTCTCGGGCGTCACCTGCTCCGTCGCCGCCCGCGCCTCGTCGGCGGCCGAAGCGCCCTGGAGTGCCTGGTGCATGTTCTGCAGCACCGCGAAGTCGTGCTGCAGCGCGGCGAGCTGCTCCTGCAGCGCGGTGATCTCGCCGCTGATGCGCTCGCGCTCCTTGGTGTTGTGCTCCAGGTCGCTCGTCACCTGGGCGAGGTACTGGGAGGTGAGTTCGGTGGCGGACACACTGCTGTCGGACATGGTGTCGGTTCTCCCTAGGTTTCCTGCGGTGTCACAGCAGGTCTCCCGCCGTGTCACAGCGCGATCAGTTGGGACACAGCATGGGGGGACGGCTCCCCACCCTGCAAGGCCCTCGCCCGAGTCATGATTGTCGTGGTAACGGCTGCCCACACGTCACGAGGTGACTCCTCATGACGACCACACCCACCCCGCGATGACATCGGCGGTCGTCGTCATGCGGCTCGTCACGGGACGCCGACATGCTCGCCACCTCATCGGAACCCGCCCGGGCCCGGGCGCCCACGGCATGTGTGCGCCCGGGCGCCCGCCGCATGTGCGGTGCCGGGGTGGGGTGCAGTCGGCGCTGCGCGCCGCCCGCACCCCACCCCGGCATGCTGCCGCTACGACTGCCGCTCGCGCAGCGCCTTACAGATACGGCCGGGTGATCAGCTCGATCGCATGACCGGCGGGGTCCTTGAAGTAGACGCCCCGCCCACCGTGTTCGTGGTTGATCTCGCCGGGGCGCTGCATCCGGGGATCGGCCCAGTGCTCGACGCCGCGCTCGCACAGCCGCCGGTACGCCCGGTCGAAGAGCGCGTCGTCGATCAGGAACGCGTAGTGCTGCATCTGGATCTCCACCGGCGGCTCGGCGAACTGGAGCAGCACGCCGTCGGGGAGCTGGATGTTGGTGAACGGACCCCAGGACGGCGCGGGCGGCACCTCCAGCAGCTCGCGGAAGAAGCGAGCGGATTCCTCACGGTCCTTGGCGGCGATGATGGTGTGGTTGAAGCTGACGGACATGTTTCGGCAGACCTCGTGATTCATACGGAACGGATGGGTGCTCGTGGTTCACGAGCACGGGAGGTCCGCGTGCCGAGGTGTGGGGGTGCCTGTCGGGCACCCGCGGTGGGATCAGCTCTCCACCGGATCGCCGATCCGTGCATGGCGTAGAGCCGGTCCGGTGTTCACGTCCCGGACCCTACGCGATCACCGGGCGTGCCCACAACACGGTTACAGCCATGGCCGGTTCGGCAGCGGGCTCGTTACCCGCCGGCGGAGCACGGTCCGGCAGGGGGAGCACCGCGAGCAGTGCACCGGCAGCCGGCTGCCGCCCTCCATCGGCCGTCAGCCCGCCTCCCGTCGCACCGTGACGGTCACCTCCCGCCCCGGCGCGGCCGGCAGCCATGCCCGGCCGGGGGCCGTGCGCACCACTGTCGCGTCGGCGGTGATGTGCCAGCCGCCGCCGGGCAGGGACAGCTCGGTCAGCCGCGAGCCGTGCCGTGCGGCGCGGTAGACCAGCCGGTACACACCCGCCGCGGGGTCGTAGGACGCGGAGCGCACTGTGCCGGCCACGCTCGCCGCGTACGGCTCGGCGGTCAGTTCCTTGTTGACGCGGAAGGCGCCGGAGGCGTCGAGTGCGCAGTAGCCGCCGCCGTAGCACCACACATAGCCCGCCCAGCCGGAGCTGTAGCGGGACAGGGAGGCCAGCGCGTCGCCGTAGAAGCGCCGCATGTGCGGCAGCGAGTTGTTCAGCGGCCCCCACTCGCCCACCACGACCGGCACCTTGTACTGCTTCGGGTACGCGACGACGGCCCGCTCGTACGCCTCGATCCATCCGGCGCCGGGGTCGTAGTCGGCGCCGGCCTCCATGGCGGTGTTGTAGAAGTGCGGGGCGTACACCACCTTCGGGTCGTCGATCCGCCCGAGACCGGTCGGCACACCCTCGCCGACGATGGGCGTGGGCTCGACGAAGACCCAGCCGTCGCGGTCGGCCGAACGCACCGCGTCGGCGAGGCGGTTGTACATCGGGGTGAGCTGCTCCCGCTCGATGCGGCCGGCCGCCGCGGGCAGGTCCTCGCCCGCCTTCAGCTCGCCCATCGGCTCGTTGATCAGGTCGTAGCCGATCACCGCCGGGTGGTGGGCGAAGCGGCGGGCGAGCACCCGCCACGCGTCGGCCTGGGCGCGGCGCAGGTCGGGGTCGTCGTAGAGGTGGGTGAAGGCGCGCTGGACGGCGGGCTCGAAGTACTCGGCGAACCAGTCGCCGGGATGCGGGGTGAAGGGCAGCCCGTCGGTCCTGGTCGCCCACTCGGGGATGCCCCGGTGGCCGAACGCGGGCCCGAACACGTCCTGGTGGGCGTCGATCACCACCTTGATGTCATAGCGCCCGGCCCAGTCCAGGATGCGCCGGATCTTCCGCAGGTACGGCTCGCTGTACCGGCCGGGCCGTGGCTCCAGGTCGTCCCAGAAGACCAGCAGCCGGGCGAAGTCGAACCCGTGGGCGCGCAGGTCGCGGAAGTGCCGTTCGGTGATGGCGGACAGCGCCTTCTCGCCCTGGTTCGTCTTGTCCTCGACGTTCCATCCGCGCAGCGTGAGCACCCGTCCCTGCCGGTCGGTGAGGTGCGGGACGCCCGGCTCCGCCTGCCGGGCCGGGGCGGCGGGGGATCGGGGAGCATGGTCCGGGAGGATGGCGGGGGACCGGTGAGCACGGTCCGGGAGGGTGGCGGGGGTCAGCAGCGCGGCCGCAACCACGCTCGCCGTCAGGGTCGTTCGCAGCACGGGCACCTCCGGGGTCGGTGACGCACGGAGCCGCGAAGCGGAACTTGAGACTCCCTCAACTTTACTCCGCAGAGGTATTCCCAAACGCGGCTACCGGCCAGTAAATACCGTGGGTAACCCCACGTCCAGGAGGTGTCATGAGACGCTCCGGGTACCGCATCCGGTGGACCGTCACCACCCTCGCCGCCCTGCTCGGCCTGGCGACGGCCACCCTTCCCGCCACCGCGACCGCCGCCGAAGGCGCCCCGCGGCCGGCGTCCGCCGGCCCGCTGTCCGCCACCCCGCTCCCGCCCGGTCTGGAGGCCGTCCGGGCCGCGGAGGCCACACAGCTCTACGGCGATCCGGCCGAACGGCCGCTCGCCGACCGCAAGACCGCCCTGATCTCCCTCGGTGACAGCGAGATCTCCGGCGAGGGCGTCGGCACCTACGAGACGCCCACCAACGGCCCCGACAACTGGTGCCACCGCTCACCCGACGCCGCCATCCACCGCACGGGCATCCCCGCCGACCTCACCTACAACGTCGCCTGCTCCGGCGCCTACACCGGCAACATCAGGATCGGCGGCGGCAAGCAGTACGCCGACGAACTCGTCCAGAGCGACAACCTCGCCGTCAAGGCGCGCAACACCCGCATCAAGATGGTGCTGCTGGTCGCGGGCGCCAACGACGACCTGCAGTTCGGCCCCGTCATGACGGACTGCGTCGAGCGCTACCTGCTCTCCCAGGGCCCCTGCGAGCCGAAGTACGCCCCGGGCTGGCAGGCCCGCGTCGACGCCCTGGTGCCCAAGGTCGAGCAGACCGTCCGCGACCTGAAGTCCGTGATGCGCGACGCCGGTTACGCCGACGGTGACTACAAGCTCGTCCTGATGAGCTACCCCAGCCCCATCGGCCCCGACTTCCGCGACAACCCCGGCTTCGGCACCAAGCTCGCCTGCGGTGGCCTCGGTTACGACTCCGACACCGTCTGGGGCCGCAACACCGCCGTCCCCGCCTTCGAGCGCGGCATCCGCAAGGCGGCGGCCGACACCGGCGCCTTCTACCTGGACGACTCCCGCCTGTTCCACGGCCACGAGGTGTGCACGGAGAACACCTGGGCCCGCGGTCTGTTCATCGACGTGTCCAAGCCCGGCCTGCCCGACGAGAACTCCGTGCGGCAGTCCTTCCACCCCAACGCCCGCGGCCACGCCGCCTTCGCCGCCTGCCTCACCCGCTTCTACGCCGCCGGCCTGCGCGAGGCGTCCTGCGCCGACGTCGACTCCTCCGGCACGCCGACGCTCTTCCCCTTCGCCTGGGACGACGTCTACGCCCCGGTGCGCAACGAGGCCACCGGCACCTGCATGGACGTCACGGCCTCGCAGAGCGCGAACAACACCGGTGTGCTCGGCTGGGAC
Source organism: Streptomyces sp. NPDC028635 (assembly GCF_040637635.1). Taxonomy (NCBI): domain Bacteria; kingdom Bacillati; phylum Actinomycetota; class Actinomycetes; order Kitasatosporales; family Streptomycetaceae; genus Streptomyces; species Streptomyces sp. NPDC028635. The sequence continues at coordinate 412 of NZ_JBEZWX010000057.1, read as the reverse complement.
TGCACCGGCAACCGCAACCAGCACTGGTGGTACGACGCCGCCCGGCAGACCTACCACACCGAACTCACCCAGGACCGCTGTCTGGACGTCCCCGGTGCCCAGTACCGCGCGGGTGCCGCGCTGATCGTGTGGAACTGCTCCGGCGCGGCGAACCAGAAGTTCGTCCGCGACGGCGCCACGATCCGCCCGGCCGCCGCGACGGGCCTGTGCCTGGCCCAGTCGGCACCGCGCGAGCCGCTGCGGCTGCAGAACTGCGACGGCTCCGCGAGCCAGCGGTTCACCTCCTGAGCCCCGTCGCGCCATCCCGGCCGGCCGGGGCGGGGGGGGGGGGGGGGCGCCCGCCGCCCCCCCCCCCCCCGCCCCCCCCCCCCCCCAGCCCAGGCCGCGGCCGGCGCGGGGCGGGCGGGCGGGC
>NZ_JBEZWX010000056.1:0-36929 GCF_040637635.1 Streptomyces sp. NPDC028635 | reverse complement strand
GCGCTCACCGGGTGGGGGGGGGTTCTCCCACGCGTTTGCCCCCCCCTCGACTGCTGTGGAGCTAAGGAGAATTGAACTCCTGACCTCCTGCATGCCATGCAGGCGCTCTACCAACTGAGCTATAGCCCCTTGTTGTGTTGTGCCGCCCGGCTTCCCTCTCGGTTCCCCCGGCGACGACGTAAACATTACAGGTCCTCGGGCTGGAGCGCCAAATCCGTTCCGTCCGCGCCCCACTCAGGCCACCAATGCCCGTTTTGTCACGCCGTGACGAAGGAATAGAACCGCTTGAGCGTGCAGTGCTCCTCGAGCAGCCGGCCGTAGATCGGCTCGCCCTCCAGCTCCCGGTACGTCTCGATGGGGTCGCCTTTTATGATCAGCGCCCGCGCGCATTCCTCGCACCAGTACTGGTAGTCCGGGTTGACCGGTTCCATGTCGCGGACGATCGGCGTACCGCTGCCGCACCAGTCGCACTTCCGCCTGTGGGCACCCATCGGTCAGCTCCAGCTGTGGCCGCAGGCCGTACACACGTAGGAGACCCCGCCGTTGTCGCCGAGAACCTGGGCCACGTGCGCGGAACCACAGGAAGGGCAGCTGAGCCGGGTCGCCGCACCCCGGGCACACCCGGCGCCGAAGAGGTCACCGACCTCTTCGCGGATGCTCGCAGGCATCACCACTCCCTCCCGTCGGGCCGCGCCCCCTTCCGGCCGTTTGATTCTGCCACGACCGGGCCGACACGGTCAGCGACGCCGTCGTACCGGTCGGGCCCGGAAGGCGCTTCGTGAGAGGTATACGCCCCGCAGGCGCCGAGTGACTCAAGCCGGCCGAGGAAGAGATCAAGAGATCACTCGACCACGAGATCAGGCGATCAGGAGAGGGAAGCCGGGAGACGAAAGATCCCGCCCCCTGAGGGACGGGATCTTCAACCGATCTGTGACGACTCGACAGAGTGTCGATCAGTGGAGCTAAGGAGAATTGAACTCCTGACCTCCTGCATGCCATGCAGGCGCTCTACCAACTGAGCTATAGCCCCGGGCTTTGTTCTTCCCGCTCGGCGGGGCGAACAAGAAGAACTTTAGCCTGCGACCTGCCGGAAAGTGAAATCCGGGTCCCGGGCGCCGCCGGCGGCGCCCGATCCGGCGGTCAGTCGTCGTCGCCGAGGACGGGTTCCGGCAGGGTGCCGGCGTTGTGCTCCAGCAACCGCCACCCGCGGGCGCCCTCGCCGAGCACGGACCAGCAGCAGTTGGACAGCCCGCCCAGGCTCTCCCAGTGCTGGGCCTCCAGGCCGAGCAGACGGCCGATGGTGGTGCGGATGGTGCCGCCGTGGCTGACGACGACGAGGGTGCCGTCCTCGGGCAGCTTGTCCACGTGCCGGAGCACGACGGGGGCGGCGCGGTCGGCGACCTCGGTCTCCAGTTCGCCTCCGCCGCGGCGGACGGGCTCGCCGCGCTTCCACGCGGCGTACTCCTCACCGTGGCGGGCGACGATCTCGTCGTGGGTCAGGCCCTGCCACACCCCGGCGTAGGTCTCGCGCAGGCCCTCGTCGTGGGTGACCTCCAGACCGGTGAGCGCGGCCAGCTCGGCGGCGGTACGCGCGGCCCGCTGGAGGTCGGAGGCGACGATCGCGTCGGGCCGCAGCGAGGCCAGCAGCCGGGCGGCCCGGCGGGCCTGGGCCACGCCGGTCCCGGTGAGGGGGACGTCCGTGGAGCCCTGGAAGCGGCGCTCCACGTTCCACGACGTCTGGCCGTGCCGCCACAGGATGACGCGGCGGCCCCGGCGCGGCTCGTCGCCGCCCCGGGAGCCGGTTCCGGCAGCGGGTGCGGTCATCGCCAGTCACCGTCCGGCTCGACGGCCTCCTCGGCGGCCTGCTGCTTGGCGTGCTCCTCGGCCTTGCCGCGGGTGGCCCGGGCGTCCTCGGGCAGGTCGAGCTCGGGGCAGTCCTTCCACAGCCGCTCCAGCGCGTAGAAGACCCGCTCCTCGCTGTGCTGTACGTGGACGACGATGTCGACGTAGTCGAGCAGGACCCAGCGGGCCTCGCGGTCGCCCTCGCGGCGCACGGGCTTGGCGCCGAGTTCCTTCTGCAGGCGCTCCTCGATCTCGTCGACGATCGCCTTCACCTGGCGGTCGTTGGGTGCGGAGGCCAGCAGGAAGGCGTCCGTGATGGACAGGACGTCGCTCACGTCGTAGGCGATGACGTCGTGGGCGAGCTTGTCCGCGGCCGCCTGGGCGGCGGTGTTGATCAGCTGGACAGAGCGGTCGGTTGCGGTCACTACAGAGCTTTCCCTCGGCGGTCGGTTTGCCTTCAAGGGTCTCACGACCGCCGAGGGCGCCCCGGGTGATTGAAGGATCACCCGGGGCGGACCCCCCACGGCTAGGAGGCGGACGGCTTGAAGTCGCGGCCGAGGACCACGGTGACGTCCGCGTTGCCCGACACCGTGCCCTTCGTCACGGAGCCGGCGGGCAGGCCGAGGGTCTTGGCGACCTCGGCGGCGTCGTCCTTGTGCGCGGCGTCGGCGTACACGACCTGCGAGGACTCCCGGGAGGAGGCGGTGCCGCCCGCCAGGAAGGTGAAGCCGCCGTTGAGGAGGACCACGCGCGCCTTGCCGGTGGTGTCCTTCTCGCCGCTGGCGTTCTGTACGGAGACCCGGACCGCGGACCCCTGCTCGGGGCTCTTGGCGGTGCCGCCGAGGATGTCCTTGACCACACTGTCCGCCGCCCGGGCGCTCAGGGTGCCGTCACCCTGCACGGGCAGCAGCGCGGTCTTGTAGTCGCCGCCCTTGGCCAGGTCGGCGAGCCTGGCGAGGAAGGTGCCGAGGTCCTTGTCGGTCAGGGAGGGGTCGAGGATCTGCTGGAGCGTCTGCACGGTGACCGTGGCGGCCTGCGGGTCGGACGACAGCTTGCGCAGCACGCCCTGCATGACCTGGCCGAACCGCTGCAGCTGGGCGTTCGGCGCCTCGCCGGGGGCGCGGTAGGTGGCGTAGGCGACGGCCATCTTGCCGCTGAGGGTCTGCGCGGAGCCCTTGTGGACGAGCGGCGGGCCGCCCTTCTTCTTGGCGTCCGGGTCGGGGACGTCGGCGTCGGTGTCGGTCTCGATGGTGCCGACGACGTCGACCAGGTTCTGCAGGTAGGGGGTGTCCAGGCGCCAGGTGCCCTCGATGTCGGTGCCGAGGACGGTGTCGAGGGCGTCGCGGGTGCCGGAGGAGCCGTCCGCGTCGACGGACTTGGCGAGGGTGGTGGCGGTGCCGTCGTCGTCGGTCAGGGCGAGGTTGTTGGGCAGCAGGACGGTGGTGCCCTGCTTGGTGGTGGTGTTGTCCACGAGCAGCGCCGTGGCGGTGCCGCCCTTCTTCGTGTCGTGCAGGTGGACGACGATCACGTCGCGTTTCTGCGCGGCGACGGCGGTGGCGGAGCCGCCGGACCTGGCGTCGGAGGAGGACAGGCCCGGCAGCTTCCCGGCGTACCAGAGCCAGCCGGCGCCGCCGACGGCGACCAGGGCGAGGACGACGGCGAGGGCGACGAGGCGGCTGCGGGCGCGGCGGCGGGCCTCCTCACGGCGCTCGGTGCGGTTCTCGGTGAACTTCAGCCAGTCGATGACGTCCTCGGAGTCGCCGTCCGGCTCCTCGACGAAGGCGAACTGTTCGGTGCGGTAGTCCCCCGCCTCACGCTGCCCCGCCGCACGCTGCCCCGCCTCGCGCCGGCCGGCCTCGCGCTCCCCCGCGCCGTACTCGCCGGCCTCCCGCTCCTCGGTCTGCCAGGCGCCGGTGTCGTCGTCCGCGGGCCCCGCCTGGTGCGGGATGTGGGCGGTCTGCTCGGCGACCCGGGGCTGCTGTCCGGCCGCCGCCTGCCCGTAGGGGTCGTACGCCGCGGGGTCGTACGCCGAGGGGTCGTACGCGGGACTCTGCGCACCGGTGCCGTACGTCCCGTAGGGGTCGGTGACCGGCTGCCGGCCGGTGTCGTAGCCGGGGGCGGCGTACTGCTGGTGACCGTACGGGTCGGGGGCGGGCGCCTGGGGCTGCGCGTACGGGTCGTAGCCGTACCCTTGCGCCGCGTACGGGTCGTGGGGCGCCTGCGGGCTCTGCTGCGGCGACTGGACCTGCCGGTAGACCGGCCGGCCGTACTCGTCGTAGCCGACGAGCTCGTACGGTTCGCCGCCCTGGCTCCCGTGTCCCGCGTCGTATCGGTCGTTCACCGGTGCCCCTCTCGGCTCACTCGCCGCGGTACAGCTCGCGCTTGTCGATGTAGCGCACGACTCCGTCGGGCACCAGATACCAGATGGGGTCCCCCTTGGCGACCCTCGCCCGGCAGTCGGTGGAGGAGATGGCGAGCGCGGGCACCTCGACGAGGGAGACGCCGCCCTCGGGCAGTCCGGGGTCGCCCAGGTGGTGGCCGGGGCGGGTGACCCCGATGAAGTGCGCGAGGGAGAACAGTTCCTCGATGTTGCGCCAGGTCAGGATCGCGGAGAGGGCGTCGGCGCCGGTGATGAAGAACAGGTCCGTGTCGGGGTTGAGGGCCCGCAGGTCGCGCAGGGTGTCGACGGTGTAGGTGGGTCCGCCGCGGTCGATGTCGATGCGGCTGACGGAGAACTGCGGGTTCTCGGCGGTGGCGATGACCGTCATCAGATAGCGGTCCTCGGCCGGGGAGACCGTGCGGTGGCTCTTCTGCCACGGCTCACCGGTCGGGACGAAGACGACCTCGTCGAGGTGGAACTGCGCGGCGACCTCGCTGGCCGCCACCAGGTGCCCGTGGTGGATCGGGTCGAAGGTGCCGCCCATGACGCCGAGACGGCGCTTGCCCGCGCCGACGGGGCCGTGGCCCGGGGCGCCGAGGTGCGCGAGGGTCGGCCTCTCGTCGTGCGTGCCGTGCGGGCCGCCGGCCGTGTCGTGCGCCGGACCGGTAGGCATGTCCTGCTCTCCCATGCGTGCAGACCCTACCGGCCCGGCCTGAGGACTTCGGCCGCCAGTTCCCCTGAGGCTACGGAGGGGGCCGGGTCAGCGGTCGCGGTTGAAGCGGGTGGTGATCCACAGCAGGAGCAGCAGGATCCCGAGGGCGCAGCCGCCGGTGATCGCCGGATTGAGGCTGTTGTGGTTACCGCCGTGCTCCTCGCCCTCGGCGGCAAGGGTGACCAAGTGGGCGGCGGCGAGATGGATGCTCATCTTCGGCAGGACCTATCGCGTGTGGGCGGGATAAAGACGTCGGCTCATCGTAAGCGGGCGCCTTCCCGGCGATCACGCCGACTCCGCCGTTGGGGAACCTTCGCAGGTCCTCACCGACTCCGCCGCCGGGGAACCTCCGCAGATCCTCGGCCGACCCGGCCGCCGGGGAACCTTCGCAGGTCCTCAGTCGTCCTTCCGCTTGTAGCCCCGCAGCAGGAACCATCCCGTCAGCGCACACCCCACGATCATCACGATCAGGACGACCCGGAGCAGATTCCCCGCCCCCTGGTGCTGGGCGGCGCTCGCGGCCTGGGCGAGCCACGCGGCTCGGGGGGTGTGCTCCATGGCGTGGAACTCCTTCGCTGTAGTGCCCGTCCACGGTAACTCCGCCTAGGCTGGGCTCTGCTTCGGGGGCGCACAGGGCCGCGGCGCGGCCACACAGACGCACATGGGGGATCACATGTCCGACGACGGCCACGAGCAGACCGGGCACGGGGGCGTGCCCAGCAGGCAGCGCAGGCGGTTCCCGGGGATCTCCTCACGGGCGTACGAGCATCCGGCCGACCGTTCCGCCCTGGTGGCGCTGCGCAAGCTGAGCGGCTTCGACACGGTGTTCAAGGCGCTCAGCGGGCTGCTGCCGGAGCGCAGCCTCCGGCTGCTGTTCCTGTCGGACTCGGTGCGCGTGTCGGACCAGCAGTTCGCGCACCTCAACGTCATGCTGCTCGACGCCTGCTACATCCTGGACCTGGAGAAGGTCCCGCCGATGTACGTGAACCAGGATCCGCAGCCCAACGCGATGTGCATCGGTCTGGACGAGCCGGTCATCGTGGTCACCACCGGTCTCGTCGAGCTGCTCGACGAGGAGGAGATGCGGGCGGTCGTCGGGCACGAGGTGGGGCACGCCCTGTCCGGGCACTCCGTGTACCGCACGATCCTGCTGTTCCTGACCAGCCTGGCGGTCCGGGTCGCCTGGATCCCGCTGGGCAACCTCGCGATCATGGCGATCGTGACGGCGCTGCGCGAGTGGTTCCGCAAGTCGGAGCTGTCCGCGGACCGGGCGGGCCTGCTGGTCGGGCAGGATGTGCAGGCGTCGATGCGCGGCCTGATGAAGATCGCCGGTGGTAACCATCTGCACGAGATGAACGTGGACGCGTTCCTGCAGCAGGCGGAGGAGTACGAGTCCGCGGGCGACCTGCGCGACTCGGTGCTGAAGATCCTCAACGTGCTGCCGCGCTCGCACCCGTTCACCACCGTGCGGGCGGCCGAGTTGAAGAAGTGGTCGCAGTCCCGGGACTTCCAGCGGCTGATGGACGGCCACTACCCGCGGCGCAGCGAGGACAAGGACACCTCGGTGTCGGACTCCTTCCGGGAGTCGGCGTCGCACTACGCCAACCATGTGAAGACGTCGAAGGACCCGCTGATGAAGCTGGTCAGCGACCTCGCGGACGGGGCGGGCGACCTGGGCAGCCGGGTGCGGCGCGGCTTCGGCGGGTTCGCGGGCCCGCAGTCGTCCGAGGGCGGCTCCCCGAAGGACACCCCGCCGCGCGACGAGGACTGACGGCACCCGGGGCCCCGGCGGTCGGCTGCGGGTGCCTGCCGCTCACACCTTCGGCTGGGCGCTGGTGGCCAGGGTGCCGCACAGGGCCGTCGCGCTGCCGGTCGCGTAGGGGTCGGTGCCGGCCGGGCCGCCGGATTTCGCGCTCTGGCCGGCGAGCAGCGGGTGCAGGTGGTCGGTGGCGTCGTCGGCGCAGGACAGCGGCCCTGCCTGGACGTAGGAGGCGACCAGCTGGGCCTGGTGCAGCCGCAGGTCGTCGCGGTCGAAGCGGAACTGCAGCTCACGGCGGACGGTGAACAGGGACGCCGTGGCGTGTTCACCGGAGCCGGCCGGGCGCAGGGCGTAGACGAAGGTGTGGTCGGCGGTGACCTCGAGGGTCGCGGTGTCGGTCTCGGCGGCCGCGAGGGTGCCCTGGACGCGGATCCTGTCGTCGGCCAGCCGGGCCTGGGAGGGGTCGAAGCGGACCATCCAGCCGGTGGGGGCGTGCCGTCCGTCGGCGGAGGGCCGGCGGAAGCTCTGGTCGAACTGGTCGAGCTGGTCCGGATCGAGCAGGACGCGCACGGGCCGCACCTGCTGCCCGGTGAGCACCTCGGGGTAGAGCGAGGAGCGCACGATGTAGTCCTTGGCGGTGGTGAGGGCGGCCACCACCTGGCTGTCGGAGAAGTGCGCGGTGCTCTGCGAGGCGGGCAGCGGGATGCCCTCGGCCCCGATCCGGTACTGCGCGGCGGGGCTGTGCGCGTACAGGTACTCCGCGTCGGGGGTGCCGGGCACCTTGCCCTGCGGGGCGAGCGGGATGACGGTCATGCGCGCCGGATCGGCGGGCCGGCGGGCCAGGGCCGCGCTGTAGGGGTGGCGTACGCCCATGTAGACGGCGGTGCCGAAGGCGACCGCGATGAGCAGGACCAGGATCAGCGCCTGCCGGGACAGTCCCCGGTGCAGCGGCGGGCGGCGGCGCACGGCGGGGGTGTGCTCGGCCATGCGCTCCTCGGCGGAGTACTCCTGGAGACGGGCAGCGCGGACGAACGACTCGTCGAACACGACGGATCGGTATTCGTCCTCTCCACCACCGGGGGCGCCTTGGGGTGTCCCCTCAGGTGGCTCTCCGGACCCGGCCATATATTCAGAGTATGTCTCCGCAGGGCCCGGTAAACGCCCTGGTACACCACAACTTCTGACAGCAACTCACCTGCCCCGTCCGGCCGCTCCGGGGCCGTTCGGCCTGCCGGTCAGGGTGTGCGGGGATCGGCCGGGACGGCCGGCCGGGAGTGGTCCGCGGAGGCCGAGGGAGCCATCGGAGGGCTCTGTTCCAGGCCGGTGGACGCGGGCGGCGGGGCCTGTTCCCGGTTGCCGCCGGAGCCGCCGCGGTAGACCGCGGTGAAGGCCAGGGCGACCATGCCGATGCCCATCACGAGGGCGAGCATCCAGGCGACGGGCCGATGCCAGCGCACCTGTTTGGCGTAGGCCCAGGGGCTGCCGCGGTGGCTGTCGAAGAGGTAGGGGTCGTCCAGGTCGTCGATGTCGGGGTCATGGCCGTGACCGTCGCGCTCGGCCCGGCCGTAGTCGTCGTAGGCCTCGCGCCGGTGAGGGCCGCGGCGGGCCGCTTCGGCCTCGGAGGCCTCGGCGCGGGCCTGGGCGGCGGCGAGCAGACGTTCGACGGCGGTCGGCTCGTGGACCGGGGCCGCCCGGACGAAGGCCTCGTCGAAGACCACGGAGGCGAACTCTTCGTCCGACACCCCGCGGTCGTGGTCGTCGTCGGGCTCCCAGCCGTCAGAAAACGGCGAACCCCCCACGTCCTCCGGCACGGGTCCAGAGTAGACCTGGGGGGTCAATTTGGGCAGACCGTAGGGAAATTCGTCCCGCGGGCGGATGCCTTCACGCCATCTCCGGAAAGCACGGCGGGCATACGCAGCTGGCATATGCCCGCCATCGGAGGCGAGGGCCTCAGCGCCGTACGTGCCCGTCGCCGGTGACGATGTACTTGGTGCTGGTCAGCTCCGGCAGGCCCATCGGGCCGCGCGCGTGCAGCTTCTGCGTGGAGATGCCGATCTCGGCGCCGAAGCCGAACTGACCGCCGTCGGTGAAGCGGGTGGAGGCGTTCACCGCGACCGTGGTGGAGTCCACCAACTGGGTGAAACGGCGGGCCGCCTGCTGGGAGGTGGTCACGATGGCCTCGGTGTGCCCGGACGTCCACAGCCGGATGTGCTCGACGGCCTTGTCGAGGGAGTCCACGACGGCCGCGGCGATGTCGTACGACAGGTACTCGGTCTCCCAGTCCTCCGCGGTGGCCGGCACCACGGTCGCCCGGGACTCCTTGGCGTACGCCTGCACCCGCTCGTCGGCGTGCACGGTCACCCCGGCGTCGGCGAGGGCGTCCAGAGCGCGGGGCAGGAACTCGGCGGCGATGTCCTGGTGGACCAGCAGGGTCTCGGCGGCGTTGCACACGCCGACCCGGTGCGCCTTGGAGTTGATCAGGATCTCCACGGCCATGTCGAGGTCGGCCTGCGCGTCGACGTAGACGTGGCAGTTGCCGGTGCCGGTCTCGATCACCGGGACGGTGGACTCCTGCACCACGGTGTTGATCAGCGAGGCGCCGCCGCGCGGGATGAGCACGTCCACCAGACCACGGGCGCGCATCAGCTCGCGCACGCTGTCCCGGCTCTCCCCCGGCACCAGCTGGACGGCGTCGGCGGGCAGCCCGGACCCGCCGACGGCGTCGCGCAGAACGCGCACCAGGGCGGTGTTCGACTGGTACGCCGAGGACGAGCCGCGCAGCAGGACCGCGTTGCCGGACTTCAGGCACAGGGCGGCGGCGTCCACGGTGACGTTCGGGCGGCCCTCGTAGATGATGCCGACGACGCCGAGGGGGACGCGGACCTGGCGCAGGTCGATGCCGTTGGGCAGGGTCGAGCCGCGTACGACCTCACCGACCGGGTCGGGCAGCGCGGCCACGTCGCGCACGTCGGCCGCGATGGCGCGCACCCGCTCGGGGGTGAGGGTGAGCCGGTCGATCATGCCCTCGCTCGTGCCGTTCTCCCGGGCCTTGGCCACGTCCAGGGCGTTGGCCTCGACGATCTCGCTCGCGCGGACCTCCAGCGCGTCCGCGATGGCGAGCAGCGCGTCGTCCTTCTCGGCCCTCGGCAGCGGGGCGAGCGTGGCGGCGGCCGCCTTGGCGCGGTAGGCGGCCTGGGTGACCGGGGACATCGAGTCGTACGGCGAGAGCGTGGTCATGAGGGAAGCGTAGTGCGGCCGGCCGGCGCTCTCACCGCCTGTTTCACACCCCGAGACGGTGTCAAACACCCTCAGACGCCATCACAGGTTCTCAGACGTCCTCAAAAGGGATGAACACCCACACGGGAGGCGGGCGGCGGGCCGTATCCCTCGGCGACGCGCTGGTGGTAGGTCTCGCGGTCGATGACCTCCAGGCCGACGATCTCCCAGGCCGGCAGCCCGGCGGTGCGGCGGTGCTCGCCCCACAGGCGCAGGGCGACGGCGGCCGCGTCGTGCAGATCGCGGGCCTCCTCCCAGTACCGGATCTCGGCGTGGTCGGGCGCGTATCTGCTGGTCAGCAGGAAGGGGTGGTCGTGGGCGAGCTGTTCGAGGGCGCGGCGCAGGCCGGGCAGCGGGGTGGGGTCGCCGGACACGCTGAGGGTGACGTGCCACAGCCGGGGCAGGTCCTTCGGTTCCGTCTCCTGCCGTTCGCCGGCCGCGACGGACGTCAGGGCGCGCTCCTCACCGGCGGCCCGGGAGCCGCGGCCGCCCGCGGCACCGCCGCCCGCGCCGCCACGGGATGCCGCCGCCCCGGGGCGCACTCGTCTCACGACGGCCACGACGGCCTCCTTCGCCCAGTGTTCGTGCGGATGTGTCCCTGAGACAGGAATGGTGTGCCTCGGACAAAGTCCAGCAGGCCGCACGGCTCCGCGGGGTGGTTTTGCGGAACGTCGCCCACGGAAGCGGACGTTTCGACCCCGGATCCGGGCACGTTCGACCCCGTTCAGGGATGCAGCAGGACCAGATCGTCCCTGTGTACGACCTCGCGCTCGTAGGCCGGGCCCAGCTCGCGGGCCAGTTCGCGGGTGGAGCGGCCGATCAGCCGGGGGATCTCCTTGGCGTCGAAGTTGACCAGGCCCCGGGCGACGGCGTTGCCCTGCCGGTCGCGCAGCTCGACCGGGTCACCGGCGCTGAAGTCGCCCTCGACGGCGGCGATGCCGGCCGGCAGCAGCGACGTGCGCCGGTCCACGACCGCGCGCACCGCCCCGTCGTCCAGCAGCAGGGCGCCCTGCGGGGTGGAGGCGTGCTGGAGCCACAGCAGCCGGTCGGCGGAGCGGCGGCCGGTGGGGTGGAAGTAGGTGCCGGTGTCACCGCCGGCGAGGGCGTCCGCGGCGTGCACGGCACTGGTCAGCACCACCGGGATGCCGGCGGCGGCCGCGATCCGGGCGGCCTCGACCTTGGTGACCATGCCGCCGGTGCCCACGCCCGCCTTGCCCGCGCTGCCGATCTCGACGTGCGCGAGGTCCTGCGGGCCCTTGACGTCCGCTATCCGCGAGGTGCCGGGCTTGCTGGGGTCGCCGTCGTAGACGCCGTCCACGTCGGAGAGCAGGACCAGCAGGTCGGCGTGGACGAGGTGGGCGACGAGGGCGGCGAGGCGGTCGTTGTCGCCGAAGCGGATCTCGTCCGTGGCGACGGTGTCGTTCTCGTTGACGATCGGGAAGGCGCCCATCGCCAGCAGCTTGTCCAGGGTGCGCGAGGCGTTGCGGTGGTGGGTGCGGCGGCTCATGTCGTCGCTGGTCAGGAGCACCTGGCCGACGCGGACGCCGTAGCGGGCGAAGGAGGCGGTGTAGCGGGCGACGAGCAGGCCCTGGCCGACGCTGGCGGCGGCCTGCTGACGGGCCAGGTCCTTGGGGCGGCGGCGCAGGCCCAGCGGGGCGAGGCCGGCGGCGATGGCGCCGGAGGAGACCAGGACGATCTCCTTCTCGCCACCGCTGCGGTGCTTGGCCAGCACGTCGACGAGGGCGTCGACGCGGTCGGCGTCCAGGCCTCCGGCGGCGGTGGTCAGCGAGGAGGAACCCACCTTGACGACGATCCTGCGGGCGTCCCCCACGTCCTGCCTTGCCACTGCCACCTGCGCCGTCCTCACTCGGTCCCTCGCACGGCGCGCCGGATGGCGCGGCCGCCGGGAAGGAAAATCTACGCGAGCGGGACCGCTGCCCGCGCGCCCGTTTCGCACCGTGGACCTGCCGGTGGGGGCGGGGTGAGCCGGGTGGGCGCAGCGGGCGGGGTCTGTCGCGCCCGGGGCCGGGACCACTCCCGTGGGCCGCGCGGCCCCGCGTCGCCACGCGCCCGGCACCAGGGTGGCCGCCGCGGGAAGCGCAGCCCGGCGTTGCCGGGGTGGCGGCCGGAGCGGCCGGGCGCCCCGGGGGCGTCGCCGCCCGGGCCGGGTTCCGCGCCCCCGCCGGAGGCACCCGCTAGCCCCGCGCCGCCTGCCGGGCTTCCCACGCCGACGCGATCATCGACGGGACGTCGTGGCGCGCCTTCCATCCGAGGTCCGTCGCGAGGCGGTCGGCGGAGGCGACCACCTTCGCCGGGTCGCCGGGGCGGCGGCCGGTGACCTCGGGGGCGATGTCGCGGCCGGTGATCTCGGCGATGAGACGGATCATCTCCCTTACCGAGACACCCTCGCCCCGCCCGATGTTGTAGACGAGATCGCCGGTCCCACCGCCCGCGGCGAGCCGGTGCGCGACGGCGAGATGGGCGTCGGCGATGTCGGCGACGTGAATGTAGTCCCGTACGCAGGTGCCGTCGGGCGTCGGATAGTCGTCGCCGAAGATCAGCGGGGGCAGCCCGGCGTCGAGCCGCTCGAAGACCATCGGGACGAGATTGAACACACCGGTGTCGGCGAGAGCCGGCTCGGCGGTGCCGGCGACGTTGAAGTAGCGCAGACAGGCGGTGGCCATGCCGTGGGCGCGCCCGGTGGCGCGGACCATCCACTCGCCGGCGGTCTTGGTCTCGCCGTACGGGCTGAGGGGGGCGAGCGGGGTGTCCTCGGTGACGACGTCGGTGGGCGGGGTGCCGTAGACGGAGGCGGAGGAGGAGAACAGGAAGCTGCCCACCCCGGCCGACACGGCGGCGTCCAGCAGGATCTGAAGCCCCGTCACGTTCTCGCGGTAGTAGAGGAGGGGCTTGTCCACGCTCTCGCCGACGGCCTTCTTCGCGGCGAGGTGGACGATCCCCTCGACCGCGTGCTCGCGCAGCACACGGTCGAGGAAGGGCCGGTCGAGGACGGTGCCCCGCTCCAGCGGGACCTGCGCCGGCAGCCGGCGCGGATCGCCGCCGGAGAGGTCGTCCACGACGACCACCGGCTCGCCCGCCTCGACCATGCTCTTGACGACATGCGAACCGATGTAGCCGGCACCGCCGGTGATCAGCCAAGTCATCAACGCAGCCTAACAGCCCCGGATATGCGCAGCGTAAGCGTTCAGTCGCGCTGTGCGAGCGCGGCGCGGAACGCCAGGCACTCCTCGTACACCGGCAGGATGCCCGCCTCGCGCGCCTGCTCCAGCGTCGGGCCCTGGGCGTCCTTCGCGGACAGCTCGGGCTCGCCGTCGACCGGCCACTCGACGCCGATCTGCGGGTCGAGCGGGTGGACGGTGCGCTCGCGCTGCGGGGCGTAGCCCTCGGAGCACAGGTAGGTGACGGTCGCGTCGTCGGTCAGCGCGCAGAAGCCGTGACCGAGGCCCTCGGAGAGGTAGACGGCCTTGCGGTCGGTGTCGTCGAGGCGTACGGCCTCCCACTGCCCGAAGGTGGGCGAGCCGACCCGGACGTCGACGATGACGTCGAGCACCGCGCCGCGCACACAGGTGACGTACTTGGCCTGGCCGGGCGGCACGTCGGCGAAGTGGATGCCGCGCACCACACCGGCGGCGGACACGGAGAGGTTGCCCTGCTTCAGGTCGAGCGGGTGGCCGACGGCCTCCGCCATGCGCTCGGCCTTGTACCACTCCAGGAACAGACCGCGGGCGTCGCCGTGCTGCTGCGGGACGAACTCCCACGCGCCCTCGATGCCAAGGGGGTTGACCTTCATGACGTAAGTCCCCTTCCTCTCTCAGACGCGGCCGGACTCGTGGGCGAGCAGGTCGAGCAGGTAGTCGCCGTAGCCGCTCTTGGTCAGCGGTTCGGCGAGCTCGCGCAGCCGGGCGTCGTCGATGAACCCGGCGCGCCAGGCGGCCTCCTCCAGGCAGCCGATCTTCATGCCCTGCCGCTCCTCGACCACGCGCACGTACTCGGAGGCCTGGACGAGGGACTGGAAGGTGCCGGTGTCCAGCCAGACCGTGCCGCGGTCCAGCACCGACACCTGGAGCTCGCCGCGCTCCAGGTAGTAGCCGTTGACGTCGGTGATCTCCAGCTCGCCGCGGGCGCTCGGCTTGAGGCCCCTGGCGATCTCGACGACCCGGCTGTCGTAGAAGTACAGACCGGGCACCGCGTAGCGGGACTTGGGGTTCTGCGGCTTCTCCTCGATGGAGCGGGCGCGGCCGTCCTCGTCGAAGTCGACGACGCCGTAGGCGGTCGGGTCGGAGACGGCGTGCGCGAAGACGACGCCGCCCTCGGGCTCGCGGTACTTGGCGAGCTGCCGGCCGAGGCCGACGCCGTGGAAGATGTTGTCGCCGAGGATGAGCGCGACGGGCTCGTCACCGATGAAGTCCTCGCCGATGACGAAGGCCTCGGCGATGCCGTTGGGCTCGTCCTGCGTGGCGAACTCGATGTTCAGGCCCCAGTCGGAGCCGTCGCCGAGCAGCCGCTCGAACTGAGGGCGCTCGTCGGGGCCGGTGATGACCAGGATGTCCCGCAGCCCGGCCATGACCAGGGTGGACAGCGGGTAATAGATCATCGGCTTGTCGAAGACCGGCATCAGCTGCTTCGACACCGCACGGGTGATCGGCCACAGACGGGAGCCGGTACCACCGGCGAGCACAATTCCACGCATGGGCACGCAGCCTACGGCAGCCGGATGACCGCCCCGGACATCCACTGGGTGAGACGGGGGTGAGAACTGCCACGGAAACGGCGGCCGAACCGGGACCCGACCGGCACCGAACGGGGGCCCACGCGGCTGCGCCTAGGATAGTGGGCCTTATGAAGATTCTCGTCACCGGCGGCGCCGGATTCATCGGTTCACAGTTCGTGCGCGCCCTGCTTCTCGGAGAGCTGCCCTCCGGCGAGGGTGCCCAGGTCACCGTGCTGGACAACCTGACCTATTCCGGGAACGAGGCGAACCTCGCCCCGGTGGCCGACAAGCCCGGCTACACGTTCGTGCGCGGCGACATCCGCGACTTCGCGACGGTGGACGACGTGATGCGCGGCCAGGACGCGGTGGTGCACTTCGCCGCCGAGTCGCACGTGGACCGCTCGATCCTGGACTCCTCGCCGTTCGTCACCACGAACGTGCTGGGCACGCAGGTGCTGCTGGACGCCGCGAAGCGCCACGGCGTGGGCCGGTTCGTGCACGTCTCCACGGACGAGGTGTACGGCTCGATCACCGAGGGCTCGTGGACCGAGGACTGGCCGCTGGCGCCGAACTCCCCGTACTCGGCCTCCAAGGCCGGCTCGGACCTGCTGGCGCTGTCGTACCACCGCACGCACGGCATGGACGTGGTCGTCACCCGCTGCTCCAACAACTACGGGCAGTACCACTTCCCCGAGAAGATGATCCCGCTGTTCACCACGAACCTGCTGGACGGCAAGAAGGTCCCGCTGTACGGCGAGGGCCTGAACGTGCGCGACTGGCTGCACGTGTCCGACCACTGCCGGGGCATCGAGATGGTCCTGCGCGGCGGCCGCGCCGGTGAGGTCTACCACATCGGCGGCGGCACCGAGGTGACCAACAAGGAGCTGACCGGCATGCTGCTTCAGGCCTGCGGCGCCGGCTGGGACATGGTCGAGCACGTCGAGGACCGCAAGGGTCACGACCTGCGCTACTCCCTGTCGATCGCGAAGATCCAGGAGGAGCTGGGCTACAAGCCGCTCGTCACCTTCGAGCAGGGCCTGGCCGACACCGTCCAGTGGTACCGCGACAACCGCTCCTGGTGGGAGCCGCTCAAGGCGAAGGCGGCGCTGTCGGCATGACCCGAGTGCTGATCACCGGCGCGGCCGGCATGCTGGGCCGCGATCTGACCCAGGTCCTCGGCGGCCGCGGGCTGCATGTGAACGCGGTGACCCGCCACGGGCTGGACATCACCGACGCCGACGCGGTGCGCGCGGCCGTCGCCGGGCACGACGTGGTGGTGAACGCCGCCGCGTGGACCGACGTGGACGGCGCCGAGGCCGAGGAGGCCGCCGCCACCCGTGTCAACGGCGAGGGCCCGCGGGTGCTCGCCGAGGCGTGCGCCGCGAGCGGTGCCGTCCTGATCCAGGTCTCCACCGACTACGTCTTCCCCGGTGACGCGAGCGAGCCGTACCGGCACGACGCCCCCACCGCGCCGGTCAACGCCTACGGCCGCAGCAAGCTGGCCGGTGAGCAGGCGGTGACCGAGCTGCTGCCCGAGCGCGGCTACGTGGTGCGCACGGCGTGGCTGTACGGCGCGCACGGGCGCAACTTCGTCGCGACCATGCTGAACCTGGCCGCGCAGCGGGAGACCGTGGACGTGGTCGACGACCAGCGCGGCCAGCCCACCTGGACCGTCGCGCTCGCCCGGCAGATCGCGGATCTGGCCGAGGCGGCCCTGGCCGGGCGGGCCCCGGCGGGCGTGTACCACGGCACCGCCTCCGGCACGGGTACCTGGTTCGACCTGGCCCGCGCCGCGTTCGAGCTGACCGGTCTGGACCCGGAACGGGTGCGTCCGACGACGTCGGAGAAGTTCGTGCGGCCGGCCCGCCGCCCCTCCTACAGCGTGCTCGCGCACGAACGGTGGGCCGAGGCGGGCGTGGAAGTGCAGCCGCACTGGCGTGAGCAGCTGGCCGAGGCGCTGAAGGTGATCGCCTCCGAGGAGCGGACACGCGCGTGAGTCTCCTCGACCGCATCACCACGGCACTGCCGCAGGGCACCGCGTTCGTCGGCGCCGGCACCGCGGTGCTCGGTGTGGCCAGTTACGTCCATCTCGCGGCGGCGGGCCACACGCTCGCCGTCGACGACATGGCGAGCTTCTCGGTGCTGTGGACGGTGGTCTTCTCCATCGGCCTCGGGCTGTTCTTCCCGGTCGAGCAGGAGATCACCCGGATCGTCGCCGCCCGCGCGGTGCACGGCGACGGGGTGCTGCCGGTGCTGCGGCGCGGCGCGGTGCTCTCCGCGAGCCTGCTGGCGCTGGTGCTGGTGCCGCTCGTGGCGTTCGCCGGATCGATCGCCGACCTGTTCTTCCACGGCGACACGAGCCTCGTGTACTCCCTGGCCGGTGCCTTCGCGGCGCTGGCCGTGGCGTATGTGACACGTGGCATCCTCGCCGGTCTCGGCCGGTTCCAGGCCTACGGCATGCAGCTGGGCCTGGACGGCGTGCTGCGGATCGTGCTGTCGGGCGGGCTCGCGGTGGCCGGTGTGACGTCGCCGTTCGCGTTCGCGGCCGTGCTGACGGTGGCCCCGCTGCTGGCCGTACTGGCGACGATCAAGCCGGTGTTCCAGGGCGCGCGGCCGGGGTCGCAGGCGCACTGGCGGGAGCTGATCGAGCACCTCGGGCTGCTGGTCGGCTCGACGCTGCTCGCGCAGCTGCTCGTCAACATCGCGGTGATCAGCACCAAGTTGATCTCCACGAACGACGACGCGCTGGTCGCGGCGCTGCTGTCGGCGCTGGTGCTGGCCCGCGTGCCGCTGTTCGTCTTCGGAGCCTTCCAGGTGTCGCTGCTCGCGGGGCTGTCCTCCGCCGCGGCCGAGGGGGACACGCAGGGTTACCGTCGGCTGCTGCTGCGGGCCGCGTCGGTCACGGCCGGACTGGGTGTCGCGGGCGGACTGGGCGCGGTGGCGCTCGGACCTGCGATCCTGCCCACGGTGTTCGGCGCCCCGGACGTGCTGGGAGCGGCGGACTTCGCCTGGCTGTCGGCCGGCACGACCCTGTACATGCTGGCCATGGTGCTGGGTCAGGCTCTGCTGACCAGTAACGGTGCGCGACTTCAGCTGTTGTCCTGGGTGGTGGGCACGCTGGTGCTGATCGCGGTCACGCTGAGCCCGCTGGACCTGCGCACGAGGGTCGAAGTGGCGTACACCGCAGGGTCACTGACGGTGGCCACCTGTATGTCACTCGCCATTCGCGCTCGTGTAAGCTACCGCCCGGTGCGCTCATAGGGTGACCGCCATTCCATCACTCTTCGTAACCGTCCCCCCGCATGAGCCGGGGGCCGGTCGGGTGGGTCCCTCAGCAGCCGCTCCCCCTGGTACACACCCCTGGAAGAGTAGACAGGCCCTTTCCATGAGTCGTCCGATACACCGGAGTGCGGTATGCAGTTGTGGATGCTGACTTCGGTCACCGGAGTCGTCCTCGTCGCGTGCATCGTCGAGCTCCTGCGCCGTCGCAAGCTCAAGGAGAAGTACGCCTTCCTCTGGGTGATCACCGGACTGGTGATCATCCCCCTCGGGTTCTTCCCGCGGGGTGTGGACGCCGTGGCCGAGGGCCTCGGAGTCCGTTCCGGGGTCAGCCTGGTGCTGTTCATGGGCGTCGCCTTCCTCTTCGTCGTCTCGCTCCAGCTCAGCTGGGAAGTCGGACATCTGGAGGAGGAGGGCCGCACCCTCTCCGAAGAGGTGGCGTTGCTGCGCATCGACGTGCAGGACCTGCGGGCCCGGCTCGCCGAGCTGGAGACCCCCGCCGCATCCGCAGAACAGGGGGACGGGAAGTGATCGACGGCAAGCGTGTGCTGATCATCATGCCGGCGTGGAACGAGGCGGACGGCGTCGCCGACGTCATCAAGGAGGTCCACGCCACCCTTCCGGGCGCGGACGTCCTCGTGGTCGACGACGGATCCGCCGACGAGACCGCCGCGGTCGCCCGTGCCGCCGGCGCGACGGTGATGAAGCTGCCGTACAACCTCGGGGTGGGCGGCGCCATGCGCGCCGGGTACAAGTACGCCCACGACCGCGACTACGACATCGCCATCCAGGTCGACGCCGACGGCCAGCACGACCCGCGCAACGTGCCGGAGCTGCTCGCCCGGCTGGAGAGCGGCGCCGACCTCGTCATGGGCGCCCGGTTCGCCGGCACCGGCGAGTACGAGGCCCGCGGCCCGCGCCGGTGGGCGATGCTGGTGCTCGCGTTCTGGCTGTCGCGCATGGCGCGCACCAGGCTCACCGACGTCACCTCCGGCTTCCGGGCCTGCGACCGCGACCTGATCGACGTGTTCGCCCGCTGGTACCCCGTGGAGTACCTCGGGGACACCGTGGAGTCCACCATCGCCGTGATCCGCGCCGGGTACCGCGTCGAGCAGGTCCCCGTCGCGATGCGCCCGCGCACCACCGGCACGCCCAGCCAGTCGCCCCTGAAGGCCACCCTGTACCTCGGCCGCATCGGCATGATCCTGCTGCTCGCGTTCAGCCGCCGCTCGGTGCTGCGGCCCGCCCGGAACGGGAAGTGACGCGCGTGCAGACCCTGGACATCATGCTGCCGCACTACGGCGACACCGCCCTGATGCAGGCAGCCGTGCAGAGCGTGCTGGACCAGACCGACAAGGACTGGCGGCTCACCGTCGTCGACGACGGCCGCGAACCCGGGGTCCCGGAGTGGTTCGCCTCCCTGGGCGACGAGCGGGTGCGCTACCAGCGCAACGAGCAGAACCTCGGCATCACCCGCAACTTCCGCAAGTGCGTGGAGCTGGTGGAGTCGACGCACTTCACCATGCTCGGCAGCGACGACCTGCTGCTCCCGACGTACGTCGAGACGCTGCGGGCCGCGATCGAGGCCGTGCCGGACGCGGCGATCTACCAGCCCGGCGTCGAGGTCATCGACGAGCACGGCAACCCCTCCACCTCGCTCGGCGACGAGGTCAAGCGGCGCCTGTACGCGCCGAAGCACAACGGCCGCCGCCTGGTGCTGTCCGGCGAGCCGCTGGCCGCCAACCTGCTCGGCGGGAACTGGCTGTACTTCCCGTCGATCTGCTGGCGCGCCGACGCCGTCAAGGCGGTCAACTTCCGCGAGGACCTCTCGGTCATCCAGGACCTGGCCCTGATCATCGAGCTGATCCGGCGCGGCGAGAAGCTGGTCGTGGAGCCGGCCCCCGCCTTCCGCTACCGGCGCCACTCCGGCAGCCTGTCCTCGGCGGAGGCCCTCACCGGCGCCCGGTTCGGGGAGGCCGTGCGGTTCTTCAACGAGGTGGCCGACGACCTGGAGCGCCACGGCTGGCCCAAGGCCGCCCGGTCCGCGCGGCGGCACCTGTCGATGCGGCTGCACGCGCTGACGCTGCTGCCCGGTGCCCTGCGCCACCGCCAGTCCGACGCCACGCGCCGTCTGCTCAGGTACGCCCTGACCCGGTCCGAGTGACATCCCGCCGGGGCGGGTGAGATCCGTCTCCCCCCACCCCCGCCCCGCGGAACCGCGCCCCGCCTCCCCCCTCCGAAAGCGCAAAGCCGACATGATTCCCACGCAAGCCCAAGAGAGCGCCGCACCCCGGTTCAGCATCATCGTTCCGGCGTACGGGGTCGAGGCGTATCTGCGCGACTGTCTCGACTCGGTGCTCGGCCAGTCCTTCACGGACTTCGAGGTCATCGCGGTCAACGACGCCTCGCCCGACGCGTGCGGCGAGATCATGGACGAGTACGCGGGCCTCGACCCGCGTGTGGTGGCGGTGCAGCTCGAGCAGAACGTGGGGCTCGGCCGGGCGCGCAACGCGGGCATGGCCCGCGCCCGGGGCACCTACCTGATCTTCCTGGACAGCGACGACACGCTGCTGCCGGGCTCCCTTCAGGCCGTCGCGCGGCGCCTGGAGGAGACCGGCGACCCCGAGCTGCTGGTCTTCGACTACGAGCGCACCTACTGGGACGGCCGGGTCTCCCCCAACGCCAAGCGGTCCGTGCTCTCCGAGGGCCCGCGCGGCACGTTCCGCCTGGACGACCACCCCGGGCTGCTCCAGCTGCTGCAGGTGGCCTGGAACAAGGCCTACCGCCGCGACTTCGTGGAGCGCTGGGGCTTCGAGTACCCGAAGGGCTACTACGAGGACACCCCTTGGACCTACCCGGTGCTGGTGGCCGCCGAGACCGTCGCCCTGCTGGACCGGGTCTGCGTGCACTACCGCCAGCGGCGCCAGGGCTCCATCCTGTCCTCCTCCAGCCGTAAGCACTTCGACGTCTTCGACCAGTACGACCTGGTCTTCTCCTTCCTGGACGCCCACCCGCAGTTCGACCACTGGCGCGGCCCGCTGTTCGAGCGCATGGCCTTCCACCTGGGCGTCATCGAGCAGATGCCGGGCCGGCTGCCCGCCGACGCGCGGGCCGAGTTCCGGGCCCGCCGGCTCCAGGCCGAGCAGGCCCGCCGCCCGGCCGGGTACAGCGAGCCGAAGGCCGCCGGCAAGCCCGCCAGGCGCCGCGTCGCCGACCGGCTCCCGGCCCGGATGCGTCCGCTGGCCCGCCGCGCCTACCGCGCCGCCCGCCGGGCGAAGAAGCCGGTGCGCTCGGTGGTGCTGCGCGCGTACTACCGCGGTCAGCGGATGCTGCCGGTGCGCAAGGACACGGCCGTCTTCGCCGCGTACTGGAACGCCGACTACGCCTGCAACCCGGCGGCCATCCACGAGAAGCTGCGGGAACTGGCCCCGCACGTGAAGACGACCTGGGTGCTCAAGCCGGACGCGCGCAACAAGCCGCCGGCCGGCACCACCGTGGTGCGTCCGGGCTCGTGGGGCTTCTGGAAGGCGATGGCCCGCAGCAAATATCTGGTCAACAACGTCAATTTCCCGACCCTGGTGGTCAAGCGTCCGGGTCAGGTCTTCGTGCAGACCCACCATGGCACGCCGCTCAAGCGGATGGGCGTCGACCTCGTCGAGTACCCGGTCGGCCAGGCCGACCTCGACATGGAGACGCTGATCCAGCGGATAGACCGCTGGGACTACAGCATCTCCTCCAACAGCTTCACCACCGCGATCTGGAACCGGGCCTACCCGGCCGAGTACACCTCCCTCGACTACGGCTACCCGCGCAACGACGTGCTGGTCAACGCCACGGACGAGGACCGGGCGCGAGCCCGCGAGAAGCTCGGCCTCGCCCCGGACAAGAAGGTCGTGCTGTACGCGCCGACCCACCGCGACTACCAGGCGGCGCCCCGGCCGCTGCTCGACCTGGAGCACTTCGCCGAGCGGCTCGGTGACGGCTTCACGGTGCTCTCGCGCGTGCACTACTTCAACCTCGGCACGGGCCCCGGCGGCACCGACGGCTCCCCGGTCGTCGACGTGAGCGGGCACCCGTCGGTGGAGGAGCTGTACCTCGCGGCGGACTGCCTGCTCACCGACTACTCGTCGTTGATGTTCGACTACGCGCTGCTGGACCGGCCGATCGTCGTCTTCGCCAATGACTGGGAGGTGTACCGGGCCACCCGGGGCACCTACTTCGACATTCACGTAGAGTCGCCCGGCCACGTGGTGGAAACCGAAGGGGACCTCCTGGACGTCTTCCTCTCGGGGCGCTGGTGCGACGACACCTCTGCCAAGGCGCGCACGGAGTTCCGCAGGCGGTTCTGCGAGTTCGACGACGGCCGGGCGGCGGAGCGTGTGGTACGCAGGGTCTTCATGAACCAGGAGGACGTGCCGCCGGTGACACTTCCGGCGGAGCGTCCGAGCCGTCTCACGCGGGGCTAGAGCTACCGTGTCCGGCGGGTCCGGTCGCCGCCGGACACCTACGTAACCTGAGAAAGGCGCAGTACCGCAGATGCCTCCCCGTCTGTCACTAGTCGTTCCCGTGTACAACGTGGAACTCTTCCTCGACGAGTGCCTGCAGTCGATCGCGGACCAGACGTTCACCGACTGGGAGGCAATCGTCGTCGACGACGGCTCCACGGACGGCAGCCTCGCGATCGCCAAGGAGTGGGCGGCGAAGGACGACCGGATCCGGGTCGTCCCGCAGGAGAACCAGGGACTGGGCCCCGCCCGCAACACCGGCGTGGCCCACCTCACCGAGGGCACCGAGTTCCTCGCGTTCGTGGACAGCGACGACATCGTGCTGCCCGACGCCTACGAGCGGTGCATCGCGAGCCTCGAGGCGTCCGGCTCGGACTTCGTCAGCGGCAACGTCAACCTGCTCAAGGCCGGCGAGATCCTGATCTCCCCGCTGCACGAGAAGCGGTTGCGCACCGACCGCACGCGGACCCACATCAGCCGCGACAAGAACCTCGTCTACGACCGCACCGCCTGGAACAAGGTCTTCCGCCGCTCGTTCTGGGACAAGCACGCCTTCGAATTCCCCGGGATCCTCTACGAGGACGCCCCGGTCACGCTGCCCGCGCACTTCCTGGCCTCCGCCGTCGACGTGCTCGGTGAGCCGGTCTACCTGTGGCGCCAGCGCACCGGCGGCGCCCCGTCGATCACCCAGCGCCGCACCGAGCCGGTCAACGTCCGCGACCGCATCCGCTCCTGCGACCGGGTCAGCCGCTTCCTCGCCTCCCAGCCCGGCGAGGAGTACGTCGCCCACAAGCGCTGGTACGACGAGATCTTCATCACCGACGAGCTGCCGCTGTTCATGGGCGTGCTCGACGAGGCCGGCGACGAGTTCCGCGAGCTGTTCATGTCCGGCGCCGCCGACTTCCTCGGCCGTGTAGACGAGGCGGTCTTCCCCCGTCTGCCGGTCGCGCTGCGGCTGAAGTGCCATCTGATCCGTGAGGGCCGCCTGACGGAGCTGATGGAGCTGCTCGCCTACGAGCGGGAGACCGGCCGGGCCGTCCCCGTCGTCCGGCAGGGGCTGCGCCACCTCGCCGACTATCCGGTCCTCGACCAGGGCAAGCGGCCCGTGCCGCGCTCGGTGCTGCGCGTCGACAACGACTTCTCCGCCCGCGCCCGCGCCGAGGCGCTGATCTGGCAGGGCGGCCGGCTGCACCTCGAGGGCCACGCCTACATCCGCAACCTCGCCGCCGAGCGGCCGCAGCGCACCACCCTGCGCGTGCTGATGCTGCGCGAGGTCGGCAGCCGCCGCACGGTGCTGGTGCGCCCGGACCAGGCGCGTGCGACGCGCGCCACGCAGACCTCCGGCCAGTCGCTGCACAACTACGACTGGTCCGGCTTCACCGCCGACCTGAACCCGGCCAAGCTCAAGGCCCGCGGCGGCTGGCGCGACGGCGTGTGGCGGCTCACCGTCACCACCGTCCAGCAGGGCATCGTGCGCCGTACCCGGCTGAAGGCCGGCGAGACCGGCAGCGCGCAGAGCCCGTCCCCGTTCTGGGTCGACAAGGACGTGCGGGTCGTGCCGTACGTCGCCGACGAGCACCTGTACCTGCGGGTGGAGCGGGTGCGGGCGCGGCTGACCGGCCACCGGGCCGAGGACGGGGTGCTGGTGCTGACCGGCACGCTCGGCCACGACGCGGCCACCGGCGACGCGCCGCTCAGCCTGCGCCTGACCCACGGGTCCACCGAGGCCACGCTCGACGTGCCGGTGGAGCGCGGCAGCGGCGCCACGTTCTCCGCGCGGGTGCCGCTCGCCGACCTGGACGTCGAGGGCCGCGACAGCGGCAACCTGCACGTCTCCGACAAGTGGACGGCCGAGCTGGGCGTCGGCGGCAAGCGCCGCTTCCCCGTCGCCGTGGACGCCGCCGAGGGCGACCTCGGCCGGCAGACGTCCGTCGACGGCCGGCCCACCGCCGCCTGGGGCGGCCGCGTGATCGCCGTCACCAGCGACGGCTCGGGCCGTCTGGTGCTGCGCACCCAGCCCGTGCAGCCCATGGCCGGCGAGGTCTCCGTGACCGGCGAGGGCCGCATCGCCCTCACCGCCGCGCTGCCCACGCACGTCGAGGAGCCGGTCGAGATCGTCGTACGGCACAGCCGGCACGCCGAGGAGCACACCTACCCGGCGACCGTCGCCGACGGGGTGCTGAACGCCGAGTTCCTGCCCGTGCCGGACAGCATCGCCCAGGTGCCGCTGCGCCAGGGCCGCTGGTACCTGTTCGCCCGCACCACCGGCTCCCGCGTGGAGGTGCCGGTGCGTGCCGTGCCGTCCGCGCTGGACACCCTGCCCGTGAACTTCACCGTGCGCGGCCGGGACTACACGCTCACCCACCGCTTCTTCGACCGGCTGCTCATCGAGGCCGCCTCCGACCTCGGCCCGGCCGAGGTCGGCTGGTACCGCCAGCGCGAGCTGCGCACCAAGGTGTACGCGCAGGCCCGTACGGCGCCGCTGAAGGACACCGTCCTGTACGCCTCGTTCTCCGGCCGCCAGTTCTCCGACTCGCCGCGCGCCGTCTACGAGCAGCTGGTGCGCCGGGGCGACGCGCTGGAGCACGTGTGGGTGGTGGAGGACCTGCGCGCCGAGATCCCCGAGGGCGTGAAGGTCATCCGCCGCTGGAGCCGCGAGTGGTACGAGGCGCTCGGCCGCAGCCGGTACATCGTCACCAACACGCACCTGCCGCACTGGATCCGCCGCCGCGAGGGCCAGGTGATCGTGCAGACCTGGCACGGCACGCCGCTCAAGCGGATCGGCCACGACATCGACAGCGTCCAGTTCGCCGACCGCAAGTACCTGCAGAAGGTCGCCGAGGAGACGCCGAGCTGGTCCTTCCTGGTCTCCCCCAACCGTTTCTCCACGCCGATCATGCAGCGGGCGTTCCAGTTCGAGGGCGAGATCCTGGAGTCCGGCTACCCGCGCAACGACGTGCTGCTCTCCGAGGAGACGGAGGAGCTGGCCAAGAGCGTGCGCGAGCGGATCGGCCTGCCGGCCGGCAAGAAGGTCGTGCTGTACGCGCCGACCTGGCGCGACGACCAGTTCTACCGGGCCGGCAACTACAAGTTCGACATGCGGCTGGACGTGCAGAAGGCCGCCGAGCGCCTGGGCGACGACCACGTCCTGCTCGTGCGCAAGCACTCCAACATCGTCGACGCCGTGCCCGGAGCCGGTGACGGCTTCGTCTTCGACGTCTCCAGCTACCCGGACATCGCCGAGCTGTTCCTGATCACCGACGTGCTGGTCACGGACTACTCGTCGCTCATGTTCGACTTCGCGAACACGGGCCGTCCGATGCTGTTCTTCACGTACGACCTCGAGTACTACCGCGACCAGCTGCGGGGCTTCTACTTCGACTTCGAGGACAAGGCCCCCGGACCCCTGCTGCAGACGTCGGACGAACTGATCGACGCCCTCGCCGACATCGACCGGATCAGCGCCTCCTACACGGAGGCCTACCGGGAGTTCAAGGACGTCTTCTGCGACCTCGACGACGGCCACGCCGGCGAGCGGGTCATCCGCCGCATGCTGGAACTCGCGCACCCCGACACATCGTCCACCGAGCCCGCGGAGCGTTGAGCCGTGCCCACGATCCCCAGAGCCGTCAGGCAGCGCCTGGAACGCATCCCGGCCCGGCGCCGGATGCCCCTGGCCGTCTACGCCGTCACCCAGGTCATCTTCCTTCTGTGGTGGGCGGCCTTCTACCCCGGCGGGATGAGCTACGACTCCATCGCCTACGTCTGGCACGTCACCACCGGGCACTGGATGTCCAACCACTCGGTGGCCTACGACGGACTGGTCTGGCTCTCCCTCCAGATCACCGGTGACCTGGCGCTGCTGACGTTCGTGCAGAGCGTCGCCATGGCCGCGGCGCTGGCGTACGTGGCGATGACGCTGCGGCAGTTCGGCGTGCCCGGCAAGTGGAGCGCGACGGCGGCGATCGTGGTGGCGGCGCTGCCGTCGATCGGCTCGTTCACGATCTTCGTGTGGAAGGACGTGCCGTTCGTCATCGGCTCGGTCGTGGCCTTCGGCGCGGCCGGACGGCTCGTGGTGCGCCGGATGCGCGGCCGGCAGGCGGTGCGCGACAAGGCGTTCCGCAACGACGTCGCGATGCTGTTCGTCGGTTTCCTGGCGATGGGCCTGTTCCGCAACAACGGTCTGCTCGTCGCCGTCCTCGCCGCGCCGGTGCTGCTGTTCGTCCTGCCGAAGATGCGCCGGGCGATGCTGGTCGCCACGGTGATCCCGGCGGTGATCGCGGGCGTGCTGCAGGTGGCGATCTACCCCGCGCTGGGCGTGATCACCCCCACCAAGGACCAGGTGTACGCGATGAACTACGCGGACATCGCGGTCGTCTACGGCAAGGCGCCGTGGACCTTCTCCAAGTCGGACAAGGCGCTGATGGCCAAGGTGGCGCCGCTGTCCCACTGGGGCGGCAAGGCGGCCAACTGCTACAACGCCGACTGGGCGATGCAGAAGCCGATGAACCGCAAGAAGGCCGCCGAGTACAACGACCAGCTGATGGACCTGTGGATGCGGGTCCTGCAGCGCACCCCGGACCAGATGATCGGGGCGCGGCTGTGCCGCTCGCACATCGCCTGGTCGCCGTTCCCGGGGCCGGCCGACAAGATGGGCCAGACGCTGATCAGCCCGCCGTCGGTGCCGAAGAACCTGTTCGGCTGGGCCGACTGGAACCAGGACATCAAGCACAGCGAGTACCGGCCGATCCTGAAGATCCGCCCGCTCAGCGACACGCTGCACAAGCTGGCGTTCTTCTCGTGGAAGGCCAGCAAGACCGCGCAGCTGCAATGGCTGCTGTGGCGGGGTGCGACGTGGTGCTACGTGGCGTACGCGATCTTCCTGACGTTCGCGCGCCGGCAGCGCTCCTGGGCGCCGCTGGCCATGATGTCGATCCCGCTGGCGCTTCAGCTGACGGTGGTGGCGGCCAACCCGGCGCCGCTCGCCCGGTACATGTTCGCGCCGCTGTTCCTCGGCATCCTGACGCTGCCGCTGATCGCCGCCAAGCCGCGTTTCGGCCGGCAGGGCGGTCAGGGCCCGCAGTCGTCGGGGCCGTCGCAGCAGGCGGAGGATCCGGCTCCGGCCGACCGTGACCCGGAGCCCGTGGCCTGACCTCCCGCACGTCGAAAGGGCCCGCCCGCGTCTCCCCCGGGGGAACGCGGGCGGGCCCTTTCTCTCTGAGCAGTACGTGCAGCTGGGCGGCGGCTTGTGACCGCCGCCCGGCCCGGGGCTCAGACGGGCCCGGGCCCGGCACGGGCCTGAAGCCGGCCTGGAACGGGCCGCAGCCGGCCTAGAACGGGTCGAAGTCGTCGAACTGGCGCTCCGCCTCGTCGCGTTCGGCCTGGCGGTCGCGGCGGCGCTGGGCCGCGGGGCGCGGGGCCTCGAAGCGGTGGTCCTCGCCACGCCGGCCGAGCATCTCGGCGCCCGCCATCGCGGTCGGCTCCCAGTCGAAGACGACCGCGTTGTCCTCGGGGCCGATGGCGACGCCGTCGCCGGAGCGGGCGCCCGCCTTCATCAACTCCTCTTCCACGCCGAGGCGGTTGAGCCGGTCGGCGAGGTAGCCGACGGCCTCGTCGTTGTTGAAGTCGGTCTGGCGCACCCAGCGTTCGGGCTTCTCGCCGCGCACCCGGAACAGCGGCTCGCCGGCGGCGTCCTCACGGGTGACGGTGAACCCGGTGTCGTCGACGGCCTTGGGCCGGATGACGATACGGGTCGCCTCCTCCTTGGGCTTGGCGGCCCGCGCCTGCGCCACCAGGTCGGCCAGTGCGAACGACAGCTCCTTCAGGCCCGTGTGGGCGACCGCGGACACCTCGAAGACGCGGTAGCCGCGGGTCTCCAGGTCGGGGCGGACCATCTCGGCGAGGTCCTTGCCGTCGGGCACGTCGATCTTGTTCAGGACGACGATGCGCGGACGGTTGTCGAGGCCGCCGTACTGGCGCAGCTCCTCCTCGATGATGTCGAGGTCGGAGACGGGGTCACGGTCGGACTCCAGGGTGGCGGTGTCCAGCACGTGCACGAGCACACTGCACCGCTCGACGTGGCGCAGGAACTCCAGGCCGAGCCCCTTGCCCTGGCTGGCGCCGGGGATGAGGCCGGGCACGTCGGCGATGGTGTACACGGTCGAACCGGCGGTGACGACACCGAGGTTCGGCACGAGCGTGGTGAACGGGTAGTCCGCGATCTTCGGCTTGGCGGCGGACAGCACCGAGATCAGCGAGGACTTGCCCGCGCTCGGGTAGCCGACCAGCGCCACGTCGGCGACGGTCTTCAGCTCCAGCACGATGTCGCGCAGGTCGCCGGGCTCGCCCAGCAGCGCGAAACCGGGCGCCTTGCGGCGGGCGGAGGCCAGCGCCGCGTTGCCGAGGCCGCCGCGGCCGCCCTGGGCGGCGACGAAGGAGGTGCCGTGGCCGACGAGGTCGGCGAGGACGTTGCCGGCCTTGTCCAGCACGACGGTGCCGTCCGGGACCGGCAGGATCAGGTCCTGGCCGTCCTTGCCGGAGCGGTTGCCGCCCTCACCGGGCTTGCCGTTGGTGGCCTTGCGGTGCGGGGAGTGGTGGTATTCCAGCAGCGTGGTCACGGACTGGTCGACGGTGAGGATGACGTCGCCGCCACGCCCGCCGTTGCCGCCGTCCGGACCGCCGAGCGGCTTGAACTTCTCGCGGTGGACGGAGGCACAGCCGTGACCTCCGCTACCCGCGGCGACATGCAGTTCGACGCGGTCCACGAAGGTGGTCATGGTGGGGTGCCTCCAGAAACGTACGAGAGATTCTCGTGGTACGAGATGTCTTCGGTGTAACACGCGAAAGGCGGACCCGCCTTCCCGACCGGGAAGTGAGGTCCGCCTCGCGAAAGCTTCCGATCAGCCGTCTCAGGCGACCGGAACGATGTTCACGACCTTGCGGCCGCGGAAGGTGCCGAACTGCACCGAACCGGCCTGCAGCGCGAACAGCGTGTCGTCGCCGCCGCGGCCGACGCCCGCACCCGGGTGGAAGTGGGTGCCGCGCTGGCGGACCAGGATCTCACCCGCGTTGACGACCTGACCGCCGAAGCGCTTCACGCCGAGCCGCTGGGCATTGGAGTCGCGACCGTTCCGGGTGGACGATGCGCCCTTCTTGTGTGCCATTTCTCCTCAGTCCCTTACTTCGCGGCCGTGGGGATCGACGTGACCTTGATCGCCGTGTACTGCTGGCGGTGGCCCTGACGACGGCGGTAGCCGGTCTTGTTCTTGTAGCGCAGAATGTCGATCTTCTGGCCCTTGTGGTGGTCCACGACCTCGGCCTGGACCTTGATGCCGGCCAGCACCCACGGGTCGCTGGTCACGGCGTCGCCGTCGACAACGAGCAGGGTCGAGAGCTCGACCGTGTCGCCAACCTTGGCAGTGGAAATCTTGTCAACCTCAACGATGTCGCCGACAGCAACCTTGTGCTGGCGACCACCGCTGCGCACGATGGCGTACACGCGGATCTCACTCTCTCGCTCGGGGAACGGCACCCCCGCAGGCCAGCCGCCCGACAGACGCGGACGACCTCTCCCGGCCAGCCGTGTGCCCGGGAGGAAGAGGTTTACGGGGATGTGGCATGTGCATTGGACACGCCGACGGTCTAGGTTACGGGGCCCGGCCCGCAAGGGTCAAACCGGGCCCCGTGTGACCTGATCGGTCAGGACTCGTCGGTGGAGGCCGAGACGGACGGGGCGGACTGCTCCGCCGCCGACGTCTTCTTGGCGGCCGTCTTCTTGGCCGCCGCCTTCTTCGTCGTCGTCTTCTTGGCCGCCGTCTTCTTCGCGGCCGTCTTGGTGGCCGTCGTCTTCTTGGTGGCGGCCTTCTTCGCCGTGGCCTTCTTGGCCGCCTTGCGGGCGGTCTTCTTGGCCGGGGCGGCGTCGGTCTCCTCGGCGGCCGGCACCGCGTCGGCGGCCTCGGTCGCCTCCGCCGGGGCCTGTGCCTCGGCCGACGGCAGGACCACGACGGCCGTCTCCGCCGGTGCGGTCGGCGCGGTGGCCTTGCGCACGGCCCGGCGCCGCGGACGGGCCGGAGCGGCGGCCTCGGCGGCCTCGGCAGCCGGGGCCTGCGCCTCGGCGGGAGCCTCGGCCTGCGGAACCTCGACGGGCGCGGTCTCCGCGACCGTCACCACGGCCGCCTCGGCCCCGGCGGGCGAACCGGCCGGCGCGGACGCCCGGCGGGTGGCCCGGCGGCGGGTACGGCCCTGGGGCGCGGCCGGCTCGGCGGCCGGTGCCCCGCCCGCCGCGACGACGGCGTCCTCGACGGCCGCGGGCTCGGCCAGCGCCTCGGCGGCCGGCTCCGGCTGCACGGGACGCTCGGCCTCCTGCTCGGCGGTCACGGTCTGCGCGGTGGGCACAGCGGCCTCGGCGGTCTCGGCCTGCGCCGCCTTGCGCCGCCGGCCCTTCGGCTCCGGCTTCGTGGCCTCGGCCGTCACCGGCTCGGCCGTGGGGGCCTGCGCCTGCGCGGACTCCGCCCTCGGCGCGCCCGCCGGAGCGGACGCCCGCCGGCTCGCCCGGCGCCGGCCGCGGCCACCGCGGGACGCGGCCGCCTCGGCCTCGGCGATGCTGCTGTACAGCTCCTCGTCGGGGGCGAAGGCCGGCTCGGGCAGCGCGACCGGCTCGGCGGCCTCGGCGGCCACCTCGGCCTCGCTCTCGGCCTCCTCCTCGGCGGTCGGCGCGCTCTGCACCGCCGTCTCCACGGCCTCGTGCTCGTGCTCGTGCGGCTGGTCGGCCGCACCGGCCCGGGCGCGCTTCTTGCGCTTGCCGCCGCCACCGGTGGCGCTGGGCTGGTCGAGGTGGACGATGACACCGCGGCCGTTGCAGTGGACGCAGGTCTCGGAGAAGGACTCCAGCAGACCCTGGCCGACCCGCTTGCGGGTCATCTGCACCAGGCCCAGCGAGGTCACCTCGGCGACCTGGTGCTTGGTGCGGTCACGGCCCAGGCACTCCAGCAGGCGGCGCAGCACCAGGTCCCGGTTGGACTCCAGCACCATGTCGATGAAGTCGATCACGATGATGCCGCCGAGGTCGCGCAGCCGCAGCTGGCGCACGATCTCCTCGGCCGCCTCCAGGTTGTTCCTGGTGACCGTCTCCTCGAGGTTGCCGCCCTGACCGGTGAACTTGCCGGTGTTGACGTCGATGACGACCATCGCCTCGGTCCGGTCGATCACCAGCGAACCGCCGCTGGGCAGCCAGACCTTGCGGTCCAGGGCCTTGGCGAGCTGCTCGTCGATCCGGTACGTGGCGAAGACGTCGACCTCGCTGGTCCAGCGCTGCAGCCGGTCCGCGAGATCCGGCGCGACGTGCGCGACGTACCCGTGGATGGTCTGCCACGCCTCGTCACCGCTGACGATGACCTTGGAGAAGTCCTCGTTGAAGATGTCGCGCACGACCCGGACGGTCATGTCCGGCTCGCCGTACAGCAGCGTCGGAGCACTGCCGTTGCCGCCGTTCTTGGCCTTCTTCTGGATGTCCTCCCACTGCGCCTGCAGCCGCTCGACGTCGCGGCGCAGCTCGTCCTCGCTCGCGCCCTCGGCGGCGGTGCGCACGATGACGCCCGCGTCCTCGGGGACGATCTTCTTGAGGATGGTCTTCAGCCGGGCCCGCTCGGTGTCGGGCAGCTTGCGGCTGATGCCGGTCATCGAGCCCTCGGGCACGTACACGAGGTAGCGGCCCGGCAGGGAGACCTGGCTGGTGAGGCGGGCGCCCTTGTGACCGATCGGGTCCTTGGTGACCTGCACCAGGACCGACTGGCCGGACTTCAGCGCGGACTCGATACGGCGCGGCCCGTTGGCCATGCCGAGCGCCTCGAAGTTGACCTCACCGGCGTACAGCACGGCGTTGCGGCCCTTGCCGATGTCGATGAAGGCGGCCTCCATCGACGGCAGGACGTTCTGCACCTTGCCGAGGTAGACGTTGCCGACGTACGACGTCGACTGCTCCTTGTTGACGTAGTGCTCCACGAGCACGCCGTCCTCGAGCACGCCGATCTGCGTGCGGTCGCCGTGCTGGCGGACGACCATGACCCGCTCGACGGCCTCGCGGCGGGCCAGGAACTCCGCCTCGGTGATGATCGGCACGCGGCGGCGGCCCTGCTCGCGGCCCTCACGGCGGCGCTGCTTCTTGGCCTCCAGACGCGTGGAGCCCTTGATGGACTGCACCTCGTCGGACGGCTCGGAACCCTTCTCGCGCGCCGGCCGCGGCTCACGCACCTTGACGACGGTGCGCTCCGGGTCGTCGGCGGACGGCTCGTTGTCCACCGCCGTCTCACCGGCGCGACGGCGACGGCGGCGGCGACGGCGGCTGCCCGCGGTGGACCCGCCGGCCTGGTCGTCGGCGTCCTCCTCGGCCGACTCGGCGGCCGTGGCCTCCTCGTCGTCCTCCTCGACCTGCTCGGCGGTGTCCTCGGCGTCCTGCGCGGCCTGCTCGGCGGCGAGCTCCTCGCCCTCGGCCTCGGCGCCCTCCGCGTCACCGGACTCACCACGGCGACGACGGCGGCCGCCACGACGACGACGGCGACGGGACCCCGTCTCCTCGCCGTCCTCGCCCTCGGCGGCGTCCTCGGCCTGGTCGTCGGCCTCGTCCGGCTCCTCGTCGGCGGCGGGGGTCTCGGCCTCCACAACGCTCTCGGCGGTCCGCTCCGGCTCCTCGGCGGCGCCGCGGCGACGGCGACGGCGGCGCGAGGCGGCCTGCTCCTCCGCCGGCTCCTCGGCCTCCACGGCCTGGGCCGGGCGGGCCTCGGCGGCCGCCTCGGCGGCGGCGCGCTCCGGGGTCTGGAACTTGGGCTCGGTGAACACGGGCGCCTGGAAGACGGCGACGGCGGGGCGCGCGGGCCGGCGCGGCGAGTCGGACTCGTCGGCGGCGGACTGCGCGGGCGCGGCGAATCCGGTCGCGGCACGCCGCTCCACGCGGCGGCGGCCCCGGCGCGGGGCGCCGTCCTCGGCCTGCTCGGAGGTCTTGGCGGCGGGGGCCGTCTCGGCGGCGGCCTTCTCCTGCGCCGTGGCCCGGGCATGCTCCTGCGCCGCGGCGGTGGGCTCGCCCACGCCGGCCACGGCGGCGGTCTCGGTGTCGACGCCGGCGCCCACGGGCGTCTCGGCGGTCAGGGGCGTCTCGGCGGCGGCCGGCGCTCCGGCGGGCGCGGAGGCACGGCGGGCGACCCGGCGGCGGCCGCGGCCCTTGGGGGCGGCCTCCTCGGCGGGAGCCTCGGGAGCCTCGGACGCGGGGGCCTCGGCGGCTTCGGCGACCTCGGCCTCGCGGGCCCCGGCGGCCACGACCGTCTCGGCGGCCTCGGGAGCACCGGCGGGAGCGGACACCCGGCGGGTCACCCGGCGCCGCGAGCGGCGACCGGGCGCGGCCTCGTCCTCGACGGCCGGGGCGGCGGGTGCCTCGACGGCCGGGGCGGATGCCTCGGCGGTCTCGGGGGTGGTCTCGGCGGCGGGCACCACGGTCTCGGCGGCCTCGGCGGACGCCGGAGCACCGGCGGGCGCGGAAGCACGGCGCGTGGCGCGACGGCGGCCCCGGGCGGGGGGCGCGGGCTCCTCGGCCACGGCCTCCACCTCGGCGGTCTCGGCGGCAGCGGCGTCCCCTGCGGTGACCGTGGCCTCGGCAGCCTCACCGGCACCGGAAGCCACGACCGTCTCGGCGGCCTCGGCGGACGCCGGGGCACCGGCGGGCGCGGAGGCCCGGCGGGTCGCACGGCGCCGCGTACGGCGGGCCGGCGCGGCCTCCTCCTCGGCCTGGGGGGCCGGCGCCTCGGCGACGGCGGCCTCCTCCTCGGCCTCGGTGTTCACCGCGGCGGCGACGGCCTCGGCCGCCTCGTCGTCCGCCTCGGCGCTCGCGGCGGCCGGTATGGCCGGCTCGACCGTCTCGGCGGGGGCGTCGGAGGTGGTGTGGGCCGGCGGACCGGCCGGGCGGGAAGCGGCACGGCGCCGACGACGCGGCGGCAGGGTGTCGCTCGGAGTGTTGTTGTCTTCGGAACCCTGGGTGGGTTCGGTCGGCTCGAGCATGCGGGCGTATCTCCCGTCAGGCTCCCGGGCGCCGCGCCTGGTCCGGGGCCGATCGTGAAGATCGGCCGCCGTTGACGTCCGCGGCTCGCGCGATGCGCGGTGCCGCCGTCCGGGGCGCGGGCGCCACACGGGAGCTTTCTGTGTCCTGTCTCGCCGGTTCCGTACGCCTTGTCGCGTACGGCCTGGCGAAAGTCTTCTGGTCGGTGCGCTGCCCGACCCAGGTGGCTCCCGAGTACGAGGGCGGCGCTTACGACGTCCGTCCCTACGCGGAACCTTCCGGCGTCGGCGCCGTCGCGGTGGCAGCCGGAGCGGCCGTTTCGAGGGCCGCCGCTGCCTCGCGGTCGGGCGCGAGCGGGTCGGTCACCGTGCCGGTCTCTTCATCGAACAGCCCCTGCGCCAGCCTGGTCACCGCTGCGGGGACCGGCGGCGCCAGGTCGGCCACGGCGCGGAGACCGGACAGGACGTCGTCGGGTCGAACGGCAGGCGTCACGTGCCGAACAACCAGCCGCAGTATCGCACAGGGCTGGTCGCTCGGCCTATCAGCCGGCGAACTGAGCGTTTCAGTTGTCTCCAGGCTCACGACGGCCGGACGGGCGTCGAAGGTGCGCATGCCGTTCTTGGTCAGGCGCTGGACCTCCACCGCCTCGGCCGCGTTGAAGGCCTCCACCGCGCGCCGCGCGTCGGCCGGGTCGACGCCGTCCAGCCGCAGCTCCCAGACGGAAGCCGTGAGCCGGTCGGCGAGCCCGGACGTGTGCGCCTCGACCGCCTCGGTCACGTCGAGCCCCGCGGGCAGCGACTCGTCGAGGAGGACGCGCAGCTGCTCCGGGTCACGCGGCGCGGTGAGCGCGATCTCCAGGTACTCCGCCTCGCTGCCCGTGCCGGTGGGTGCGGCATTGGCGTACGACACCTTCGGGTGCGGCGTGAACCCCGCCGAGTACGCCATGGGTACGTCGGCGCGGCGCAGCGCGCGCTCGAAGGCGCGCTGGAAGTCGCGGTGGCTGGTGAACCTCAGGCGGCCGCGCTTGGTGTAGCGCAGTCGGATGCGCTGCACCGCGGGTGCGGGCGGCGGGCCTTCGGGCTGTCGCTTGCCCAGTGTCCTAGTCCTTTGTGAGAGCGGTCGTACGTCTATCAAGAGTACGTGTCCCGGCGCCGTGAGGTTCCCGCCGGGCCACCGCCTCCCTCTCCCGGGGCTCGCCGAACAGCATCCGCCGGAAGTCCGCGCGGGCCTGCCGCGCCGACTCCCGCGCCGAGGCGAGCGCCTCCCGTATGGCCCGCCCGACGCCGCGCGCGGCCTTGGCGGCGGGCCTGAGGACGGCGTCGCGCACGACGTGGCCGACCGGGGTGAGCACCGCGCGGTAGACCCACCGCAGCGGCTCGACGACGGTCCACCGCAGGACGGTGCCGAGGAAGCGGCCCACCGCGAGGGAGATCCGCCCGGCGATCCGCCAGGCGTGGCCGAGCGCGGCCCCCACCTCGCGGGCGACGACGGCGAGGGCCCGTCCCACGGGCACGAGGACCCACCGCCACAGGGCGAGCGCGGGCAGCACGAACAGCACCCGGGTGGCCCAGTACAGGGCGAGCCCGATCCCGGTGACGGCGATTCCCAGCGCCCACGCCACGCCCCGGGCGCACCAGGCGACGGCCCGCCCCGCGGGCGCGAGCACCCAGGTCCACAGCCACAGGGCCGGGACGACGACCAGGTGGCGCACCAGCCAGGCGAGGACCGCGTACGTCCCGGCGCCCAGCGCCCCGAGGACGGACCCGACGCCGCGCAGCACCCACAGCAGGCCGTGTCCGACCGGCGTCAGCACGCGCGCGTACAGCCACCCGAGGCCCGCGCCGATGCCCAGCGCCAGCCCGGCGATCCCGGCTCCGACCGTCCGTGCCGCCCACGCCAGCGCGTGCCCTGCGGGGGTCAGCACCCAGCGGTACAGCCACACCGCCGGTACGACGAACAGGATGCGCCCGAGCCAGGTGAGCGCCGTGCCGAGGGGGACGAGGACGTACCGCCACAGCGCCGCGAACGGCCAGACGAACAGGGCCCTGGCGAGCCACAGCAGGGCCCGCCCGACGGGCCGCAGCACCGCGTCCCGCAGCACCCGCCCGGCGACGACCGCCGCGTCCCACAGCATCCGCACCGGCACGACGAGGACCAGCACGACGATCCGCACGGGCAGGCGGACGGCGACGACGAGACAGCCCTCCGGCTGCCGGGGCGGAGGCTTGTGCGGTTCCGGGAGCGAGGGCTTCTGCGGTTCCATGTCCGACAGGACGCAGCGGCCGCCGCCCCGGATTCGCCGTACGGGTTGCGATGCCGTCACAACCGCCGCCGGCCCGCTCCGGCCGGCCGGGGCGCGGACGGGGGGGTCGCCCCCGGCCCCCCCCGGGGCGGCGGGGAGAGA
>NZ_JBEZWX010000055.1:0-37236 GCF_040637635.1 Streptomyces sp. NPDC028635 | reverse complement strand
ATCAAGGGCCTCACCGCCGAAGTCGGCGCCTCCCTCACCAGCGGCGCCGCCATCTGCGAGATCACGGACTGACCGCAGGCACAACGAACAGCGAAGCGCCCGGCGGACCGGAATGTTCGGTCCGCCGGGCGCTTCGCTGTGTGCGGGGCCGGTCGTTCCGGTCCGCCGTCAGCGCCGACGCCGACGAGGGGCAGAGCCGCCGTACGGGTCAGCGCCGCCGCATGTCCGCCACGCGGTTGCGTTCGGGCTGCTGGGGCTGGTCGGTGAGGACGCCCGTGGGGCGGATGCCGGGCATGTGCCCGCGGCGGGGGTTCGGGAGGGGCACGTCCCGGCGCTGCTGGCGCGCCGGGACCGGGTCACCCCCCTGGCTGCCGGTCGCCCCGGCCACGGCGATCTGCACCCCCTGGTCGGCAAGGGCCTGGAGCTCGGTCTG
The DNA here is from genome assembly GCF_040637635.1 of Streptomyces sp. NPDC028635. NCBI lineage: Bacteria > Bacillati > Actinomycetota > Actinomycetes > Kitasatosporales > Streptomycetaceae > Streptomyces > Streptomyces sp. NPDC028635. The sequence goes on along the minus strand of NZ_JBEZWX010000055.1, from coordinate 36,803 downwards.
GGCACGGTCGTCGTGAGCCGGTGGCTCGTCCGTGACCAGGCGGGTGATGACGTCGGTCGGGACCGTCTGGAACATCGTGTCGGTGCCGAGCTTGGTGTGGTCGGCGAGGACGACGACCTCTGCGGCGGCCTGGACGAGAGCCCGGTCGACGGACGCCGAGAGCATGTTGGACGTCGAGAGCCCGCGCTCGGCGGTCAGCCCGCTGCCCGAGAGGAAGGCACGGGAGACGCGCAGCCCCTGGAGGGACTGTTCGGCGCCGCTGCCGACCAGGGCGTAGTTGGAGCCTCTGAGCGTGCCGCCGGTCATCACGACCTCCACGCGGTTGGCGTGGGCCAGCGCCTGGGCGACCAGCAGGGAGTTGGTGACCACCGTCAGCCCGGGGATGCGGGCGAGCCGGCGGGCCAGCTCCTGGGTCGTGGTGCCGGCGCCGACCACGATGGCCTCGCCCTCCTCCACGAAGGTGGCGGCGAGATCGGCGATGGCCGTCTTCTCGGCGGTCGCGACATGGGACTTCTGCGGGAAGCCCGACTCGCGGGTGAACCCGCCCGGCAGCACCGCACCGCCGTGCCGGCGGTCGAGGAGTCCTTCGGCCTCCAGTGCCCGCACGTCCCGCCGTACGGTCACTTCGGAGGTCTGGACGACGCGGGCGAGCTCACGGAGCGACACGGCCCCGTTGGCCCGCACCATTTCGAGGATCAGTTGGCGACGTTCTGCAGCGAACACGAAACTGACAGTAACGCGGGCGACCGTCTGGTTTCAGCAGTATGCGCCGAATAACGGAAGTTGTTCGCACGGTTCGACGGGAAGTGGTATAGGGGCCTAGGCCCGCCGACTATGCCGCCCGCATGCGCGACGACACACCGTCACCGGCCGGCGCGACCCCCCGTGACCTGCGCGGACGGCTCCCCACCAGCGACGGGGAGCCGCACCGGACCATCAGACCTCGCCGGCGGTCTTCCGGGTGTGCAACTGCCGGGCGACCTCGGCGATCGAGCCCGACAGGGACGGGTACACGGTGAACGCGTTCGCGATCTGTTCGACCGTCAGATTGTTGTCGACCGCGATCGATGCGTTCCGTATGCCGGGGCCGAAGGCTTGCCCAACCTGATTGTCAGTCAACTGTGCTCGTGATTAAGCTACTTGTTCAGCATTGCACCATGGAACGACTACCTCGTACGCATGAGGGCGTCCCACCGGCGGCTCCTGGAAGCCCCCTGGTCAGACACCTTCTCCGTCACGTTCGGCGCACCGGTTTCTCACGGAACCGCACTCGTCGGACCTGCCGCAGGCGTACGACTCCCTCGGTCCACCACTGGAATGCGCGAGCGCCGAGCGCCCTCGCGTGACGGAGTGCAGGAAGACGGACCTCAGCGGTCGGCCTCCTGCGTAGAGCCACACGGCTCCGAGGAGGCTGGACATGTGTGCTGCCCAAACGTATGCCGTCCCTCAGGCGGACGCGCCGGGGACCATCGCCCTGTGCGACGAATCGATGCGCCAGAGACACGGCGCCGGCGGTATTTATCTGCTGTCCGCGGTCATCGTGCCCTCCCCCGCACTGCCCGCAGTGCGCGACCGCATGAGGGGGCTGCGGTTGCCCGGGCAGCGCAAGAAGCTGCATTGGCGGGACGAGTCGGCACCTCGGCGCGCACTGGCTGCCGAGGGCCTGGCCGCCCTGAACGCCGACATCGTCGTCGCCACGTGGTGCGGCATGGCGCACGACAAGCAGGAACGGGCCCGACGCAAAGCGATGGAGGGCCTGCTGCTGGACTTGGGACGGCGGCGAGTGGCTCACGCCGTTTTCGAGTCCCGCGGCCCTGAACGGGATCGCGCCGATGTGTCCGCGTTGGCCGGACTGCGCCGATCCGGGATACTGCCCCCTTCTCTGCGCGTGAGCCACACGCCGGGTGACGACGAGCCCGCCCTGTGGTCCGCCGACATCGCGGCCGGCGCGTACAGCACCGCCGTGAGCGGGGCGCCCGACTACTGGCTGGCGGCTCTGCTGGGCTCCAAGGGAACCGTGCTGACCTGCGGAGCCTGCGGGACGCCTCACGCCCCCCTCGCGCCGCCGGAATCCGTCTGAGCAAGCGCGAAGGCCAGGCGTCCGTCGTCCGGCGGATGGCCTGGCCTCACTTCCGGCCCCTCCTGGGGCCAGCATCACATCCACTCTGCCTCCCCGTGCATCGAGGGTCAAGCGGAAGGTCTGACACGTATGAGTGACGTCGAGCCCGTCTACGAACTGCCCGAAGACGAATACCGCAACCGCGTCGGAGTCCTGCTCGACCGGCTGAGAGATCTACAGGTCCGGGACATGCGAGCGGTCAGGGCGGCTGCCGAGCGCATTCTCGAGCACCCCGACGGCACCACGCACACGGTCGAATCCGCGGCTCAGCTGCTCAGCGCGGTCATCGACCCGCGGGCCGTCCGAGCCAACCAGATACGGTCCCAACGCGTACGCGGCGGCCGCATACTCCACTTGCTCCGCGCCACCGTGTGGACACCCCTGTTGCTGGTCGACGCGACCAACGGCCGCTTCGTGGTCGGCCAGGCCTACCTCTCCGACCCGCAGGTGACGCCCGGGACCACGTCAAAGGTGGCGCTCGCGGCGCCGGACTCCTCCGGAAGCGTTCCGTCGCTGATCTACCGCGGCACCCGGCAAGCGGTGGCCACCGCACTGGACGAGAACGCGGCGTACGTGATCCAGGAGAACTCCTGGGAGTCCGACATCCGGATCAACGGCATCCTCATGCCCCTGCTCGCCGGGCATGTGGAGTACCGCTTCACCGATGCCCCGCCGCGCCCCGCCGTCGGCGTCGTGGACGGGACGTCGCGCACCGCGTCGGCGCACCGGATTTTGGAACTCACCGAATCCGACATCGTCGCGGCCTCGCCCGACTCCCAGCGCAAGTGGCTCACCCGACGCCTGAAGGACCTGACGCATGATGTGGAGGCGCTCGCCTCCGCCGGCGAGCCGGACGAGGAGGGACTGATGACGGCGGAGGGGGTGGTGAACGCCCTCACCGCGGAGGCCGACCTCATCGTCGGCTGGGGCTGGGACAGGCAGACCGGCAGCCACCCGACCCGTGTCGAACCCACGTACGCAAGCACGCTCAACCTCGCCCTCGGGGCGCAGAACATCGAGCCGAAGGCGTTCTCTGCCGAGGCGCAGGGCACCCTCCTCGCGGAACGATCCGTGAACACCCTTGCGGACTACGGTCTGATCACTCCGACGGAACTCGCCTACGCGCTCGGGCGCGAGGACGTGACCCAGGTGGCGCGGGATCTGGGCTTCAGCCCGCACCGTGACGAGCGCTGCGCCTGGCTCATCCGTCTCATGACGACCCCGGAACCGAGGTTCCGCAAACTGCTGAACGAAGCGCTGAACACGAAGGCGTTCTCCGCCAAGAATCGCTCCCGCCCTACCCTTGAACTCGCTTTGCGTTCCTTCTCCGGTCACGACCACCAGTACCTCGACCGGGCCCGCAACGCCGCTGCGCATGCTCTGTGGACGGACGTGGGCTCCGCTCCCTGGAGTGTCACGTCCCGCCCCGACGATCAGGCTCTCGATGAGTTGCAGGGCAAGGCACTGGCCGAGGTGCACAACGGACAACCGGGCCCGAGCTGCCAGGAAGTCGCGGCGAGGGGCATCGTTCCGCTCCTCGCGCTGGGCGGTCTCGGCGTCGACCGTGGTTCCGCCCGGTTCCGAGGACAGCCGGCGGTCGTGGTCGGCCGCATGATGCGAAGTGAGTGGGGCATCCGGCAGCTCATCGCCACGGTCCGGGCCGCCCGCGAGGGCCGTCCCTTCCCCCGGCTCGGCTCCGACGGCGGGGAACTGCCCGAGGACGCGCAGCCGAACACCCCGTCGTACAACAATGACTGGCTGCGCGAACAGGTGCTCAGCGAAGACGTCGTCACACCGGTCACCGAGGCCGAGGCGCCTGAGAAGCTGCTCTTCCAGTCGCTCCGGTCCGCCTGGGACGCACTGGAGAGATACCGGGAGCTGAAGGACCCGGCCTACGACTCCCTCACCGACGACAAGTGGCGAGAGGCGGCCAGGACGGCGGACCGGTTGTCCAAGAACTTGGACAAGTACGTCCGGGAAGAGGACTGAGAAACCGCCCCTGCGGGTGTCGGGCCACGTACGGTTCCCGTGTCCCGACACCCCGCGGGATCAGACCTCGCCGGCCGTCTTGCGGGTGTGCAACTGCCGGGCGACCTCGGCGATCGAGCCCGACAGGGACGGGTACACGGTGAACGCGTTCGCGATCTGTTCGACCGTCAGATTGTTGTCGACCGCGATCGAGATGGGGTGGATCAGTTCCGAGGCGCGCGGCGCCACGACCACACCGCCGACGACGATCCCGGTGCCCGGGCGGCAGAAGATCTTGACGAAGCCGTCCCGGATGCCCTGCATCTTCGCGCGCGGGTTGCGCAGCAGCGGGAGCTTGACGGCCCGGGCGTCGATCTTGCCGGCGTCCACATCGGCCTGGGTGTAGCCGACGGTGGCGATCTCGGGGTCGGTGAAGACGTTCGACGACACCGTCTTGAGGTTCAGCGGGGCCACCGCGTCGCCCAGGAAGTGGTACATGGCGATACGGCCCTGCATCGCGGCGACGGACGCGAGGGCGAACACGCCGGTCACGTCACCGGCGGCGTACACGCCGGGGGCGGTGGTGCGGGAGACCTTGTCGGTCCAGATGTGGCCCGACTCGCGCAGCCTGACGCCGGCCTCCTCCAGGCCGAGGCCCGCGGAGTTCGGGATCGCGCCGACCGCCATCAGGCAGTGCGAGCCGGTGATGACCCGGCCGTCGGCGAGGGTGACCTCGACCCGGTCGCCGACCCGCTTGGCGGCGGCGGCGCGGGAGCGGGCCATGACGTTCATGCCGCGGCGGCGGAAGACGTCCTCGAGGACGGCGGCGGCGTCCGGGTCCTCGCCGGGCAGCACGCGGTCGCGGGAGGAGACGAGGGTGACCCGGGAGCCGAGGGCCTGGTAGGCGCCGGCGAACTCGGCGCCGGTGACGCCGGAGCCGACCACGATGAGCTCCTCGGGCAGCTCGGTGAGGTCGTAGACCTGTGTCCAGTTCAGGATGCGCTCGCCGTCCGGCTGGGCGTCGGGCAGCTCACGCGGGTGACCACCGGTGGCGATCAGTACGGCGTCGGCGGTGAGCGTCTCCTCGGTGCCGTCGGCGGCGGTCACGACGACCTTGCGGGAGCCGTCGAGGGCCTGCATGCCCTCCAGCCGGCCACGGCCGCGCATGACCCGGGCGCCGGCCCGGGTGACGGAGGCGGTGATGTCGTGCGACTGGGCGAGCGCGAGGCGCTTCACACGCCGGTTGACCTTGCCGAGGTCCACGCCGACCACCCGGGCCGCCTGCTCCAGCGGCGGGGTGTCGTCGGCGACGATGATGCCGAGCTCCTCGTAGGAGGAGTCGAAGGTCGTCATCACCTCGGCCGTGGCGATGAGGGTCTTGGACGGTACGCAGTCGGTGAGCACCGACGCCCCGCCCAGACCGTCGCTGTCGACGACGGTCACCTCCGCACCGAGTTGCGCGGCCACCAGGGCCGCTTCGTATCCGCCGGGTCCGCCACCGATGATCACGATCCGAGTCACGTATTCCATTGTCCCGCACGCTTCAACCTGCTACCGCCTCGGGGGCGGTCTGTGAGGCGTCCGTCACCGCAGTGACGCACACGCCACTGCCGTACCCTTCGTGCATGTCGCTCTACGCCGCGTACGCCGGCCATCTCGACGCGCGGCTGATGTCGCGTCGCGCCCCGCACTCGCCGCTGCGCGCCACGGGCTGGCTGAACGGCTGGCGGCTGACGTTCGGCGGGGAGCAGCTGGGCTGGGAGGGCGCGCTCGCGACGATCGTGGAGGACCCGCTGTCGCAGGTCTTCGTGGCGTTGTACGACATCGCCGAGATGGACGAGGCCTCGCTGGACCGCTGGGAGGGCGTGGGCCTGGACATCTACCGGCGCATGCGGGTCCGGGTCCACACGCTGGACGGCGAGGAGCGCGCCTGGACCTACGCGCTGAACGCCTACGAGGGCGGGCTGCCCTCGGCCCGCTACCTGGGCGACATCGCGGACGCGGCGGAGTCGGCGGGCGCGCCGCACGACTATGTGATGGAGCTGCGGAAACGGCCCTGCTGAGCGCTCCGCGGGGTGCGTTGTCGTCTGCGGCGCGTTGTCGTCTGCCGGTGCGTTGTCATCTGCCGGTGCGTCGTCTGCGGCGCGCTGTCACCTGCGGTGCGTAATCACCTGTGGTGCGCCGTCACCTGCGGCGCGTTGTCACCTGCGGTACGTCGTCGTCTTCCGGTGCGTTGTGGCTGGTCGCGCAGTTCCCCGCGCCCCTTTTTTGCCTGCGGCGGCCCGTGCGGATGCGTGGTCGGTTGCTGTCGCGCCAACGGTGCGTTGTAGATCGGGGCCGGGGCGGGGGGTGTCCGTCCTCGGTCCGGCCGGCCGCTTCCGACGAGCGCTCAGTGTCTCGGTGCCGGACGCTGCGGGCGGACACCCCCCACCCCGACCCCTTCCCGTCGTACGCGGGTGCGGGCCGTCTTCGGCGGGTGCGGGCCGTCGCCCCGGGGCGACGGCGAGGGCCCTGTCACAGCACCTCGTCGGAAACGACAAGACAACGATCCCCATGCCGTCGGCTCTGACATCTACGCGCGTAGGCGAAGAGCGGCTACCCTCGATGCCGTGAACGCATCTCTTCTTCCGGACGACATCCAGGGCGACCCGTACGCCGCCGCCGACGCCGCCGCCGCGCGCCTGCGCGAACTGACCGGTGCCGAGACCCACGACGTCGCCCTCGTGATGGGCTCCGGCTGGGCCCCGGCCGTCGACGCCCTGGGCGCCCCCGAGGCCGAGTTCCAGGTCACCGAGCTCCCCGGCTTCCCGCCCCCGGCGGTCGAGGGCCACGGCGGCAAGATCCGCTCGTACCGCATCGGCACCAAGCGCGCCCTGGTGTTCCTGGGCCGTACGCACTACTACGAGGGCCGTGGCGTCGCCGCCGTGTCCCACGGGGTGCGCACCGCCGTCGCCGCCGGCGCCAAGACCATCGTGCTGACCAACGGCTGCGGCGGTCTGCGTGAGGGCATGCGTCCGGGTCAGCCGGTGCTGATCAGCGACCACATCAACCTCACCGCCACCTCCCCCATCGTCGGCGCCAACTTCGTCGACCTGACCGACCTGTACTCGCCGCGGCTGCGCGCGCTGTGCAAGGAGGTCGACCCCACACTGGAGGAGGGCGTCTACGCCCAGTTCCCCGGCCCGCACTACGAGACCCCGGCCGAGATCCGCATGGCCCGTGTCATCGGCGCGGACCTGGTCGGCATGTCCACCGTGCTCGAGGCCATCGCCGCGCGTGAGGCGGGCGCCGAGGTGCTCGGTATCTCCCTGGTCACCAACCTCGCCGCCGGCATGACGGGCGAGCCGCTGAACCACGAGGAGGTCCTGCAGGCCGGCCGCGACAGCGCCACCCGCATGGGCTCCCTGCTGGCGCAGGTGCTCGACCGCCTGTAAGCACGCAGAACCACCGACGAGGAGAGGCTGAACCGACCGTGCACGACGAAGTCATCGCCCGGGCCAAGGCGTGGCTGGCCGAGGACCCCGACGCGGACACCCGTGAGGAACTCGCCCGGCTGATCGACGCCGAGGACGTCAAGGAGCTGACCGACCGCTTCTCCGGCACCCTGCAGTTCGGCACCGCCGGCCTGCGCGGGGAGCTGGGCGCCGGGCCGATGCGCATGAACCGCACGGTCGTCATCCGGGCGGCGGCGGGCCTCGCGTCGTATCTGAAGAAGAACGGTTCCGAGGGGGGCCTCGTCGTCATCGGCTACGACGCCCGCCACAAGTCCGCGGACTTCGCCTACGACACGGCCGCCGTGATGGTGGGCGCCGGTCTGCGCGCGGCGGTGCTGCCGCGGCCGCTGCCGACCCCGGTCCTCGCCTTCGCCATACGGCATCTCGGCGCCGTCGCGGGTGTGGAGGTCACGGCCAGCCACAACCCGCCCCGGGACAACGGCTACAAGGTGTACCTCGGCGACGGCTCCCAGATCGTGCCGCCCGCGGACGCCGGGATCGCCGCGGAGATCGCCGCGATCGGCAGCCTGACGACGGTGGACCGCCCGACGGAGGGCTGGGAGGTCCTGGACGACGCGGTCCTTCAGGCGTACCTCGCCCGTACGGACGCGGTCCTCGCCCCGGACTCGGCGCGCACCGCCCGTACGGTCTACACGGCGATGCACGGTGTCGGCCGGGACGTCCTGCTGGCCGCGTTCGCCCGGGCCGGCTTCCCCGAGCCGGTGCTGGTCGCCGAGCAGGCCGACCCGGACCCGGAGTTCCCGACCGTGGCCTTCCCCAACCCGGAGGAGCCCGGCGCGATGGACCTGGCGTTCGCCAGGGCCCGCGAGACGGAGCCGGACCTGGTCATCGCCAACGACCCGGACGCCGACCGCTGCGCGGTGGCCGTGCGCGACGGCGCGGACTGGCGGATGCTGCGCGGCGACGAGGTCGGCGCGCTGCTCGCCGCCCACCTGGTGCGCCGGGGCGCGCGCGGCACGTTCGCCGAGTCGATCGTCTCCTCCTCGCTGCTCGGCCGGATCGCCGAGAAGGCGGGCCTGCCGTACGAGGAGACCCTGACCGGCTTCAAGTGGATCGCCCGCGTGGAGGGTCTGCGGTACGGCTACGAGGAGGCCCTCGGCTACTGCGTCGACCCCGACGGCGTGCGCGACAAGGACGGCATCACGGCCGCGCTGCTGATCACGGAGCTGGCGTCGGAGCTGAAGGAGCAGGGCCGCACCCTGCTCGACCTGCTGGACGACCTCGCGGTGGAGCACGGGCTGCACGCCACGGACCAGCTGTCGGTCCGGGTCCAGGACCTCTCCCTGATCGCCGAGGCCATGCGCCGGCTGCGCGAGCAGCCGCCGACCGAGCTGGCGGGCCTTTCCGTGGTCAGCGCGGAGGACCTCACCCAGGGCACGGAGAAGCTGCCGCCGACCGACGGCCTGCGCTACACCCTGCGGGGTGCCCGCGTGATCGTCCGCCCGAGCGGCACCGAGCCCAAGCTGAAGTGCTACCTCGAGGTGGTCGTGCCGGTGTCGGCGCACGACGACCTCCCGGCGGCACGGGCGACGGCGGAGCGGCAGCTGAGCGCCATCAAGCGGGACCTGTCGCAGGCCGCGGGCATCTGAGCCGCCACCTCCGGCGTCTCAGGACCTGCCACCGGGGCACCCTCGTCGGGGGTGCCCCGGTGGTGCGTTCCGCGCACGGCCGGCGCCGGTGGGACCCGGCTCGGTCACCGGGCCTGCGCCGCGTGCTCCTCCTCCACGAAACGGCCCTCGCCCACCATGAACCGCCACACGAGGGCATGGCCGAGGACGACCAGGGCGATCAGCATCAGCGCCTCGGCCTGGATGGGGCGCAGCCCGACGTGGCCGGCGAGTTCCGGGAACGCGCCGACGACCGCGATCAGGGCGTAGAGCAGGCCGGCGCCGGCCTGGTGCCGGGCGACGAAGCCGTCGCCACGGGTGCGGGACAGCAGCCGCAAGGTGCAGGCGCAGCCGACGACGGCCAGGACGACGAAGGCCGCCCGCCAGATCTGTGGCTGCCCGGCGCCGACCTGGGCGAACAGGCCCATCACGGCGGGCAGCAGGAAGGACAGGTAGACCCCGCCGACGACGCGGCGCTGGGCGGGGTCGCACACCCAGTCGTCGTGCTTCTGGACTACGTTCCACCACAGGCCGACCAGCGTGAAGCAGGTCGTGGAGAAGAGCGCGTAAAAAGTGGCGATGTTCATGACGGCGAGCGTCGCAGCGCTCGCGGCTCCGCCGTGCACCCCACGCCCGGCACCCGCCGGAACGGACTAGATCCCGCCGGGCGGCTCGCTCAGCCCGTTGCCGCCAGGATCGCCAGGAGTACCGCACCCGCGACCGCCGGGGCGATCACCTCGTAGGCCCAGCGGACGGTGACCTCGCCCTGGGCGGATTCCTCGGTGCAGCGGTCGTCGCGGAGCTGCTTCAGGTCGTCCATGGCCTTGTCGGTCTGCGCGCGCGGCGGCTCGGTGCGGCCGGCGCCCGTGCCCGGCGTACCGAGGAGGCCGCCCTCCTGGCCGCCGGCCGCCACCGCGCGTGCCTGCTGCCGTGCCGCCCGCTTGCGGGCCCGCAGCGAGACCGGCAGGGCCCACAGCTGGTACTTGGTGCCGGAGACCGTGATCACCTCGTTGGAGTAGCCGGAGCGCAGCCCCGCCACCGTGCCCCACGGCAGGACGATCACCCGCAGCGGGTTGCGCACGCGCAGCCGGTCCTCGTTCACGAAGATCGCCGGGCGGATGGTGTACGCCACCACCAGCGGCACCACCAGCAGCAGCCCGGCCAGCGCCAGCCACGGCGTGCGGCCGTGCCCGACGACGACCGCGTCGATGCCGAGCCAGCCGGCGAGGGCCAGCAGCATCACGCCGGAGGCGATGCCGGCGGACGACCGGTGGACGCGGTCCTTGGCCTCGGGGGCCTGCGACGCTGGTGACGGGTGCTCCGGGGTGGTCATGGCCCCGATTGTGCCCGACGGCCCGGCCGGACCCCGTACGCGGTACGCCGGGCGCACCGGTCCCGCGCGTGGCGGCCGTCCCGGTCCACCCCCACGACCTCGAGGGCTATACATCCGCTACGCGCGTAGATATGCTCGTCTGGTGACCATGCCCACTACCGCACCCACAGCTCACGGACTCTCGGATGTCACCGCGTCCGACAGCACGCTGCGCCGCTTCCTCCACGGGCTGCCCGGCGTCGACGCGGTCGGCCTGGAGGCGCGCGCCGCGTCTCTCGGCACCCGATCCATCAAGACCACCGCGAAGGCGTACGCCATCGACCTCGCCATCTCGATGGTCGACCTGACGACGCTGGAAGGCGCGGACACCCCGGGCAAGGTCCGGGCGCTCGGCGCCAAGGCGGTCCTGCCCGACCCGACCGACCGGACGACCCCCACCACGGCCGCGGTCTGCGTCTATCCGGACATGGTGGCCGTCGCCAAGGAGGCCGTCGCCGGCTCCGGCGTGAAGGTCGCCTCCGTCGCCACCGCCTTCCCGGCCGGCCGCGCCGCCCTGGAGGTGAAGCTCGCCGACGTGAAGGACGCCGTCGCCGCGGGCGCCGACGAGATCGACATGGTCATCGACCGTGGCGCGTTCCTCGCGGGCAAGTACCTCAAGGTGTACGACGAGATCGTCGCCGTGAAGGAGGCCTGCGGGACCTCGGCCCGCCTGAAGGTCATCTTCGAGACCGGCGAGCTGTCGACGTACGACAACATCCGCCGCGCCAGCTGGCTGGGCATGCTCGCCGGCGCCGACTTCATCAAGACCTCCACCGGCAAGGTCGCCGTCAACGCCACCCCCGCCAACACGCTCCTGATGCTGGAGGCCGTGCGCGACTTCCGGGCGCAGACCGGTGTCCAGGTCGGCGTGAAGCCGGCCGGCGGGATCAGGACCAGCAAGGACGCGATCAAGTTCCTCGTGCTGGTCAACGAGACCGCGGGCGAGGACTGGCTGGACAACCACTGGTTCCGCTTCGGCGCCTCCTCGCTGCTCAACGATCTGCTGATGCAGCGCCAGAAGCTGGCCACCGGCCGCTACTCCGGCCCCGACTACGTGACGGTGGACTGATCATCATGGCTTCCGTATTCGAGTACGCCCCGGCGCCCGAGTCCCGCTCGGTCGTCGACATCGCCCCCTCCTACGGCCTGTTCATCGACGGCGAGTTCGCCGACGCGGCCGACGGCAAGGTCTTCAAGACGGTCAGCCCGTCGACGGAGGAAGTCCTCTCGGAGGTCGCCCAGGCCGGTGAGGCGGACGTCGACCGCGCGGTGAAGGCCGCCCGCAAGGCGTTCGAGAAGTGGTCGGCGCTGCCCGGCTCCGAGCGCGCCAAGTACCTGTTCCGCATCGCCCGGATCATCCAGGAGCGCAGCCGTGAGCTGGCCGTCCTGGAGACGCTGGACAACGGCAAGCCGATCAAGGAGACCCGCGACGCCGACCTGCCCCTGGTCGCCGCGCACTTCTTCTACTACGCCGGCTGGGCCGACAAGCTCGACCACGCCGGTTTCGGCGCGAACCCGCGGCCGCTCGGTGTGGCGGGCCAGGTCATCCCCTGGAACTTCCCGCTCCTGATGCTGGCGTGGAAGATCGCCCCGGCGCTCGCGACCGGCAACACGGTCGTGCTGAAGCCGGCCGAGACCACCCCGCTGTCCGCCCTGTTCTTCGCGGACATCTGCCGCCAGGCCGGGCTGCCCAAGGGTGTCGTCAACATCCTTCCGGGCTACGGCGACGCGGGTGCCGCGCTCGTCGCGCACCCGGATGTGAACAAGGTCGCCTTCACCGGCTCCACGGCCGTCGGCAAGGAGATCGCCCGCTCCGTCGCGGGCACCCGCAAGAAGCTCACGCTCGAACTGGGCGGCAAGGGCGCCAACATCGTCTTCGACGACGCCCCGATCGACCAGGCCGTCGAGGGCATCGTCAACGGCATCTTCTTCAACCAGGGCCAGGTCTGCTGCGCGGGCTCGCGCCTGCTGGTGCAGGAGTCGGTCCAGGACGAGCTGCTGGACTCCCTCAAGCGCCGCCTGTCCACGCTGCGCCTCGGCGACCCGCTGGACAAGAACACCGACATCGGCGCGATCAACTCCGCGGAGCAGCTCTCCCGGATCACCACGCTCGTCGAGCGGGGCGAGGCCGAGGGCGCCGAGCGCTGGTCCCCGGCCTGCGAACTGCCCGAGAGCGGCTACTGGTTCGCCCCGACCCTCTTCACGAACGTCACCCAGGCGCACACCGTGGCCCGTGACGAGATCTTCGGCCCGGTGCTGTCGGTCCTGACCTTCCGCACCCCGGACGAGGCGGTCGCCAAGGCGAACAACACGCCGTACGGGCTGTCCGCGGGCATCTGGACGGAGAAGGGGTCGCGGATCCTCGCCGTCGCGAACAAGCTGCGCGCCGGTGTGGTGTGGTCCAACACGTTCAACAAGTTCGACCCGACCTCGCCCTTCGGCGGCTACAAGGAGTCGGGCTTCGGCCGCGAGGGCGGTCGCCACGGCCTGGAGGCTTACCTCGATGTCTGATGAGCAGCGGCTGTCCGTCTTCAAGACCTACAAGCTGTACGTGGGCGGGAAGTTCCCGCGTTCCGAGAGCGGCCGGGTGTACGAGGTGACCGACTCGAAGGGCAAGTGGCTGGCCAACGCTCCCCAGTCCTCCCGCAAGGACGCCCGCGACGCGGTCGTGGCCGCGCGCAAGGCGTTCGGCGGCTGGTCCGGGGCGACGGCCTACAACCGCGGCCAGGTCCTGTACCGGGTCGCGGAGATGCTGGAGGGCCGCCGGGACCAGTTCGTGCGCGAGGTGGCGGACGCGGAGGGCCTGTCGAAGTCGAAGGCGGCCGCGGTCGTGGACGCCACGATCGACCGCTGGGTCTGGTACGCGGGCTGGACCGACAAGATCGCCCAGGTGATCGGGGGCGGCAACCCGGTCGCGGGCCCCTTCTTCAACCTGTCCTCCCCCGAGCCGACCGGTGTGGTCGCCGTCGTGGCCCCGCAGGAGTCGTCCTTCCTGGGCCTGGTCTCGGTGCTCGCGCCCGTGATCGCCACCGGCAACACGGCGGTGGTCGTCGCCTCCGAGAAGGCCCCGCTGCCCGCCCTGTCCCTCGCCGAGGTGCTGGCCACCTCCGACGTGCCGGGCGGTGTCGTCAACATCCTGTCCGGCGCCACGGCGGAGATCGCGAAGCCGCTGGCCGCGCACCAGGACGTCAACGCGATCGATCTCGCGGGCGCCGGCGAGGAGCTGGCGAAGGAACTGGAGATCGCCGCGGCGGACAATCTCAAGCGCGTGCTGCGTCCACAGCCTGTGGATTACTTCGCGGCGCCGGGCACCGACCGTATGACGGCGTTCCTGGAGACGAAGACGGTCTGGCACCCCACGGGCTCGCTGGGCGCCTCCGGCTCGTCCTACTGACCGCCACCCCCCACGCGAGAGCCGCGTCACCCCTCCGTCCGGGGGCGGCGCGGCTCTCCCACGTGTGCGGCGCGGGTCAGCCCAGCGGGCCGCCCTGCACCCCGCCGAGCAGGCCGGTGACCTGACCCACGACCGGCAGGCTGCCGATCGACTGCGCCTGCGCGACGGGGGCGGTGAGCGCCTGCGTGGCCACCGGCTTGAAGTCGGCGACCTGGGTGCCGGCGCCGTTGTCGAGCGGGTCGACGCCCGTCCCGGCGAGCGGGTTGGGCTTGAGGCCGGCGACCGGGCCCGTGACATAGCCGACCGAGCCGGTCAGCGCCGTCAGGCCGGCCTTCGGGTCGACGTTGCCGAGGGAGGAGGCCCGGTGCGGGACCTCCAGGAGCGGGGCTCCGGGTTCGCTCGTCGGGGTGAGGACGTCTGCGGAGGCCGTCGCCGTCCCGGCCGCGATCGCCGCGCCCACGGTCGCGAGGGCGACCAGGGCACGGCGGCCGGTCGAGGTCTGGGAAGAGTCGTGTCGCGCCATCGCCGGTGCCACCTTCTGCTGCGTGATGATGTTGCTACGTGCCGTAATCGGGTCGACGCGAAGCGTAGTTGAGGTGTGATGCGCGCTCCAAAGCCGACCCGCGGGGTCGGCAGCACGGCAACCATGCGTCAAACTGGTGTTCCGTGAGCCTTCATCCCCCCTCCCCCGCCCGTGTCGTGCTGCTGTGCGGCCCCTCGGGCTCGGGCAAGTCCCTCGTCGCCGCCCGTTCCGGGCTGCCGGTTCTGCGCCTGGACGACTTCTACAAGGAAGCCGACGACCCGACGCTGCCGCTGGTGGAGGGGAGCTCCGACATCGACTGGGACCATCCCCGGTCCTGGGACGCCGAGGTCGCCGTCGCCGCGATCGCCGAGCTGTGCGCCACGGGTTCGACCCGGGTGCCGGTGTACGACATCGCGCTGAGCGCCCGCACGGGCGCGGAGACGCTGAGCATCGGCCGTACGCCGCTGTTCATCGCGGAGGGCATCTTCGCCGCCGAGATCGTCGAGCGCTGCCGGGAGTTGGGCCTCCTGGCGGACGCGCTGTGTCTGAGCCGGGGCGCGGTCACCACGTTCCGGCGGCGGTTCCTGCGGGATCTGAAGGAGGGCCGCAAGTCGGTGCCGTTCCTGCTGCGGCGCGGCTGGCGGCTGATGCGCTCCGAACGTTCGATCATCGCCCGGCAGACCGCCCTCGGCGCCCATCGCTGCGACCTCGACGAGGCCCTCGGCCGGCTCGCGGCGGCCGCGGCGGGACGGCAGGTACGGGCGAGGCCGGCGGCGGCCCAGCCGTCACCGTAGCCGCGCGGGAACGGCCCAGCCGTCACCGTGGCGGCCCGGGAACGGCCCGGCCTCGCCGTCGCGGCGCGGGTACGGGAAAGAGCGGGACCAGATGGACCCCCCGGCCCTCCGGTCCCGCTCCTGTTTCCCCCGTGATCCCCTGTTTCCCCCGTGTCTCCACGTCCCCCGTGGAGTTCCCCCGTGGTCCCCCGCCGGTCCCCCCGGACCGTGCCACCCCCGTGGCTCCCCCGCGGGTTCCCCCGTGGTCCTTCAGGCGACAAGCTCCCCGAAGGCGTCTTCCTGGTCACGGCCGAAGCTGAGGACCTCGTCCTCGCGCAGCCGGCGCAGCGAGCGCCAGATGCTGGACTTCACCGTGCCGACACTGATGTCGAGGATCTCCGCGATCTCCGGGTCCGTGCGGCCCTCGTAGTAGCGCAGGACCAGCATGGTGCGCTGGAGTTCCGGCAGCCGGGCGAGCGCCTGCCACAGGACCGCGCGCAGCTCGGTGCCGCGCATCGCGTCCGTGTCGCCGGGCGTCTCCGGCAGCTCCTCGGTCGGGTACTCGTTCAGCTTGCGGCGGCGCCACGCGCTGATGTGCAGGTTCGTCATGGTGCGGCGCAGGTAGCCCCCGACCGCGGCCTTGTCGCTGATCCGGTCCCACGCCCGGTACGTCGAGAACAGCGCGCTCTGCAGCAGGTCCTCGGCCTCGAAGCGGTCGCCGGTGAGGTGGTAGGCGGTGGCGTACAGGGAGGCGCGGCGCTCCTGGACGTAGGCGGTGAACTCGGCCTCCGTCAGGGACGTCCGCTCCCCCGGGTCCTCCCCGTACGCGCTTCCCCCGTGTGTTTCCCCCGTGAAACCGTCAACCACCGTCATGATCGCGGTGTGCTGACGCCCGGTGCCGCGAGCGCACCCCCGCCCGCTCACGGCACCGGACTTCTCGTGACTCCGGTGCACGTCGTGCAGACGCGTGACCACTGCGCTGGTGCTGGTGCTGTGCAGCGTGTTCATCTCGCGCCCCCCGTCGTGGACTTTCCGGTGTTCGAACTGGTGCGGGCGGTGGTGCCCTGCCCGATGCCGAAAAGCTTGCCGCGGCACTTTCATCGCCGTGTCCGCCGACTGTCACAGACGTGTCACAGGGGTCCGGCCCCCTCCGGCCGCCTCCCGGCGAAGATCGTGCACAGCTCCCGATGCCGCCCCCGCCGCTTCTGCACAACCCACAGGTGAACAACGCCGCCTCCATGGGCCAGAATGAGCCCGTGCCTTCCCTGTTGCTGATCGAGGACGACGACGCCATCCGCACGGCCCTGGAGCTCTCACTGACGCGCCAGGGACACCGGGTGGCGACCGCTGCCAGCGGTGAGGACGGTCTGAAGCTGCTGCGCGAGCAGCGGCCGGATCTGATCGTGCTGGATGTGATGCTGCCCGGCATCGACGGTTTCGAGGTGTGCCGGCGCATCCGGCGCACCGACCAGCTGCCGATCATCCTGCTGACCGCGCGCAACGACGACATCGACGTCGTCGTCGGCCTGGAGTCCGGTGCGGACGACTACGTCGTCAAACCGGTCCAGGGGCGTGTCCTCGACGCGCGGATCCGGGCCGTGCTGCGGCGCGGGGAGCGGGAGTCGACGGACTCGGCGACCTTCGGCAGCCTCGTCATCGACCGCTCGGCGATGACGGTGACGAAGAACGGCGAGGATCTGCAGCTGACGCCGACCGAGCTGCGGCTGCTGCTGGAGCTGAGCCGGCGGCCCGGTCAGGCGCTGTCGCGGCAGCAGCTGCTGCGGCTGGTGTGGGAGCACGACTACCTGGGTGACTCCCGGCTGGTGGACGCGTGCGTCCAGCGGCTGCGCGCCAAGGTGGAGGACGTTCCCTCGTCCCCGACGTTGATCCGTACCGTGCGTGGTGTCGGCTACCGCCTGGATCCGCCTCAGTGAGCAAGCGGCACGAGGGGGACCGCGGCGAGGCCGCGGAGCGCAAGGGAGTGTTCTCACGGCTGCGCCTCACCAGTCTGCGACTGCGGCTGGTCGTGGTGTTCGCGCTGGTCGCGCTGACCGCTGCCGTGTCGGCGTCGGGCATCGCGTACTGGCTGAACCGGGAAGCGGTGCTCACCCGCGCCCAGGACGCGGTGCTGCGCGACTTCCAGCAGGAGATGCAGAACCGGGCGGGCGCGCTGCCGGAGCACCCCAGCCAGGACGAACTGCAGCACACCGCCGGGCAGATGGCGAACAGCAGCCAGCGCTTCAGCGTGCTGCTGGTGGCCACGGACGCGAGCGGCAAGACGGTGTACGGCAGCTCCGGCGGCCTGAACGGCTTCTCGCTGCAGGAGGTGCCGACGTCGCTGCGCACGGCCGTGGACCGGCAGCAGAAGCTCACCGGCGCCAACAAGTCCCCGTACCACCTGTACTGGCAGCGGATCGTCGAGGACGGCACGCCGTATCTGGTCGCCGGGACGCGGGTCATCGGCGGCGGCCCGACCGGGTACATGCTCAAGTCGCTGGAGCCGGAGGCGAAGGACCTCAACTCGCTGGCCTGGTCGCTGGGGATCGCCACCGGCCTGGCGCTGATCGGCGCTGCCCTGCTCGCCCAGGCCGCCGCGACGACCGTGCTGAAGCCGGTGCAGCGGCTCGGGGTGGCCGCGCGGCGGCTGGGCGAGGGCAAGCTGGACACCCGGCTGCGGGTGTCCGGCACGGACGAACTCGCCGATCTGTCCCGGACGTTCAACAAGGCGGCGGAGGCGCTGGAGAAGCGGGTCGCGGACATGGCGGCGCGGGACGAGGCGTCGCGGCGGTTCGTGGCGGACATGAGCCATGAGCTGCGTACCCCGCTGACCGCGATCACCGCCGTCACCGAGGTGCTGGAGGAGGAGCTGGAGGCCGAGAGCGGCGGTATCGACCCGATGGTCGAGCCCGCGGTGCGGCTGGTGGTCAGTGAGACACGGCGCCTGAACAACCTTGTCGAGAACCTCATGGAGGTCACCCGCTTCGACGCCGGCACGGCCCGGCTGGTGCTGGACGACGTCGATGTCGCCGACCAGATCACCGCGTGCATCGACGCGCGGGCCTGGCTGGACGCCGTCGACCTGGACGCCGAGCGCGGCATCCACGCCCGGCTCGATCCGCGCCGCCTCGACGTGATCCTGGCGAATCTGATCGGCAACGCGCTCAAGCACGGCGGGTCGCCGGTCAGGGTGTCGGTGCGGGAGACGGACAGCGAGGTCGTCATCCAGGTGCGCGACCACGGGCCCGGCATCCCCGAGGAGGTCCTGCCGCACGTCTTCGACCGCTTCTACAAGGCCAGCGCCTCGCGGCCGAGGTCGGAGGGCAGCGGGCTCGGTCTGTCCATCGCGCAGGAGAACGCCCACATCCACGGCGGCGGGATCACCGCGGCCAACTCGGAGGAGGGCGGCGCGGTGTTCACCCTGCGGCTGCCGCGGGACGCGTCGGAGCTGGCGCGCCAGGAGGAGCAGAGCCGGGAGCAGGCCCGCGGGGAGACCAAGGGCCGCGAGCAGGAGGGGGACGCCCGATGAGGAGGGCTCGACGTCTGCTGGCCGTGCCGCTGCTCGCCGTGCTGGCGGCCGGGTGCGGCATCCGGGCGACTCAGGTGCCGACGGACTTCGGGGCGGCGCCGTCCCGGGTGCGCTGCTCGCTGTCCGAGCCGGAGCTGTCCACGCAGACCTCGCGCGGGCTGCCGGTGCAGGTGTTCCTGCTGTGCGGTGCGTCGCTGGTGGCCGTGGACCGGGTGGTGCGCGTGCCGGACGGTGCGGCGGACTCCCGGCGGCGGGTGCTGGTGGCGCAGGGGCTGCTGGACCAGCTGGCCCAGACGCCGTCGGCGGCGGAGCGGGAGGCCGGGTACTCCACCGACGTGCGCGGCGGCATGACCGTCTCGGGGCCCGGCCCGCACGACCCGGAGGACGCGCTGCGGCTGAGCACGTCGCCGGGCGCGCTCACGTCGTACGCGCTGGCGCAGGTCGTGTGCACCTTGTCGGACTCCGCGGCGGCCGAGGGCGACGGTTCCGTCATCCTGGGCGGCCCCCGGGGCGAGCCGCCGCGCCGCTACGCCTGCACCGGCGCGGTCCGCTCCCGCCCCGGCACGAAGGAACCGCCGTCGACGGAGGTCACGGAGACCTGAGACCCGGGGGGCGCCCCGGCCGGCGGCCGGTGTGGCCGACGCCTCATACCGGTGGGTGTGCGCGGTGCGGAACCGATCCTGCCGGGGGGTGCGTCTAGGGGGGCGTGCAGCGTCATGGCTCCATCGGCGGCAGCGCCGCGTCCCGCGTCCGTGTGGCAGGAGGTGTCCTCCTCGTCGCCCACCTCGCGTTCGTCGCCTGGTTCACGCTGCGGCCGCTGGACGTCCCCTGGGTGATGCCGGCGAATCTGCATCCCTTCGCCGGGATCCGCTACGACCTCGCCCAGGGCGGGGATTTCGCGGTGCGCCGGCTCGGCACCGGACTGGCGCTGCTCGCGCCGCTCGGCGTGCTGCTGCCACTGGCGCACGGCCGGCTCGACGCGTCCCCGTGGGGCTCCCTGCTGCGCACGACGGTCGCCGGGGCGCTGCTGTCCCTGGGCATCGAGCTGCTGCAGACCGGCGTGCCGGGGCAGGTCGCGGACGTGGACGCGCTGCTGCTGAACACGACGGGCGTGGCCGTCGCCCACCTGCTCGTCGTGCCGGTCGGCCGGGCCTGTCTGCGCCGCAGGGCCGGCCGTTCGCCGCTGCACCAGGAGGAGCCGGCTCAGGGTCGCACCCCGACGATTCCCAGGGTCGGGATCGCCCCGTGGAGCGACGTTGCGCCCCCTTCGTCCCCGTAGCGTTGTTGTCGGACGAGGCAGCCACCCGGCGGCCTCACCGCCGACAGCTCGCGAAGGAGCCGACATGACCGCCCTGACCCGCCCCACCCACGGCCGTATGATCGCCGGCGTGTGCGCCGGCCTGGCGCGGCGTTTCGGGACCTCCGCGACCACGATGCGGGTGATCTTCCTGCTGTCGTGTCTGCTGCCGGGCCCGCAGTTCCTGCTCTACATCGCGCTGTGGATCCTGCTGCCGTCCGAGAACAAGGCCCGCACGGCCTGGTGACCGCACGCCGACGGGGCGCACTCCTGGATCAGGGGTGCGCCCCGTCGGCGTCGGCTGGGGGTCAGCCCAGCGGGATGCCGTTCAGCCCGCTCGAGCCCAGGCCCTGCACCGGCAGCCCGCCGAGCAGCCCGGTGAGGGGCTTCGCGGGCCCGTCGGCGAGCACCTTGCCGACGGCCGGCTGCGCGGCCGCGAGGCCCGAGTTGAGCGCGGTCGGGCCGTGGGACAGCGCGGCACCGGCGCCCGGCACCGCCTGGGCGACGTTCTCCGCCGGCAGCGTCTGGGTCAGACCGCCCAGCGCCTGGGAGGCGTCGGGGAGGGCGGGGGCGGCGTTCGCGGCGCCGGCGCCCGCAGCGGCGAAGGCGGCACCGAGGGCGGCGACACCGAGGGTCTTGGCAGCAGACTGCTTCATGAAAATGCGTCCTCGAATGGAGACGGGGATTGAGCGGTCCACGACCGTAAACACGCGACGCCTCCGGCCGCAAACATCGAAATGCGGACGGGTTGTGAACGCCCGTCCGCATTTCACTGCCGGTCAGGCCCTGGCTCAGCCTTCCGGAGCCACAGAACCGCTGGTGGAGGCGGTCTGCTGAAACAGCCATTCGGATTTCAGCTCCGCATATCCGGGCTTGATCACGTCATTGATCATCGCGAGTCGTTCATCGAAAGGAATGAACGCTGATTTCATCGCATTGACGGAGAACCACTGCAGGTCGTCGAGCGTGTAGCCGAACGCCTCGACCAGATGCTCGAACTCCCGGCTCATGCTGGTGTGCGACATCAGCCGGTTGTCCGTGTTGACGGTCGCCCGGAAGTGGAGCCGCCGCAGCAGCCCGATGGGGTGCTCGGCGTACGACGTCGCCGCGCCGGTCTGGAGGTTGGAGCTGGGGCACAGCTCCAGCGGGATCCGTTTGTCACGGACGTAGGAGGCGAGCCGCCCCAGGGTGACCGTGCCGTCGTCCTCGACCTCGATGTCGTCGATGATCCGCACCCCGTGCCCGAGCCGGTCGGCGCCGCACCACTGCAACGCCTGCCAGATGGACGGCAGTCCGAACGCCTCACCGGCGTGGATCGTGAAGTGGTTGTTCTCCCGCTTCAGATACTCGAAGGCGTCCAGGTGCCGGGTGGGCGGGTAACCGGCCTCCGCGCCCGCGATGTCGAAGCCGACGACACCCAGGTCCCGGTAGCGGTTGGCGAGTTCGGCGATCTCCAGGGCGCGCGCGGCGTGCCGCATGGCGGTCAGCAGGGCGCCGACCCGGATGCGGTGACCGTTCTCCCGGGCGGTCCGCTCCCCTTCCCGGAAGCCCTCGTTGACGGCCTCGACGACCTCCTCCAGCGTCAGGCCGCCCTCCAGGTGCTGCTCGGGGGCGTAGCGCACCTCGGCGTAGACGACGCCGTCCTGCGCGAGGTCCTCGGCGCACTCGCGCGCGACCCGCACCAGGGCCTCACGGGTCTGCATCACGCCGACGGTGTGCGAGAAGGTCTCCAGGTACCGCTCCAGCGAACCGGAGTCGGCGGCTTCCCGGAACCACAGGCCGAGCTTGCCCGGGTCCGTCGCCGGCAGCTCGGAATAGCCCGTCTCCTGGGCGAGTTCGACGACGGTGGCGGGGCGCAGACCGCCGTCGAGATGGTCGTGCAGCAGAACCTTGGGCGCCCGGCGGATCTGGTCCGGCGTCGGAATTCTGCCCTTCTGGATGGTCTGGCTCGTCATTTCCGCACTGTAACGCCTACGCGCGTAGAGGGCGCGATGTACATCGCCGCCGATATGTAACGGTGACCGCGAGGAAGGGTGGCGTACACCGTTGCTTCTGACACTGTTCTGCCATGGCACACGATGTGACGCCGGCTCGAACGGCCCGGCTGGGGCGGGCACTCGGTCCGGAACCGACGGCGGTGAGCGGCGTGGTGCTGCTGCTCCCGGACGGCGAGGAGGTCTCCACCCGCAGACCCTCGCCGTTGCTCGCGGCGGCCTCCGTGCGGGCGTTGGGCCGCGCCCTGGCCCGCACGGGCCACGCCGAAGGGCTGGCCGTGCACGTCGTGCACTACCGCTGCCGCGGCTGGAACGGCAGCGACGCCCACCTCGCGGGCGACGCGGCCTGGGCCGCCGACGAGGCGGTACGGCGCTACGGCGACGTCCCCGTGTGCCTCACCGGCGTCGGCATGGGCGGCCGGGCCGCGCTGCGGGCGGGCGGCCATGAGGCCGTCAACTCCGTTCTCGCCCTGGCTCCCTGGCTGCCGGAGGACGACATGGCGGCGCCTGCCGAACCGGTGAAGCAGCTCGCGGGGCGCCGGGTGCTGATCGCGCACGGCACGAACGACCAGCGCACGGACCCGGAGCTGTCGTTCCGGCTCGCGGCGCGCGCGAAGAAGTCCAACCGGGAGGTGTGCCGGTTCGAGGTGCACGGGGACGGGCACGGGTTGCGGGCCTACCGGGACGAGGTGCTGGCGCTGGCCTCGGACTTCGTCATGGGCGCGGTCTTCGGGTGGGGGTTCGCGCGGCCGGTGCGTGATGCGTTGGAGGCTCCGCCGCCTCTGGGGTTGCGGATGCCCCTTGCTTCCGGGTTCGGGGCGACCTTACGGCGCTAGCGCCATGGAGGTCTGTGCGGTCTTCGGAGTGCGGGACCGTGGCGACGTGCTCGCGCCCACGCGGTGGAGCCGCACGTCGGCTCAGCCCCGCGCCCCTTCACGGCAACAGGGTGCCCCTCCTTGACAGCAGGAACTTCTTGAAGGCGGCCACCGGGGGTGTGTCGGGGTGGCCGTTGAGCCAGGCGACGCCGATCTCCCGTGCCGCTCTCGGGGCCGTGACCGTCAGTTCCGCGACTCCCGGGCGGGGGAACGCCGGCGGAGGCAGGAGCGCCACGCCCAGGCCCGCCGCCACCAGGCCCCGCAGGGTCTCCGCCTCCTCGCCCTCGAAGGCGATCCTCGGCTTGAAGCCGGCCTCGCGGCACAGGTCGTCGGTGATGCGGCGCAGGCCGTAGCCGGGCTCCAGCGTGACGAACGCTTCGTCGGCGGCCTCGGCGAGGCGGATGCGGCGGCGGGCGGCCAGGCGGTGGTCGAGGGGCACGACGAGGCGCAGCTTCTGTTCGTCGAGGCGCCGGGCGACCAGGTCGGGGGCGTCGGGGACGGGTGAGGTCAGGCAGAGGTCGAGGTCGCCGGCGCGCAGCCGCTCCAGCATGGCCTCGCCGTAGTTCTGGACCAGGCTGAAGCGGACGCCCGGGTGATCGGCGCGGAAGGCGTGGATGAGGCCGGGTACGGTCTCGGCGCCCATGGTGTGCAGAAAGCCGAAGGCGACCTTGCCGGTGGCCGGGTCGGCGTCGGCACGGACCTCGTCGGCGGCGCGGCGGATGTCGCCGAGAGCGCGCTCGGCGGAGGCGAGGAAGGTGCGGCCGGCGGGGGTGAGGGAGACGGTGCGGCCGTGGCGGGCGAACAGGTCGACGCCGAGGTCCGCTTCCAGGCGGGCCAGCGCGCGCGAGAGGGTCGACTGGGGGACGTTCAGTTCCTGGGCGGCGCGGGTGACGTGCTCGGTGCGGGCGACCGCGGTGAAGTACGCCAGGCGGGGCGCGAGCAACGACGCCATGTCTTTCGTGTCACCGGACGGTGACAGACGCCCCTGTGACCTCTGCTGATGCACCATGGGAACGATTATGGCGTTTCCATGCATTGGACGGATGAGCGGGGCCGTCCCTACGGTCGTGGCATGACTCCCGCCAGTACCGGGGCGTCCACCACCGTGGGCGCCGCTGCTCGTGTCCCTGCCCCCGCTCCCTCCCCGGCCTCCGATTCCCGTATGGCCCCGGGCGGCCCCGGTTACCGCCGGATGAGCCTCGCCCTCTTCCTCGCGGGCGTGGCGACGTTCGCCCTGCTGTACTCCACGCAGGCGCTGCTGCCGCTGATCTCCGG
Organism: Streptomyces sp. NPDC028635; assembly: GCF_040637635.1. Taxonomy (NCBI): domain Bacteria; kingdom Bacillati; phylum Actinomycetota; class Actinomycetes; order Kitasatosporales; family Streptomycetaceae; genus Streptomyces; species Streptomyces sp. NPDC028635. The sequence goes on along the minus strand of NZ_JBEZWX010000055.1, from coordinate 12,565 downwards.
TGACTTCGGGGTCGCGGCGAGCGAGGCGAGCTGGACGGTGGCGGCCGCGACGGGCGGCCTGGCGCTGTTCGTGCTGCCGATGAGCGCCCTGTCGGAGCGCTACGGCCGCCGTACGGTGATGACGGCCTCGCTGGCGGTGGCGGTGACCCTCGGGCTGCTGGTGCCGTTCGCGCCCTCCATCGGGGTGCTGGTGGCGCTGCGGGCGTTGCAGGGCGCGGCGCTGGCCGGGCTGCCGGCGTCGGCGCAGGCGTATCTCGCGGAGGAGGTCACGCCGCGGGCGCTGGTGACCGCCATCGGGCTGTTCGTGGCGGGCAACAGCGTCGGCGGGATGAGCGGCCGGGTGATCACCGGCTGGGTCGCGCAGGAGTGGGGCTGGCGGACCGCGGTCGGTGTGATCGGGGTGATCGCGGTGGGCTGCGCGGTGGCGTTCCGGCTGCTGCTGCCCGCGCCGCGGCACTTCACCCCGGGGTCGATCGGGCCCCGGGTGCTGGCCGCCACGGTCCGCGACCACCTGGCGAACCCGCTGCTGCGGCGGCTGTACGCGATCGGCGCGCTCTTCATGACCGTCTTCGGCGGTGTGTACACGGTCATCGGCTACCGGCTGACCGGGGCGCCGTTCTCGCTGCCGCAGGGGATCATCGGCTCGATCTTCCTGGTGTACCTGGTGGGCACGGTGTCGGCGTCGACGGCGGGCCGGCTGGTCGGGCGGCTGGGCCGGCGGGGTGCGCTGTACCTGGCGGGCGGCACGACCGCGGCGGGTCTGCTGCTGAGCCTGGCGCCTTCCCTGCCGATGGTCCTGCTGGGCCTGGTGCTGATCACCGCGGGCTTCTTCGCGGGGCACGCGGTGGCGTCCTCGGCGGTCAGCAAGACGGCGACCCGCGGGCGGGCGCAGGCGTCGGCGCTGTACCAGTCGGCGTACTACGTCGGCTCCAGCGTGGGCAGCACGGTCGGCGCCATGGCGTTCCACTCGGGCGGCTGGGCCGGGACGGTGGGCGTGGGCCTGCTGGCGGTGCTCGGCGTCGTGTCGATCACGCTGCTCGGTACCCGGGCGGCGCGGGTGGCGGCCCGCCGCGAACCGGTGCCGGCGCACTGACCGCTCCCCGCGCGTGACCTGCCTCTTTGTCCACTCCGGAGGCCATTGTCAGTGGGCTGCGGTAGCTTCCGAAGTGTCCGGTTGCGACGATGCGGCGGACAGGGACACGGCCACAGGGGTGGGTGGACGATGGGTGACGGCACGGCGACGGCGGATCTGGACGTCAGGCTGGAGAAGCACCGGGTCGAGCTGACGGGGTACTGCTACCGGATGCTCGGCTCGTCCTTCGAGGCGGAGGACGCGGTACAGGACACGATGGTCCGCGCCTGGCGCAGCTACGACAAGTTCGAGGGCCGTTCCAGTCTGCGCTCGTGGCTGTACCGGATCGCGACGAACGTCTGCCTGGACATGCTGACCGCGGGCAACAAGCGGGCGCGGCCGATGGATCTGACGGAGTCGACACCGCTGGCGCAGGCGGCGCTCTCGCCGCGCCCCGAGAACACCTGGCTGGAGCCGATGCCGGACGCGCGGGTGCTGCCGACGGTCGAGGACCCGGCGGAGGCGGCGGTCGCCAAGGAGTCGGTGCGGCTGGCGTTCATGGCGGCCCTGCAGAAGCTGCCGCCCAAGCAGCGCGCGGTGCTGATCCTGCGGGAGGTGCTGGCCTGGCGGGCGAGCGAGGTCGCCGAGCTGCTCGAGACGTCGGTGGCGTCGGTCAACAGCGCCCTGCAGCGGGCCCGTGCGACGCTCGCGGAGCAGCCGGAGCCGGGCGCCGAGGCGGCGGTGTCGGACCCGCTGGACGAGGAGCAGCGCAAGCTCCTGGAGCGCTATGTGCAGGCCTTCGAGGGCTACGACATGGCCGCGCTGACGGCGTTGCTGCACGAGGACGCCATCATGACGATGCCGCCGTTCGACCTGTGGCTGACCGGCCCGGCGGACATCACCGGCTTCATGACCACGCTCGGCGCGTCCTGCGCGAACTCCCGGCTGCTGCCGGTGCAGGTCAACGGTCTGCCCGGGTTCGCGCACTACAAGCCGGAGCCGGAGACGGGCGGCTTCTCCGCGTGGGCGGTGCAGGCGCTGGAGATCTCAGACGGCCGGATCACCGGGTTCCACTGCTTCCTGGACGTGCAGCGCTGGTTCCCGCTGTTCGGCCTGCCCCTCCAGCTCGAAGCGGAGGCCGACGAGGTCCAGCAGGGCGGTTAGCGCGGGGGCGGGATCGCGCAGGCGTATCCGCCCCCCGGCCCGGCGCGCGGTCAGCTGAAGCCGCGCCAGCAGGTCGACGGCGGCGAGGCCGGGCGGTCCGAGGCCGCCGACGTCGCACACGACGACGCCGGTCCCGCCGGCCTCCAGCAGCGCCCGCACGTCGTCGCACAGCCCCGTCACCTCGTCCCGGGTGACGGGGCCGGCCAGCGCGAGTACGGGCGGTGTCATGGCGTCCACGTGCGGTAGACCGCGCGGGTGCGCCGAACTCATCGCGGCGGGCGCCGCAAGCCGCCGACGAGAATCACATTGACCCGGCTCGGCGGCGCCGACCAGGGTGATCGCCATGCCCTGTGAACCAGCACCGGACCCCGTATCCGCCGTTCCCTCGCTCGCCGGGGAGGTCCTGTGCAGGGGGTGCTGAGCGGGTTCGCGGTCATCGCGGTCGTTATCGCGGTGGGGTATGTGCTGGGACGCCTCGGCTCGCTCGGGGAGCAGGGCCGGGACGTCCTGACGGCGCTCGCGTTCCATGTGGCGACGCCGGCGCTGCTGTTCACGACGCTCGCCCGGGCCGACCTGTCGGTGATCTTCTCCAGCCGGCTGCTGGTGACGGCGCTGAGCACGGCGGCCGTCGTGGGGATCTTCGTCGCGGTGGGGGTGCTGCGCCGCTGGGGCGTGGGCCGCACCACGATCGGCGCCCTGTGCGCCGGTTACGTCAACTCCGGCAACCTCGGCATCCCGATCGCCGTGTACGTCCTCGGCGACGCCTCGCTGGTCGCCCCCGTGATGCTCTTCCAGCTCATCCTGGTCACCCCGCTCGCCCTGGCGGTGCTGGACCTGTCGGGGCGCGGCGAGAAGGGGCCGCTGTGGCAGCGGCTGCTGACGCCGCTGCGCAACCCGGTCGCGGTGGGCTCCCTGGCCGGGGTGCTGGTGTCGGCGGCCGGTGTGCACGTCCCCGGCCCGGTGATGGACCCGATCAAGCTGATCGGCAACATGTCGGTCCCGGCGTCGCTGCTCGCCTTCGGCATCTCCCTGTACGGCAGCGCGGCACCGGGCCGGGGCAAGGACCGGCTGCCCGTGCTGCTGTCGGTGGCTCTGAAGTCCGTGGGCCAGCCGCTGATCGCCTGGGTACTGGCGGAGGCGGTCTTCGGCCTGCACGGCGCGGCGCTGCTCGACGTGGTGGTGACGTCGGCCCTCCCGGCCGCCCAGAACCTCTTCACCTACGCCAGCCGTTACCGCGTCGCGGAGTCCCTGGCCCGCGAGTCGATCCTGCTGTCGACAGTGACGTCGGTACCGGTGCTGGTGGCGGTGGCGGCGCTGCTGGGGTGACCCCTGGATCAGCTGAGGGGAAGGACGTCCCAGCCCGTTCCCTCCGGGGACTCGGGGTCGACGCCGAGTGCGCTCATGGCGGTTCTCCCATCGGTGCGTCACCGGTCCCAGCATGCCGAACGGGACCGGCGGGGGTCCGCCGATCCCGTTCACCCGGATGAGGAAACGGCAGGTCAGGCGATACGTTCCAGCACCACCGGCGAGGCGGTGAAGGCCGTACCCGCGGCCGCGATGTCGTAGGAACCCTCGACCGCCTGGAGGGCGTAGTCGAAGCGCTCGGGGGTGTCCGTGTGGAGGGTCAGCAGGGGCTGGCCCTCGGTCACCGTGTCGCCGGGCTTGGCGTGCATCTCCACGCCCGCGCCCGCCTGCACCGGGTCCTCCTTGCGGGCGCGGCCCGCGCCGAGGCGCCAGGCGGCGACGCCGATGTCGTAGGCGTCGAGGCGGGTCAGGACACCCGAGGACGGCGCCTTGATCACGTGCTGCTCGCGGGCCACCGGCAGCTCCGCGTCCGGGTCGCCGCCCTGCGCCGCGATCATGCGGCGCCAGACGTCCATCGCGGAGCCGTCGGCGAGGGCCTTCGCCGGGTCGGCGTCCTTCACGCCGGCCGCGCCGAGCATCTCGCGGGCGAGGGCGATCGTCAGCTCGACGACGTCCGCCGGGCCGCCGCCCGCCAGGACCTCCAGGGACTCCCGGACCTCCAGGGCGTTGCCCGCGGTCAGGCCGAGCGGGGTGGACATGTCGGTGAGCAGGGCGACGGTCTTCACGCCGTGGTCGGTGCCGAGACCGACCATCGTGGTGGCCAGTTCGCGGGCGTCCTCGATGGTCTTCATGAAGGCGCCCGAGCCGACCTTCACGTCCAGGACCAGGCTGCCCGTGCCCTCGGCGATCTTCTTCGACATGATCGAGGACGCGATCAGCGGGATCGCCTCGACCGTGCCGGTCACGTCGCGCAGCGCGTACAGCTTCTTGTCGGCGGGCGCCAGACCGTCACCGGCGGCGCAGATCACCGCACCGACCTCGTCGAGGACGCGCAGCATCTCCTCGTTGGACAGCAGGGCGCGCCAGCCGGGGATCGACTCCAGCTTGTCGAGGGTGCCGCCGGTGTGGCCGAGGCCGCGGCCGGAGAGCTGCGGGACGGCGGCGCCGCACGCGGCGACCAGCGGGGCCAGCGGCAGCGTGATCTTGTCGCCGACGCCGCCCGTGGAGTGCTTGTCGGCGGTCGGACGGGTGAGCGAGGAGAAGTCCATGCGCTCGCCGGAGGCGATCATCGCCGCGGTCCAGCGGGCGATCTCCCGGCGGTCCATGCCGTTGAGCAGGATGGCCATCGCGAGCGCGGACATCTGCTCGTCGGCGACCTCGCCGCGCGTGTAGGCGTCGATGACCCAGTCGATCTGCTCGTCGCTGAGTCCACCGCGGTCGCGCTTGGTGCGGATGACGGAGATGGCGTCCATGGCCATGGCGTTCCTTCCGAGACGTTCAAGAAATACGCGGCCCCTCCGATCCGACTCGGAGGGGCCGCGCGGGAGTTACCGGGAGAGGTGGTCCGGGCCGAAGGCCTGGGGCAGCATCTCCGAGAGCGGCAGGATGCCCTCGGGGGTCTGCAGCAGCAGGTCCGGGCCGCCGAACTCGAACAGCAGCTGCCGGCAGCGGCCGCACGGCACGAGGATGTCGCCGCGGCCGTCCACGCACGTGAAGTGCGTCAGCCGGCCGCCGCCGGTGCGGGCCAGCTCCGAGACCAGCCCGCACTCGGCACACAGGCCGAGGCCGTAGGAGGCGTTCTCCACGTTGCAGCCGGAGACCGTGCGGCCGTCGTCGACGAGGGCCGCGACCCCGACCGGGTAGCCGGAGTAGGGGGCGTACGCGCGGGTCATGGCCTCGCGGGCCACCGCGCGCAGCGCCTCCCAGTCGACGCCGGCCGCGTCGGGCGGGGTCACTTGCCCTGCCCCTTGCGGTACGGCAGACCGTCCGCCTTCGGCATGCGCAGCTTCTGCGCTGACAGCGACAGCACGAGCAGGGTGACGATGTACGGGGTGGCCGTCACGACCTGCTTCGGCACGTCGTCGGTGCCGAGGTACCAGGCGAACATCAGCGCGGAGACGACGAGGGTGATCACGGCGGGGACGTACTTCTTCTTCCACGCCTGGTAGATCGCCCCGGCCACGAGCAGGATCGCCAGCAGCAGGATCAGCGCGTGCACGTTGGTGGTGCCGCCGCGCAGGTTGAGGCTGTCGGTGTAGCCGAACAGGCCCGCGCCGAGGGCGAGGCCGCCCGGCATCCAGTTGCCGAAGATCATCGCCGCGAGGCCGATGTAACCGCGGCCGGCCGTCTGGCCGTCGAGGTAGACGTTGGACGCCACGATCGACAGGAACGCGCCGCCGAGTCCGGCGAAGCCACCGGAGATGATCACCGCGATGTACTTGTACTTGTAGACGTTGACGCCGAGGGACTCCGCGGCGACCGGGTTCTCACCGCAGGAGCGCAGCCGCAGGCCGAAGGAGGTGCGCCACAGCACCCACCAGGTCGCCGGGACCAGCGCCACCGCGATCACGGTGAGCGGGGACAGGTCGGTGATCAGACCGCCGAGCAGGCCGGCGATGTCGGAGATCAGGAACCAGTGCTTGCCGTTGAGGGTGTCCAGCCAGCTGGACAGGCCCGGGATGTCGAAGGTGCCGAGGGAGTCGATCGGCGGGGACTGCTTGGAGGAGCCCTGCGGCACGCCCTCGAAGGTGAACTTCGACAGGTACCGGGTCGTGCCGAGCGCCAGGATGTTCAGGGCCACACCGGAGACGATGTGGTTGACGTTGAAGGTGACGGTGGCGATGGCGTGCAGAATGCCGCCGAGCATGCCGCCGATGATGCCGAAGACGACACCCGTCCACGGGCCCCACTGGTAGCCGGCCCAGGCGCCGAACCAGGTGCCGAGGATCATCATGCCCTCGAGGCCGATGTTGACGACACCCGCGCGCTCGGCCCACAGACCGCCGAGACCGGCGAGGCCGATCGGCACGGCCAGGCGCAGCGCCGTGGACATCTGGCCGGTGGAGGTGATGCCGTTGGCGTCGGTGATCAGGCGGACGGCGGAGGTCAGGATCAGCACGCCGGCGATGACCAGCAGCAGCACCGGGAGCGACATGCGGCGGCCGCCCCGGCCGGGCTTCTTCGCCTGCGGCTTGGCGATGGTCTCGGTGGACATCAGGCCGCCACCTCCTTGTTCTGGGTGTTCTGAGCGGCGGCGGCGAGCTCGGCACCGACCCGCTTCTGCTGGCGGCGCAGGCCCCACTGCCGTACGGCCTCGTAGGAGATGACGACCGCGAAGACGATCAGGCCCTGCATGATCGTGGCGATCTCCTTCTCGTACGCCACCGGGGTGGCGTAGTCGAGGGCGGGGGACGCCTTGTCGAGGAAGGCCCACAGCAGCGCGGCGAGCGCGATGCCGCCGGGGTGGTTGCGGCCGAGCAGGGCGATGCCGATGGCGGTGAAGCCGAGGCCCGCCGGGAAGCTCAGGCTGTAGGTGTGGGCGTCGCCGAGCAGCAGCGGCAGGCCGGACAGGCCGGCCACACCGCCGGAGATCAGCATGGAGACCAGCACCATGCGCTTGGCGTCGACGCCGGAGGCCGCGGCGGCGGTCTCGGAGGCGCCGGTGGCGCGCAGGTCGAAGCCGAAGCGGGTGCGGTTGAGGACGAGCCAGTACAGGATGCCCAGCAGCACGGCGAGGAAGACCAGGCCGTAGATCTCACCGACGTCCGAGCCCAGGTTGATGCCGGGGATCCAGCCGGACTCGTGCATGATCCCGGTCGTCATGTTGTTGCCGACCTGCTTGCCCCACACGTCGGTCAGGGTGAGGTAGCCGATGAGGGCGGTGGCGATGGAGTTCAGCATGATCGTCGCGACGACCTCGCTGACGCCGCGGGTGACCTTGAGGACGCCCGCGATGCCGGCCCACAGGGAGCCGGTGAGGATCGCGACGAGCAGCAGCAGCGGCACCTGGAGGAAGTTCGGCAGGGCGACCTTGGCGCCGACGACGGCGGTCATCACGGCGGCCAGGCGGTACTGGCCGTCGACGCCGATGTTGAACAGGTTCATCCGGAAGCCGAGGGCGACCGCGAGGGCGGCGATGTAGTACAGCGACGCCTGGTTGATGATCAGCACCTGGACGTCGGAGTAGCCGGCCTGCTCGAGCATCAGCCGGTACGGCTCGAACGGGTTCTTGCCGGAGGCGATCAGCACCACCGACGTCAGGGCGATGGCGAGGACGAGCGCGATGACCGGACCGGCCACCGCGGTGAGCACCCGCTCCTTGTCGAACTTCTTCATCGGGCCTCGTCCTCCGGGGCGGCTTCGTCGTCGCCGTTCTCGTCGTGCTCCAGGTGGCCGGTGGCGGCACCGGTCATGGCCGAGCCCAGCTCCTCGGGGGTGATGGTGGCCGGGTCGGCGTCGGCGACCAGCCTGCCGTTGTAGATCACGCGCAGGGTGTCCGACAGGCCGATCAGCTCGTCCAGGTCGGCGGAGATCAGCAGCACCGCCAGGCCCTCGCGGCGGGCCTCACGGATGCGGTCCCAGATCTGCGCCTGGGCGCCGACGTCCACACCGCGGGTGGGGTGGGCGGCGATCAGGAACTTCGGGGCGTGGCTCATCTCGCGGCCGACGATCAGCTTCTGCTGGTTGCCGCCGGACAGGGAGGCCGCGGTGACGTCGATGCCGGGGGTGCGGACGTCGTACTCCTCGACGATCCTGCGGGTGTCGTCCTGGGCGCCCTTGGGGTTCAGCCAGAAGCCCTTGGCGTTGGGGGCCTCGGTGACATGGCCGAGGATGCGGTTCTCCCACAGCGGGGCCTCCAGGAGCAGGCCCTGGCGGTGGCGGTCCTCGGGGATGTACCCGACGCCGGACTCGCGGCGCTTGCGGGTGGCCCAGCCGGTGATGTCCTCGTCCAGGAAGCGGATCGTGCCCGCGTCGGCGTTCTTGGTGCCGATGAGCGCGTCGATCAGCTCGGTCTGGCCGTTGCCCTCGACACCGGCGATGCCCATGACCTCGCCGGCGTGGATGGTGAAGGTGACGTCGTCGAGGACCTTCTTGACGTCGCCGCGCTGGACCTCGTCCATCAGCAGACCCGCGGACGACTCGCCGAGCGTCACGGCACCCGACGAGTAGACGGTCAGCCCCTCGACCTGGATCACCGGCCGATCCGTGACCGTCGACTCCGCGGTCTCCGGGGTGGGCAGCTCGCTGCCGACCATCATCTCGGCGAGCTGGCGCGGGGTGGTCTGCGAGGGGACGGCCGTGCCGACGGTCGTACCGCGGCGGATGACGGTGATGTCGTCCGCCACCGACAGGACCTCGCCCAGCTTGTGGGAGATGAAGATGACGGACAGGCCCTCGGACTTCAGCTCGCGCAGGTTGGCGAACAGGGCGTCGACCTCCTGCGGGACGAGCACGGCGGTCGGCTCGTCGAGGATGAGGGTCTTGGCGCCGCGGTAGAGGACCTTGAGGATCTCCACGCGCTGGCGGTCGGCCACGCCGAGGTCCTCGACCAGTTCGTCCGGGCGGATGCCCAGGCCGTACCGGTCGGAGATCTCCTTGATCTTCTTACGGGCGCCGGTGCCGATGCCGAACAGCTTCTCGCTGCCCAGCGCCACGTTCTCCAGCACGGTGAGGTTGTCGGCCAGCATGAAGTGCTGGTGGACCATGCCGATGCCGCGGGCGATGGCGTCGGCCGGACTGGAGAAGCTGACCTGCGCGCCGTCGACGGTGATGGTGCCCTCGTCCGGCTTCTGCATGCCGTAGAGGATCTTCATCAGGGTCGACTTGCCGGCGCCGTTCTCGCCGACGAGGGCGTGCACGGTGCCCTTGCGGACGGTCAGGTGGATGTCGTGGTTGGCGACGACACCGGGGAATCGCTTGGTGATCCCCGCCAGCTCTACCGCGATGGTCGACGAAGCGGTGAGCGGAGGGCTGCTGGTCGCGTCGATGGCGCACTCTCCTCAGGAAAGGGGCCGCTCTACGCGCGTAGCGCCCCTGCTTTAAATAGTGCTCGGACCGGATCGGCTTTTTTCAACCAACCGATCGGTTCCGAGCATTCTGCCGCGCGAAGGAGCGCGGGCAGGCCATGCTGCCCGCGCCCCGTTGCGTGGCCGTAACGCTGCCATTGCGGCGTTGCGGTGGCCAAGGCCTCTGACCGGGATGGTCAGGAGGTCTTCACCTGGATGGTGCCGTTCTTGATGCCTTCCTCGGCCTTCTTCACGGCGGCCTGGATGTCGGCGTTGCTCTTGTAGGCCGGGTTGGAGTCGGCGAGGCTCACGCCACCGGTGGCGAGGCTGGCGCGGATCTCACCGGTCTGCGGCTTGCCGTCGTGCACCGACTTGGCCAGGTTGTACACCGCGCCGGCGACGTCCTTCATCGCGGAGGTGAGGATGGAGGCCTTGTACTTGGCCAGCGCGTCCTGCTTGTACTGGTCCGAGTCGACGCCGATCGCCCACACCTTGTGCGCGTTGGCGGCCTTGATCACGCCCTGGCCGGACAGACCGGCGGCGGCGTAGACGACGTCGGCGTGGGCCTCGATCTGCCCGTTGGCGGCGTCCTCACCCTTGTCGGGGCTGGAGAAGCCACCCTCCTGGGCGGTCTGGGTCAGGTACTGCGACTTGACCGTGACGCCCTTCTTGGTGTCGGCGACGCCCTGCTTGAAGCCGGCCTCGAACTTGTGGATCAGCGGGACGTCCACGCCGCCGATGAAGCCGACGGTGTTGGTCTTGGTGGCCTTGGCGGCGACGACACCGGCGAGGTAGGACGCCTGCTCCTCGTGGAAGACGAGGTCGGCGACGTTGGGCGCCTTGATGGTGTTGTCGTCGACGATGCCGAAGGTGGTCTTCGGGAACTTGGCGGCGGCTTCCTTCACGGCCGGCGCGTAGGCGAAACCGACGCCGATGACAGGGTTGTAGCCCTGCTTGGCGAGGGTCTCCAGGCGCTGCACCTTGTCCGCGTCGGACTCACCGTCCTGCGGCTCGACGGCCGTCGACTTGTAGCCGAACTCCTTGTCGGCCTTCTCCAGGCCGGCGGTGGCGGCGTCGTTGAAGGACTGGTCGCCCTTGCCGCCGACGTCGTAGGCCAGGGCGAGGCCCAGGTCCTTCTTGCTGCCCGACGAGGAGCTGGAGGAGCTTCCGCAGGCGGAAACGGTGACAGCGAGGGCTGCGGTGGCAACACCCGCAACCGCGATTCGGGACACCCGGCGCATGGAACGAGACTCCTTTGTGCAAGCGCCCATACCAGGCGCTGGTTCCGCCGCAGCGTAACGCGCGTAGACCAGACGGAAAAACCCTTCTGTCCGGTCCGTTATCGAGCTGTGGCCACAGTTGCGCTCCAGACTACGGACAGCGAAACGCCCCTTGCAGGAAGCAAGGGGCGTAACCGCGGGAAGGAACCCTAAGGGCCTACTTCGTGTTCACGGTGACCTTCCCGTTCACGATGTCCTGCTTGGCCTTGTCGACGGCCCCGACGACGTCCTTCATGGCCTGGTACTTCGGGTTGGAGTCGGCGAATCCGACCCCGTCGTTGGCGAGCGAGCCACGCACCGTGCCCGTCAGCGGCTTGCCCTGGTACACCGACTTGGCCAGGCCGTAGACGGCACCGCCGACGTTCTTCAGCGCGGAGCCGAGGATCCAGTCCTTGTACTGGCCGAGCGCGCCCTGCTTGTACTGGTCGGAGTCGACGCCGATCGCCCACACCTTGTGCTGCGCGGCGGCCTTGATCACGCCCTGCCCGGACAGACCGGCGGCGTGGTAGACCACGTCGGCCCCGGCCTCGATCTGCCCGTTGGCGGCGTCCTCACCCTTGTCGGGACTGGAGAACCCACCCTCCTGGGCGGTCTGCGTCAGATACTGCGACTCGATCTTGATCCCCGGGTTCACGGACTTGGCGCCCTGCACGAACCCGGCCTCGAACTTGTGGATCAACGGGATGTCCACCCCGCCGATGAACCCGATGTGGTTCTTCTTGGTGGCCTTCGCGGCGGCGACCCCCGCGAGATACGACGACTGCTCCTCGTGGAAGACCAGATCGGCGACGTTCTTCGCCTGGACGGTGTCGTCGTCGATGATCCCGAAGGTGACCTTCGGATACTTGGCGGCGACCTCCTTGACCGCCGGCGCGTAGACGAACCCGACGCCGATGATCGGGTTGTACCCGGCCTTGGCGAGCTGCTCGAGGCGCTGCACCTTGTCGGCGCTGGACTCGTTGTCGCTGGGCTCGACGTCCCGCCCGCCGATCTTGAACTCCTGCTCGGCCTTCTGGAAGCCCGAGAAGGCGGCGTCGTTGAACGACTGGTCGCCCTTGCCGCCGATGTCGTACGCGAGGCCGATGCCCTTGCCGGAGTACTTCCCGGAGGCATCGGCGCTGCTGGAAGAAGAGCTGGACTCGCCGCATCCGGCGGCCGCGAGGGCGATGACCGTGACGGCCACCGCGGCTTGGGAGAACCTGGTCCTCCGAGATTTCAGACGCACGTCGAGCACCCCTTCATCCCCACGGCACCGGTTCCCGGGACCGCATCCCCAAGGCGATTCCGGCGCACAGTAACGCGCGTAGAGGGGCGGGGGAACGGGGTTGCCTCCGGCGTTACCGTTTCGTGCCGCCGTTTCTTTGACGGGGCTTCGGTACGGCGCGCGCACGGGCACCGGCCCGGTGCGGCGCCCGGCCCGGGGGCGCGAGTGCCGTGCGGCGCTGGGTGCGAGTGCCTTGCGGCGCGGGGTGCGTTGTCGGGGGCGGGTGCGTTGTGGCTGGTCGCGCAGTTCCCCGCGCCCCTAGGGGGTTGCGGTCACCGTCCGCCCAGCCCGCGCCCGAAGGGCCGACGGCCCGCACCGGACCGAAAGGGGCGCCCCCCGAACGGAAAGGCGCGACGGGCCGCAGGCGCCGACGGCGGGAAGGGGACGGGGTGGGGGGTGTCCGCCCGCAGCGGCCGGCACCGGCACAGGGCGCCCCTCGTCGGAAACGGGCGGCCGGACCGAGGACGGACACCCC